>CAJAWW010000021.1 GCA_903946745.1 uncultured beta proteobacterium
CTTGACTGGATGGGGCTGGAATTCGACGCCGCCACCAACGCCACGGACAATGCACGCATCAGCACCGCAGCCAGTCGCGTTGCCGCCTGCGTGATTCCGACCAACGAAGAATGGATGATCGCCCGGCACACGGCCGAACTGCTGTAAACAGCCTGTGCAGCTTAGGCGGCCACGAGAACATGCTTCGCAAGGATCGCCGAGAGCGCACGCTGAATTCGGGAATTAGGCTGCACCTGTAACCACGGCAAGCATTCGGCAAGATTCAAAGCGATCATGACTTTGCAATCCGCCGTGATCTCTTTTTCGCACAAGCCCTGTAATTCGACCGCACACTGCGCCTGAAGACTGTCCTCAGGAGCCATCTCGCGAACCACCAGCGCCACGGCCAGCAAATCCGACTGGTGCTGTGCCGAAAACCAGGGCTCACCAATCGCAGTCAAAGCGACCAAAGCGGGTAATTCTGTTTGAACTCGGTTCTTGATAGAAAGCGGAAGGATCGAACTCCGTCTCGAACTGGCTTTTCGCATCGAAATCTCCGGCAAAGGATGCCGCCTTGACTGGCCCGGGCGGCAAAATAATCTGAATATTGGAATAACGGCAATTTCACCCCTATCTTTCGGGGCTTAGTGCCTTATTTGCAGAATTCATGCCATCGACCCGAATAAGCGGCAAATAATTGCCCCTATTCCACACTTAGCGCCTACGCTGGTTCCCGAGCGGTCAGGTAGCGCACGATCAACTCACGGCGATTAAGCACACCCAACTTGGTGAAAATGCGCTGGATATGCGTACGCACCGTCCAGAAAGAAATGCCGAGCTTTTCGGCAATCACCTTGTCGGCGCTGCCGACCAGCAAGGACTCACAGATTTCCGCCTCACGCGGGGTCAAACCGAGGTTTCGCCATTTGTTGGCACCCGCACTGAAGCCGCTACCCGGCGATTTTGTGGTGTCGAGTGATTCAGTCAGATCCTCATGCGCCTGCTCTTGCAACAAGCGCCGCAAGCGCCAGACAAATTCCTCGGCGGCAAAAGGCTTGTGCAGAAAGTCGCTCGCCCCGCAGCGCAGCGCCTCGATACGCCGCGCCACGTCGGTAAACCCGGACATCACCAGCACCGGAATATTGCCCCGGCCATCCGTTTGCCGGCGAATCTCGCGCACCAGCGCCAGACCGCTTTGGATACCCTCCAGCACGATGTCGATCACCGCGATCTGATACGCGTTGGCGGCAAACAGCGCCAGACCTTCCTCAACCGTCGTCGCCGTATCGACACTCAAGCCAAGCTCGCCGCACAGATGACTGACAAAGGCCATGTGACTTGCAGAGTCTTCCAGTAACAATACGCGGCCATTGAATGAAGGGGCTTTCGCAGTCCCGGAAAATTCGCGCACAAAACTGCGCAGGCCGGCATCGTCGGTCTCCTGAAACACCTCAGTCACCCCCGCACGAAAGGCCTCACGCGCGGCGGCTAGGTCGCGGGTTTCAAGGATGCAGGCAATCGGCAAGGTTGCACGGTGCGCAAACAGGCGCACTTCCTCGATCATCCGGAAACCCTTGCCATCACCTGAGCCGTGCTCCACCAGGAACAAAGATGCCGGCTCGCGTGCCGCCAGAAACACCAACGCCGCCGCGTTGTCGTGAAACTCGCGGCAATGCAACTCTGCGGCTTCGGCAATGCGTGCAACCGCAGTACGAAAAACCGGTGAGCGATGAACATAAAGCAATGACACGCGAGAGATATCCCATTCAAACTAAGCACGTGATTATGCCTTGATTGGCATTTCCAGAGAGTCGCTAGGATTAGTGATTGCCGACATTCAGGCGCTCGTCACAGCACAAAAATCTCCGATTGATTCGTCATGAAGTGATCGCTTCGCCGTTAAGGCGCATGCAAAGCGGATGTCAAGCCCCCTTCCAACCAGGCACGTTTCTGGACTAGCAAAAACCGCAACCAGCATGCTTCAGATCAAATCTTGAAAAGCGAGGACATCCTGCTGTTTTTTCGCCCTTTTCGCCAGAAAAAAACACACAATATATAGTGGTAGCAAAACACTGCAACCACTAGTAAAAGTTTCAATACGCTGTTTTTATTGAAATAAATATTTTCTACTTGGCAAGCCGCAACACATAGGGTTAACCTGCCGGTTTTTCACCGCACGGCCGACGTATTTAACGCATATTCAGCACCCCGTTCAGCAACCTGTTGAGCAACACCCACCCCTTCGGAAAATAAAATGAATACATTGAATGAGGCAACCGAGGATTCAACGACTTATGTATGTACGGGGCAGATGGGTCTGCCCCTCCCACAAGAAATTTCGGGCGAAGTTCTGCTCGAAAAATACGCCAAGGGCAACGAACGCGACGTCAGTGACGTGCGTACCCGCGTCGCCCGCGCACTTGCCGCCGTAGAAACCGAAGACAAACGCGCCTTCTGGGAAGCGCGCTTCTTCGAAGCGCAAGAAAACGGCTTTGTGCCCGCCGGTCGCATCAATTCCGCCGCCGGCACCGATCTGTGCGCCACGCTTATCAACTGCTTCGTGCAACCGGTCGGCGATTCGATCTCCGAAGTCGTCGATGGCCGTCCCGGCATCTACACCGCGCTGTTGCAAGCCGCCGAGACCATGCGTCGCGGCGGTGGCGTCGGCTACGACTTCTCCTCGATCCGCCCGATCGGTGCTCACGTCAAAGGCACCCAGTCGCGCGCTTCCGGCCCGGTGTCCTACATGCGCGTGTTCGACCGCTCCTGCGAGACCGTCGAGTCCGCCGGCAGCCGCCGTGGTGCGCAAATGGGCGTACTGCGCTGCGATCACCCGGACATTGAAGAATTCATCCACGCCAAGGACAAGGGCGACCTGACCAACTTCAACATCTCCATCGGCGTCACCGATGCCTTCATGCAGGCCGTTGAAGTCGACGGCGACATTGAACTCGCGCACCGCGCACAGCCCTCGGCCGACGTGCGCGCCAGCGGTGCCTATCAGCGCGAAGATGGTGCCTGGGTCTACCGCAAAGTACCGGCTCGTGATTTGTGGGATCAGGTCATGCGCTCGACCTACGACCACGCCGAACCGGGCATTCTGTTCCTTGACCGCATGAACAAGGACAACAACCTCTACTACTGCGAAACCATCGAGGCCACCAACCCCTGTGCCGAACAACCGCTGCCCCCTTACGGCTGCTGCTGCCTGGGCTCGATCAACCTGACCTTGTTCGTCCACGATGCCTTCACCGACAAGGCGCGCTTTGACTTCGCTGCCTTCGGTAAAGTAATCGACACGTCGGTACGGATGCTCGACAACGTGCTCGACGCCACCCACTGGCCGCTGGAACAGCAACTCAAAGAAGCCCAGAGCAAGCGCCGCGTTGGGCTTGGCTTCACCGGTCTGGGTGACGCGCTCATCATGTTATGTCTGCGCTACGACACGCCGGCCGCACGCGACATGGGCACCAAAATTTCCGAATACATGCGTGATCGTTCCTACGCCTATTCGGTCGAACTCGCCAAAGAGCGCGGTGCCTTCCCGCTATTCAACCGCGACATGTATCTGTCGGGCGGCAACTTCGCCTCGCGTTTGCCGGCCGACCTGAAAGATCAGATTCGCAAACACGGCCTGCGCAACTCGCACCTGCTGTCGATTGCCCCCACCGGCACCATCAGCCTGGCCTTTGCCGATAACGCCTCGAACGGCATCGAGCCGCCCTTCTCCTGGACCTACACGCGCAAAAAGCGCATGGCCGACGGCACGCACAAGGAATACGCCGTAGAAGACTACGCCTGGCGGCTTTACAAGCACCAGGGCGGCGATATTTCCAAGCTGCCGGACTACTTCGTCACCGCGCTGGAAATTTCGGCACAGGCGCACGAACAAATGGTTGCCGCCGTTGCACCCTACGTCGACACCTCGATCTCCAAAACAGTGAACGTGCCGGCCGACTACCCCTACACCGAGTTTGAAAACCTCTACATGGTGGCGTGGAAATCCGGCCTCAAGGGACTGGCAACCTACCGGCCCAACTCAGTGCTGGGCAGCGTGCTGTCGGTCGAACCACAAGCGGCCGGCGTCGCCACCGTGGTCAATGCGCAAAAACAACCGCAGGATGTCACCATCGACCCGCGCAACCGCCGCATGTCGATCGGCGCCCTGCCCGCCCCCGTGCTCGCCAGCCTGCGCTGGCCGGGGCGTCCGCGCATGTCCGACGGCAATGCCGCCTGGACCTACATGATCGAAGCCCCGCACGGCGAATTTGCCTTATTCGTCGGCCAGACCGAAAACGATCTGGGTCGCGCCATGCCTTTTGAAGTGTGGGTCAACGGCAACGATCAGCCGCGCGGTATTGGTGCCGTCGCCAAAACCTTATCGATGGACATGCGCGCCAACGACAAGGCCTGGCTCAAGCTGAAACTGGACGCGCTGGCCAAAACGCAAGACGATGACGCCTTTGAACTGCCCTTCCCGCCCAACGGCGAGAAAAGACTGGTGCCCGGCGTGGTCTCGGCGCTCGCACAAGTGGTGCGCTATCGCTGCGAAAAACTCGCCGCGCTTGAAGGCGGCAGCGAAACCGTCGGCGCTTCGGCGGTGGTCGACTGCATGTTCAGCCGCGACGAACCCAAAACCGGCACCGACGGCACACTGTCCTGGACGGTCGATGTGCTGAACCCGGCCTCAGGCGAAGAATTCGTCCTCGGCCTCAAGGAAATCACCCTGCCCGATGGCGTTACGCGCCCGTATTCGGTCTGGCTCTCCGGCCACTACCCGCGCGCGCTGGACGGCCTCACGCGCCTGCTCTCGCTCGACATGCGCGTGCTCGATCCGGCCTGGATCGGCATGAAGTTGCGCAAGCTCACCAATTACGCTGAGCCGCTGGGTGATTTCATGGCGCGCGTGCCCGGTTCCAGCAAACAGCAGAACTGGCCGTCAACCGTGGCCTACATCGCCCGCCTCATCATGCATCGCTACGCCATGCTCGGCATTCTCGACGAGAACGGCTACCCGACGCGTGAAATGGGCATTCTCGAAACGCCCGGAGCAACCCCTGAAACCAGTGGCGGCATCAAGGTGATGCAAGGTTCGCTGTGCGCCGAATGCGGCAACATGACGGTGATCCGCAAGGATGGCTGTGATTTTTGCAGCGCCTGTGGCGCGGTGGGTACCTGCGGGTAACTGCAGCTGCCCGATAAACGGGCGGTTCGAGCCAATCGAACCGCCCGCATCAAAACACCCGATCAACCGGCGCTACGCGCCTCAAGCTCCTCCCAGCGGCGCATTGCTGCATCGATGTCCTTATCCAGAGAAACCAGACGCGACTGCACCTGTCGCAACGCGTCGTCCGGCCCCTGATACAGCGCCGGATCGGTCAGACGTTGTTGCAGACTCGCTTGCTCGGCTTCGATCGCAGCAATACGATCCGGCAACTGCTGGAGTTCTCGCTGTTCTTTGAATCCAAGTTTCCCACGCGGCTTTGTCGTCGCTGTGTCCGTATTCCCAGCGTCGACTTTTTGCGCTCCCCGATCACCGGGCGACACGCCCTGCAACGGTGATTGCAACTGTGATTGTGACTGTGGCCGCTGCCGCAACCAGTCCGAGTAGCCGCCGACATATTCCTTCCAGCGCCCCCTGCCTTCGCTGGCAATGGTCTGGGTCACCACGTTGTCCAGAAACGCGCGGTCATGGCTGACCAGAAACACCGTGCCGGCATATTCCTGAATCAGGGCTTCGAGCAATTCCAGTGTTTCAATGTCCAGATCATTCGTCGGCTCATCGAGCACCAGCACATTCGCCGGGCGCGCAAACAAACGCGCCAGCAACAGCCGGTTACGTTCGCCGCCCGACAGCGATTTGACCGGGGAGCGCGCCCGCGCCGGTGCAAATAAAAAGTCTTCAAGATAACCGATGACATGCTTTCTGGCCCCGCCGATTTCAACATAATCAGAACCGGGGCTGATGACATCGGCCAGCATGGCTTCAGGATCAAGTTGGGTGCGAAACTGGTCAAAATAAGCAACCTCGATCCGACTGCCCTGCGTCACGGTGCCACTGTCCGCTTCCAACTCACCCAGAATCAAGCGCAACAAGGTGGTCTTGCCGCAACCGTTGGGGCCAATCAAACCCACCTTGTCGCCCCGCATGATGCGGCAGGAAAAGTTATTGACCACCACGCGCTCGCCGAATGCCTTATTGACGTCCTCCAACTCGGCCACCCGCTTGCCGGATTCATCACCGCGCACCAGTTGAAACGCGACCTGCCCCTGCTGGTCACGCCGCGCCAGACGCTGGCTGCGCAGCACTTCAAGTCGATGAATGCGACCGACACTGCGAGTGCGTCGCGCTTCAACGCCCTTGCGTATCCACACCTCTTCTTGCGCCAGCAGTTTGTCCGCGCGCGCGTTGGCCAATCCCTCTTCGTGGAGCATCAACTCCTTGCGCTGCTGATACGCCGCAAACGAGCCGGGGAAACTCACCAGCCGCCCGCGATCCAGTTCAACAATGCGGGTTGCAACGCTGTCAAGAAAGCTGCGGTCGTGCGTAATCAGCATGACCGCGCCGGGGTAGCCGCGGAGCAACTCCTCCAGCCACAGAATGCCATCCACATCGAGATGATTGGTTGGCTCATCAAGCAACAGCAAATCCGGCTCGGCCACCAAGGCACGCGCCAGCGCCACACGCTTGCGCCCACCGCCCGAGAGCTTGCCGACATCAGCATCGCCATCGAGACTCAAGCGCGATACCGCCTGCTCAACGCGACTGCTCAAGCGCCAGCCGTCGGCCGCCTCCAGTTGCTCTTGCAGATGCGGCAAATGTTCCAGCGCTGCCGCATCCCCAGCGCCGACTTTTGCGGCCGTGATGTGATAGTCAGCCAGCAGGCCGGCAATCGTACCCAGCCCCGCCGCAACCGCCTCGAACACGGTAACGCCCGCCGAAAACTCCGGCTCCTGATCGACAAAAGCAATCCTCAACCCCGGTTCGCGCCACAACACCCCATCATCCAGCGTTCCAGTACCCGCCAAAGCGCGCAGCAGGCTCGACTTGCCGCTGCCGTTACGACCGATCAAGCCAACGCGCTCGCCAGGATCAATTTGTAGCGCCGCACTATCCAACAAGGCAACATGGCCATAGGCCAGAAAAGCACGATCAAGAGTCAGCAAGGGCACGGTAGGGGAAACGCGAAAAGACGCCCGCAGGCAAGCGCAAGATTATAGGCGAGGAGGTAGTATCCGCCGCCTGAATAGCGCATCACCGCAACGCCTTCATAGCTCAGTGGATAGAGCACTTCCCTCCTAAGGAAGGGGTCGCACGTTCGATTCGTGCTGAGGGCGCCAACCGGCTCAAAGTTATTCTGGCAGCCTCGATCACAGCCAGCCGGACTTGCGGAATCGCCGATAGAGAAACACACTAGCCGCCAGCATGGTCGCCAGTGCCGTCGGATAGCCGTACTCCCAATGAAGTTCCGGCATCGCCTTGAAATTCATGCCCCAGATACCGGCAAACGCGGTGATGACGGCAAAAATAGCGGCCCAGGCAGCCAGTTTCTTGTTAACTTCGCTTTCCTCGATGGTAACCATCGACAGATTGACCTGAATCGCCGTCACAATGGTGTCTCGCACCGAATCGATGGTGGTGTTGATGCGTGCCAGATGGTCATTAACGTCGCGGAAGTATTCTTGACTATTGGCGCACACCGCCGGCACGCGGCCACCGTGCAATTTCCCGGCAGCCTCCATCAACGGCGCAACAGCATGCTTCAGCACCATGAGCTTTCGCTTCAGCGCATACAGCTGCTCGATATTGCTTTGTGCCGCCCCCTTGGTAAAAATCCGCTCCTCGATCGCCTCCAGATCAGTTTCCAGCGCATCGATCACCGGAAAGTAACGATCAACCACGGCGTCGATCAAGGCATAAAACACAAAACCGGCACCGTGCCGCAATAGCTCCGTTTCTCGCTCGCAACGTTCGCGCACCCCCAGCAGACTCTGCTGACTGCGGTTACGCACCGACAAAACGTAATTGCGCCCGACAAACACATTCACCTCACCGACCGAAAGTTCATTATCAACAAACTCGATCAGATGCACGACCGCGAACAGCGAGTCACCATACTCATCGATCTTCGGGCGCTGGTGACCATGACGGGCATCCTCAACCGCCAGCGGATGGAGACCAAACTCTTCCTGCATTTCGCTGAGTTCGAGATCGGTGGCATCGCGCAAGGCGACCCAGACGAAACAGTCCGGCTGACTGACGAAATCGCTGATCGCCTCAATACTGATATCACTGAGTTTGGTCCCCTCCCGATAGGCGGCACAATTGATGAGCATTGAATATTCCTTTGATCCGGTTGCGTGGCGATTGCGTGGTGATTGCAAGAAAATTCAGCAAGGCATCTGGCACACAGCCCTGCTGGTTACGGTGCTATGATTATCACCGTAATGGTGCGCTGCCAGCGGCCGGGAATCAACCGGCAGGCGGCTTCGTGATGTCATATGGGCCTCGTCAACAACCCACTGGATGATGATAGCTGACTCTCCAACGATCGATGAAGAACTCGCTCTGGCGAAAGCCGACACGCGAGATCTGAAACGAACCGTGATTGCGTTGCGCGAAGGGCTTGAGTCTGCCCAGGTCGAAATCCATGCCACAACACTGCAAATCACGCAAGCCAACGCCGCAGAAATCGCGCAACTAAAAACCACCGTTGGCGCACTACGTGACGAACTTGAGCATGCACGCGCCGAACGCGAACGTGCAATACAGCAAGAGCGTGTAACCGCGCAGCATGAATCGCAAATGCTACGCGCCACGGCCGCCGCGTTGCGCGACGAACTTGAAAAGGCACGCACCGAGCGCGAGCAAGCCCTGCAACAGGAGCGCATGCTGGGGCACAGCGAGATCACACAACTAAAGGCAACCGTCGGTACGTTACGCGAAGAACTCGAACACGCCCGTGCGGAAAAAGACAACGCCGTGCGTACGGCAATCGTCACCGCACAGGGTGAGATTGTCCAGTTGCGACATACCATCACCGGTCTGCGCGAATCGCTAGAATTGTCATACATAGACAAGGACAACTCGGTGAATCGTGAACGCACGCTGTTTGCCGATGAATCCGCCCAACTCCGCAGCACCATACAGGCGCTGCGCGATCAGATCGAAGTTATGCGTACCCGTCTGTAGCCCCCATGGACACACCCACCACACCCCCTGCATCAAATGTCGCTGTTCCGGCGAAAAAGCGTGCCGCCGTCGAGCGCGACAACGAGAACCGCCGTCGCTTGCGCCATGCCGAGCTATTGCTTGAAGTCACGCGGCGCATGGCCAGTTACGGCACGCTTGATGAGGTGCTGCAGGCACTGGTGGAGATGACGACGGCGGAACTCAACGCCGAGCGCGGTTCGCTGTTTCTCAACGATCCCGACACCAACGAACTCTATTCCCGCGTCGCGCAAGGCAATATTCAACGCGAAATACGCATATTGAATACCAGTGGCGTGGCCGGATTCGTCTACACCGCCGGCGAAGCACTCATCATTCATGATGCTTACGCAGACGACCGTTTCAACCGCTCGATCGACGAACAAACCGGCTTCACCACGCACAATATCCTCTGCGTACCGATCAAGACGGTCAAAGGCGAAATCATCGGTGTTGCGCAGACACTGAACAAGCGCAGCGGAAAATTCACCAAGCAGGATCTGAATCTGCTTGAAGCAATGACCAGCCAGGGCACGCTCGCACTACAGTCGGCGCAGTTTATCGAGCGCATGCAGGCGATCCGCCGACAGGAGATGGAATTCATCGATGTCGTCTCCGAGGTGACCGCCGACATCAAACTCGGTTCACTGCTGCAAAAGGTGATGGGGGAAGCCACACGCCTGCTTAACGCCGAGCGTTCCACGCTGTTCCTCAATGACGAAAAAACCAACGAGCTTTGGTCAGAAGTCGGTCAGGGGCTTGAATCCGTGCAGATCCGCCTGCCCAATCATCTGGGCATCGCCGGTGCCGTATTTACCTCGGGCAAGGCCATCAACATTCCATACGCCTACGCCGACCTGCGCTTTAATCCGGCGTTTGACAAAAAAACCGGCTACTTCACCCGTTCGATTATCTGCGTACCGATTGTCAATAAACACGGCAAAGTGATCGGCGTGACGCAAGTGCTGAACCGCCGCGGCGGGCCATTTACCAGCGAAGATGAATCGCGTCTGCGGGCATTTACGGCGCAAATTTCGATCGCACTAGAAAATGCCAAGTTATTTGCCGACGTGCAAAACATGAAGAACTACAACGAGGCGATGCTCGAATCCATGTCGAATGCGGTCATCACGCTCGACGAAGCCGAACGCATCGCCACCTGCAATGCGGCCGGTCTGCGCATTCTAAAAACACACCCCAGCCAGATTCTGAACCGGCCGGCGGCAGAGTTTTTCTCCGGCCCCAACGCATGGATGCTGGAAAAGCTCAAGCGTGTGGTCGAAACACAAGTATCCGACCTCTTCATGGATGCCGAGTTGGTCGTGGGCGAAGAAAAGCTCTCGGTCAACCTCACCGCCCTGCCCTTACTGTCGGTGGAAAAGAAACGCCTTGGCTCGATGCTGATGCTGGAAGACATTTCCAACGAAAAACGCCTCAAATCCACCATGTCGCGCTACATGGACCCCGGCATCGCCGATCAGATGCTGGCTTCGGGCGCAGAAATGCTGGGGGGCAAGAATGTCATGGCGACGGTACTGTTCTCGGATGTGCGCAGTTTCACCACCATTACCGAACAACTCGGTGCCCAGGGCACGGTGGCGCTGCTCAACGAATACTTCACCCTGATGGTGGATTGCATCCAGCGCGAAGAAGGCATGCTGGACAAATTTATCGGCGACGCCATCATGGCGGCTTTCGGCATCCCCGTTGGCCACGCCGACGATGCCGACCGTGCGGTACGCACAGCGATCGCCATGCTGAAGGAACTGAGCGCATGGAACAAAGGCCGCATCAGTGAAGGCAAGATGGCCGTCGACATCGGTATCGGTCTGAATACCGATAACGTGGTGTCAGGCAATATCGGCTCGAAGAAGCGCATGGACTACACCATCATCGGCGATGGCGTCAACCTCGCCGCCCGGCTCGAATCAGCCTGCAAGCAATACGGCGCACACATTCTGATCAGCGAATTCACCTACAAAATGCTACGCGGCACCTATTTCAGCCGCGAACTCGATCTGGTGGTGGTGAAAGGCAAAACCCAGCCAGTAGCCATCTACGAAGTCATGGACTACCACACCGACGAAACCTACCCGCAGATGATTGATGCGCTGCGCTATTTCAAATCGGGACTGGTCAAATATCGCCA
Organism: uncultured beta proteobacterium; assembly: GCA_903946745.1. Taxonomy (GTDB): domain Bacteria; phylum Pseudomonadota; class Gammaproteobacteria; order Burkholderiales; family Rhodocyclaceae; genus CAJAWW01. The sequence continues at coordinate 11,340 of CAJAWW010000021.1, forward strand.
GCAGAAATGGGCGGACGCCATGAATGAATTCCGCGAGGTGCTGGCGCTGAACGATCACGACAAGGCGGCGGTACTTTACATCGAACGCTGTCAGCACTTTGCCGCAAATCCTCCCGGCAGCACATGGGATGGCGTTTGGGTGATGGACTCGAAGTAAAAGCCGCAGTAGTTCGCGCAGTGGTTCGCGCAGTCGTTCTCTGTGGTTCGCAGTGCTTATTTGATGCGCGTCAGAGTGGGGCGACCCGACTTTGACTTCAAGTCACTCACAGTGCCCGGTCCGGCACCCGACCGAGAAGCGCCCGCGGTCTTCGCGCCGTCATCAACCGAGTCCTCGGCGCGGGTTTCACTGACTTCAAAGGCCATGCCTTCGCCATTCTCACGCGCATAAATGGCCGCCACGCGTTCAATCGGGACAACCACAGGAAAAGCCCGCCCGCCAAAGCGTGCCTGAAACGTCACTTCGTCGTTACCCAGCGACAACTGATGCGTGGCATCAAGGCCAATGTTAAGAACGATTTCACCCTCTTTGACGAATTCATTCGGAACGCGCGTAAACGCATCCACCTTGACGGCCATGTAAGGGGTAAATCCCTGATCCGAGCACCATTCGTGAATGGCGCGGATCAGGTAGGGTTTGGTGGTTTGCACGGCCGACTAAGGCTCGGCGAAGCCGGGCAAATGCGCCTTAACGGCGCATCACCTTTTCAGACGGCGTCAATGCGTCAATGAAACCCTGACGCGAAAAGATACGCTCGGCGTATTTCATCAGCGGCGCGGCTGTTTTCGGCAACTCGATGCCATAGTGATCGAGACGCCACAACAACGGTGCAATGGCCACATCCAGCATGGAAAAATCCTCACCAAGCAAAAACTTCTGCTTGTTGAACATCGGCGCGAGTTCATTGAGACGATCACGCACATGCTGGCGTGACTTATCAGCCGATTTCAGATTTTTTTCAAGCACATCGATGTGGCTAAACAACTCGTGTTCCATCGTGAACAACAACTGGCGCGCCTTCGCCCGCGTTTGCGGATCCGGCGGCATCAACTGCGGATGCGGGAAACGCTCGTCGATGTACTCGTTGATGATATTCGATTCGTAGAGCACCAGATCGCGATCAACCAGCACCGGAACCCGGTTGTACGGATTGATGACAGCGATATCTTCCGGTTTGTTGAACAAATCGACGTCGATTACCTGAAAGTCCATCTGTTTTTCGTATAACACGATACGACAACGATGACTGAACGGGCATGTTGTGCCCGAATACAGGTTCATCATGGCGCTGGTGCCCCACGAATAGTCGGCATCACGCACCACTTTGCGCACAGGCGGCGCGCTCATTTCTCGATGCCCCATAGTTAGCATTTTTACGTAGTTGAATTAGTGAATATCTTTCCAGTATTCACGCTTCAGTGCATACGCAAATACGAAAAAGACGGCCAGGAAAATTAGCACAATGACACCGAGTTGCTTGCGAAACTCGGCCATCGGCTCACCCATGTACTTGAGGTAACCCACCAGATCGGCCACCATGGCATCATATTCGGCAGGTTTCAGCTTGCCAGCCGACGCGAGTTTCAACTTGTGATCTTCGCCCATCAGCTGATTCCCCTGCAACTCCCAAAGCGCATGCGGCATGCCCACATTGGGGAACACAACATTGTTCCAGCCAGTCGGCCGCGACTCGTCACGATAGAAGGTGCGCAGATAGGTATAAAGCCAGTCAGCGCCACTGCCAAACTCGGAACCGCGGGCACGGGCAATCACGGTCAGATCGGGCGGCGGAGCGCCAAACCAGGCTTTTGCATCCGCGCGCTGCATGGCAATACGCATCGGCTCACCAATCTTATCTGCGGTAAAGAGCAGGTTGTCATTGATCTGAGCAGGCGTCAGGCCAATATCCTGCAAACGGTTATAACGCATGTAAGACGCCGAATGGCAGTTCAAACAGTAATTGATGAACACCTTGGCACCATTTTGCAGGGCAGGCTTGTCATTCGAGCGGTCAGGCGCCCGGTCAAGATGCACCTCAACACTCGCAAACGCCAGTAGCGGCACACACAGCAGTGCAGTCAGGAGTTTCTTCATTTCGATGTCACCCTATCCGGTTCCGGTTGGCACTTGTCGAGGCTGCTATAAATCGGCATCAGGAGGAAGAATCCAAAGTAGATCACCGAACAGATTTGCGCGACCAGCGTGCGCATCGGTGTCGGCCCCAGCATGCCAAGGTAGCCAAGAATAAAGAAGGCAATGATGAATGCAGTGAGGAAGCCTTTGTACAGCGGACCGCGATAACGAATCGACTTCGCCGGGCTACGATCCAGCCAGGGCAGCAAGGCAATAATCAGCGTTGAAGCGCCCATGGCAACCACACCCCAGAACTTTGCATCGATACCGAACAGCGGATACGTCACGGCGCGCAAAATCGAGTAATAGGGCGTGAAGTACCAGACTGGAGCAATGTGCGGCGGGGTCTGAAGCGGGTCAGCCGGATAGAAGTTGTTGTACTCAAGAAAGTAACCACCAAACTCCGGCATAAAAAAGACGATGACCGAAAACACCATCAGAAATACGATGACGCCGACGATGTCTTTTACCGAGTAGTAGGGATGGAAAGGAATGCCGTCGAGCGGAATGCCGTCAGGGCCCTTCTTCTTTTTGATCTCAACGCCGTCCGGGTTATTCGAGCCGACTTCATGCAGCGCGATGATGTGCGCGGCCACCAGCCCCAGCAACACCATGGGCACAGCAATGACGTGAAAGGCGAAGAATCGGTTCAAGGTTGAGTCACCCACCACGAAGTCACCCCGCAGCCAGAGCGACAAATCAGGGCCGATGAAGGGGATCGCGGAGAACAGATTCACGATCACCTGGGCACCCCAGAACGACATTTGCCCCCATGGCAACAGGTAGCCAAAGAAGGCTTCGGCCATCAGGCAGAGGAAAATAATCATGCCGAAAACCCAGATCAACTCGC
>CAJAWW010000022.1 GCA_903946745.1 uncultured beta proteobacterium
GGAATAGTGGCAGTGGTGACCGTGGTTGCCGTGGTTGCCGTGGTTGCCGAAGACGCTGGATTGTTCAATGCACGCCATGCTGCGTCAAGCGCCGGCAGACCCGCCGCCGCAGGTTCTTGGAGCACAGCCTGCCGGAGCGCAGCCTCGTCGGCGAAACGTGGGTCGCGCGGAAGTCCGAGCAGTTTGCCGTCCGCCGTGAGCAGCGCAACCTGTCCGTTTTCGCCAAAGCTCAGCTGCGTGGTGAAGCGCGACAGATCCAACAGCAACACATCAAACGCAATCACGAACTTCCGTCCGCTGGTGGCATCCGTCCAGCGCACAGCGACGGTAATGCCCGGCTCCTTGGTCGACTGAAAAATATAGGGTGCGGTCCAATGCACCTGATTTTCGGCAGTTGCCAGCGCGCCGGTGAACCACGGCCGGGTGCGCGGGTCGTAATCAAGCGCAACCCATTCGTCACCGGCAGCCGTGCGCGCATCCTTCCAGGAAAAAAAATGCTGACGACCGGGCTGTTTGGCTACGTCGGTGACGCGGTTCTTCCAGCCGCTGGCGGTTTTCATCAACAACAATTCGCGCCCGCTATCGTCCGCCAGATGGACGCTGCTGACGATGCCACGTTGCTGCAAAACAGGAATCAGCAAGCGATTGAACGCTGCCATATCGTCGATGTTTGCCAACCCGTCACGCGACCATTGGGCGGTCGTGAGCAACACACGCTCAACCTGTCCGGACAGCGATTCGATCTTGGCCACCACCCGCCCGGTGGCCTCCTGCTGGCGCTGCAGCGCCCCGGCTGCCGCCAACGGTCGTACCTGCAAGAAGTAAAACCCGGCCGCCACCAGCAGCACCACCGCCAGCACGACCAACGGAACCATGCGACCAAGCTGCGCCAGCAATTGCCGGATGCGCTGCGCATTCAGCGCATCGGCGGGCGGTTCGGGAGTCTGCACAGGGGTGGGTGTCAAGATGACGCTATCAAGATGATCCAAGGAAACCGGCGATCATATTACCCGCTTAGTTACCTGCTTAGTTACCTGCTAAGCGCCTTACAGGTATCCCAAGCGCAACTTTTAAGCGGTGCCCGCAACACCGTTGTAGCGCCGCACCCAGCCGTCGAATTCTTCGCCGGGCATGGGTCTGGCGACACCATAACCTTGAACGAAATCGCAGCCGTTCTCGGTCAGCCATGCAATCTCGCCTTCGCGCTCTGCGCCTTCGGCGACCACGCTCAGCCCCAGTTCGCGGCACAGCAAAACAGTCGAGCGCACGATGGCAGCGTTTTTGGGTGTTTTGTCGGCATCGGTAATGAAGACGCGGTCGATCTTTAGTTCATGCACCGGCAAATCTTTGACGTAAGCCAGTGAAGCCTGACCGGAACCATAATCGTCAATGGAAAGTTTGATGCCGTGCGCGGCAAGCCGGTCGAGATGTTGTAGCGCGCGCTCCGGCTCGTCCATCAAGGCACTTTCGGTAATTTCCAGGCACAGCGCTGCGGGCGGCAGCTGTTCCTTTTCCAGCGCGGCAAAAATTTGCTCGATCAGCTCGGCATTGAGCAAATCATAGGTCGACAAATTCGCCGAAATGACCAGATCGAGGCCGTCGCGCCGCCACCGCGCCGTATCCTGCACCACGCGCTCAACCAGCCAGGGTGTGATTTCGCGGATGAAGCCGGTTTGCTCGGCAAACGGGATGAAACTGCCCGGCGGCACCAAGCCGCGCTGCGGGTGCCGCCAGCGGATCAGCGCCTCGGCAGCGGTGACGCGGCGCGTTTTCAGATCCAGCTTGGGCTGGTAGAACACCACAAACTGATCGCCGGCGAGCGCTTCGCGCATCTCACCAATCAAGGAGAGCTGGTCAGAGGACGGCTCGGCATCTTCTTGCGCAGCCAGCGCCACGCCCGCATGACGCTGCTTGGCGCGACGCAAGGCGCTATCGGCGCGACGCAACAGGTGTGAAAAATCGCCGCCGTGATCGGGAAACAGGGCGATGCCGATGCTGGCTTCAAGATCGATCCGCTGCCCGTCGATGGTGAGCGGCTCCCCCAGAATATGACGGATGCGACGCGCGGCGGCGAGTGCTTCGTCCTGCCCGACACTACACAGCAACAACGCGAATTCGTCGCCCCACAGGCGTGCCAACAGGTCGCGCTGACCCAGTGCGGCAGTGAGACGCCGGGCAACGCCACGCAACAGA
>CAJAWW010000023.1 GCA_903946745.1 uncultured beta proteobacterium
GGCGCGAGGCGTTAATCGTTGGCGCAGCGGTGACGCTGACCTTGGCGGCCACCTTATTCGCCTCATGGGCGTGGGGCTTCACGCTCAATCGCGTGTCGCTGTTTGCGCTGATCTTTTCGATCGGCATTCTGGTGGATGACGCCATTGTGGTGGTGGAAAACATTCACCGCTGGCAGCAGTTGAAATCCGACCAGCCGTTGTGGCAGATCATTCCCGGTGCGGTCGATGAAGTCGGCGGCCCGACCATACTCGCGACCTTCACGGTGATCGCCGCGCTGCTGCCAATGGCTTTTGTGTCCGGCCTGATGGGCCCCTACATGAGCCCGATCCCGATCAATGCGTCGATGGGGATGTTCATCTCGCTAATGATCGCCTTCGTGGTGACGCCGTGGCTGGCGTTGAGGTTGATGAAGGGCAAGATAACCACGGGGGACACGGGGGGCACGGGGACAACCCAGCCTTTCCCCGTGCCCCCCGTGCCCCCCGTGGTAAAAAAGATTTTCGGCCCTTTGTTGAACGAGCGTACCGGCAAGTCAGCGCGCCGTTGGTTGTGGGGCGGGGTTTTGCTGGCGATTTTGTTGTCGGTGTCGCTGGGCGTGTTCAAGCTGGTGGTGCTGAAGATGCTGCCGTTTGATAACAAGAGCGAATTTCAGATCGTGCTTGACATGCCGGTGGGCACGCCGCTGGAAGAGACGGCCAGAGTGCTGCGCGAGATCAGTGTTGAGATCGCCAAGATTGAAGAAGTCGCCGACTATCAGGCCTATGCCGGGGTATCCGGGCCGATCAATTTTAATGGGCTGGTGCGTCAGTATTACCTGCGCGCCAACCCGGAGATGGGTGATATTCAGGTCAATCTGGTGGATAAGGCGCAGCGTCGTCGCCAGAGTCATGAGATTGCGGTGTCGGTACGTGCGCGCGTGGCGGCGATCGCGAAGCAGTTTGGCGGTAATGCCAAGGTGGTGGAAGTGCCGCCGGGGCCGCCGGTGATGTCGCCCATCGTCGCCGAGATTTACGGGCCGGATTACGCCGGCCAGATGACGGTCGCCAAAACCGTGCGTGCAGCCTTCGAGAGCACACCCGACGTGGTGGGGGTGGATGACAGCGTGGATGCGAATGCCCCCAAAATCATTCTGCGTGTCAATCAGGCCAAAGCGGCCTTACTCGGTGTGGCGCAAAAAGATATTGCCGAGGTCATGCGCATGGGCTTATCGGGCGAGGATGTCATCCCGTTGCATGACAGTGCATCGAGCCATGAGATTCCGGTGCGCATTGTGTTGCCAGCCGAGCAGCAAAGCCGCATTGATTCTTTGCTCAAACTCAAGGTGCGTGCGCTGCCGCAGCAGGGCGGGCAGGCGGTGGCGGTCTCTGAAATAGTCGACGTTCAGCATACGCTGCGCGAAAAGACGCTGTATCGCAAAGACCTGCTGCCGGTGGTGTATGTCACGGGCGACATGGGCGGCAAGCTTGATTCGCCCTTGTATGGCATGTTTGAAATTCGCGACAAACTCAAAGACATAAATTTGCAGCAGAGCAAACAGGGCGGTGGCACGCTGGGCGAGTTTTTCATCAGCCAGCCACAAGACCCTTACGCCCAATATGCGCTCAAGTGGGACGGTGAATGGAAGGTGACTTACGAAACTTTCCGTGACATGGGGGCGGCGTATGCGGTGGGTCTGGTGCTGATCTATCTGCTGGTGGTGGCGCAGTTTCGCAGCTATCTCGTGCCGCTCATCATCATGGCACCGATTCCGCTCACCATTATCGGCGTGATGCCGGGGCATGCGCTGTTCGGCGCGCAATTTACGGCCACTTCAATGATTGGCATGATCGCGCTGGCCGGCATTATTGTGCGCAACTCGATTCTGCTGGTCGACTTTATCAACGATCAGGTGGCGGGCGGCACCGAACTCGCCGAGGCGGTGATGCAGGCCGCTGCGGTGCGTGCCAAGCCGATTGTGCTGACAGGATTGTCGGCGATGCTGGGTGCCTTGTTCATCGTTGATGATCCGATCTTTGCCGGGCTGGCGCTGTCGCTGATCTTCGGCATTCTGGTGTCGACCGTGCTGACATTGGTGGTGATCCCGGTGCTGTATTTCGCCACCATGAAAAACCGTTTATCCACGCTCCAATCGAAAGGAAACAACGCATGACCGTCAATAGCCTTGTGCGCATCATCGCCGGATTTTTTATCCTGCTCTCGCTGACGCTGGCGCATGTCAATGGACAAGCCGACCTGAGCCGCCTGTCGTGGCTGTGGTTCACCGTGTTCGTGGGTGCCAATTTATTTCAGAGTGGCTTCACGCACTTTTGCCTGATGGACAAAATACTGAAAAAGCTTGGTGTGCCGGCGAGCGTTTGAGCTTAAAACCTCAGATTAACCACGGGGAGCACGGGGAGCACGGGGAAATTCAATGCATTGCAGCATGCTTCTGACTCACCCAATGGGCTGTCACATTGCTTACCGTAAGCTTTTGTTTTTCCCCCGTGATCCCCGTGTCCCCCGTGGTCAACTGCTTTTTCTAGGTTTACGCGTTCTGCCGGGTGACGAACGCCACGAATTCATCCGCCGGTAGCGGTTTTGCCAGCCAGAAACCCTGTGCCAGATCGCAGCCCATGCTGCCCAGCAGCGCTGCATGCGCTTCGGTTTCCACGCCCTCGGCGACGACCAGGCAGTCAATTGCCTTGGCGAGTTGGATGATGGTGCTGGCGATCGCCCGGTCACTCGCGTCCGTGTCGATGTCGCGCACAAATTCGCGATCAATTTTCAGCACGTCGGCGTCGAAGCGTTTGAGGTAGGCGAGGCTGGAATAGCCCGTGCCGAAGTCGTCGATCGCGAGGCGCACGCCCATGGCCTTGAGCGCCGCCAGTGTTGTCGCGGCGGCTTCGGCATCGTCCATGATCGCGCTTTCTGTCAGTTCCAGTTCCAGACACGCGGGGGGCAGGCCGCTGTCTTGCAGCGCGTTTTTTACGCGCTCGATCAGCCCGGGTTTGCGGAAGTCTACGGCGGAGACATTGACGGCAATCGTCATGTCGTAACCGCGCTGCGCGCGCCATTCTTGCATCTGGCGACAGGCTTCAAGCAGCACCCAGTCATCGAGCGCGACGATCAGCCCGATCTTTTCTGCAACCGGGATGAAGCGCGCCGGGGGCACTAAACCTTCGGTCGGATGCTGCCAGCGCACCAGCGCTTCGCAGCTTGCGATGCGCCGCGTTGTTTGCCCTGTTGTTGGCTCACCGGCCAGTTCGCATTTTGGCTGGTAATAGAGGACGAACTCTTTGCGCTCGAGGGCATCACGCAGGGCGCCTTCGAGTGTCAGCCGCGCCATGGCGTCAGCATTCATGTCGGCGTGGTAGAAGCGGAAGTCGGCGCGCCCGGTGTCTTTGACGTGATACAAGGCCGAATCGGCATTGCGGATGAGCGCGGACACCGTA
>CAJAWW010000024.1 GCA_903946745.1 uncultured beta proteobacterium
CACCGTGGAGGATCCGGGTGAGTATCGGCTGCCCGGGCTCAATCAGGTGCCGGTGCACGAACAAATCGATTTGTCCTTCAGCCGCGTGCGGCGCTCCGCCTTGCGCCAGGATCCGGACATCATCCTGTTGGGTGAAATGCGTGATCAGGAGACAGCCGAAATCGGCATGCGCGCCGCCATGACCGGTCACCTGGTGCTCTCCACCCTGCATACCAACGATGCCTTGTCGACACCCATCCGCCTGCTCGACATGGGCGTGCCGCGCTACATGGTGGCGCTGTCGATCCAGATGGTGCTGGCGCAGCGCCTGTTGCGCGTGGTGTGCGAAAGCTGTTCAGCACCGCATACCCCGGCCCCGCACGAACACGAATGGCTCAAATACGAACTCGGCGACCGCGTCGACACCCACCAGTTCAAGCGCGGCCATGGCTGCGGCCAGTGCGCCAACACCGGCTACACCGGGCGTCAGGCGGTGTACGAAGTGCTCGAAATGACCAATGCGTTAGTCGAAGCCGCCAACCGTGGCGACCCCAACGAATTCATGGCCGTCGGTAAAGAACAAATGGCCGGCAATACCCTGCGCCGCGACGCCGTGCGTTTGGCAGTGAGCGGCCGCACGACGATTGAGGAAGCGATGCGGATTAGTACGCAGTTGGATGAGTGAAAGGCATGATTACCACGGGGAGCACGGGGGGCACGGGGAAAGGCAGGAGGCTTCTGCTGATTTGATTGATGCTGTGCTGGATGCGGCGACCGAGGTGCACCGTGTGTTTGGGCCGGGGTTGTTGGAGTCGGTTTATGAGAAGGCACTGGCTTTTGAGCTGATTGAGCGCGGGTATTCGGTGGCTTGTCAGGTTGAAGTTCCGGTATCGTATCGGGGCAACGATCTCGGTATGGGTTTTCGTGCAGATATGATCGTAGAAAAAGTACTGTTACTCGAACTCAAGGCTGTGGATGACTTTTCTCCCGCGCACTTGGCGCAAATCATGACGTATCTGCGATTATTGAATCTGAAGCGCGGTTTTCTACTCAACTTCAATAAACGCCTGCTGAAAGAAGGAATCAAGCGTGTTTCGCTCTAGCCTTTCCCCGTGCCCCCCGTGTTCCCCGTGGTAAACCGCCTTTATGCCTAACTTCGCCTACCGTGGCCGTGATGGAGCCGGCAAGATTGTTCAAGGCGTGCTCGAAGGCGCGTCTGCGGGTGCGGTAGCGGACACCTTGTTTGGCACCGGCGTCACGCCGATGGAAATCAAGCCCACCGGTGCGGCGGCACCTAAGTCTGGTGGTGGCGGTGGCGGCAGCGCGAGTCTGAACATTGAACTCTTCAAGCAGAAGGTTGAGCATGTCGACATTCTGTTGTTCTCGAAACAGATCTACACCCTGCTGCGTGCTGGCGTGCCCATCATGCGGGCGCTGGCGGGGTTGCAGGAATCCAGCGCTAACCCGGCGATGAAGGATTTGTTGCAGGATGTGCGGGAAGGCTTGGATTCCGGGCGCGAACTCTCGGTTTCGCTGGGGCGTCACCCCAAGGTCTTTACGCCGTTTTACATTTCGATGGTGCGTGTGGGCGAAATGACCGGCCGGCTGGAAGAAGTCTTCATCCGCCTGTTCGATCACATGGAGTTTGAACGCTTCATGAAAGAGCAGGTGAAATCCGCCCTGCGTTACCCCTCATTCGTCATCATGGCCATGGGTGCGGCAATGTTTGTCGTCAATATCTTTGTCATCCCGGCCTTCGCCAAAGTATTCAAGGGCTTCAATTCCGAGTTGCCGCTGATGACCCGCATTCTGCTGGGCTTCTCGGATTTCATGGTGAATTCCTGGCACATCCTGATCGCCGGCATTGTTGCCACGGTGTTCGGCTTCACCCGCTGGCGGGGCACGCCCAAGGGGCGCTACACCTGGGACAAAATGAAGCTGAAGTTTCCCATCGCCGGCAGCATCATCCGCAAAGCCACGCTGGCGCGCTTCGCCCGCGCCTTTGCACTGGCCTCGCGCAGCGGCGTGCCGATCATTCAGGCGCTCACCAACGTTGCCGAGACCGTCGATAACGACTTCATCGCCGACAAAATCGCCAAAATGCGCGACGGCGTCGAACGTGGTGAAAGTATTTTGCGCACCGCCATTACTGCCGACGTGTTCACGCCCGTCGTGTTGCAGATGATCGCCGTCGGCGAAGAATCCGGCGCGCTGGACGACATGATGCAAGAGGTCGCCGAAATGTACCAAAGCGAGGTCGAATACGAACTCAAGACCCTCGCCCAGCAGATCGAACCCATCCTCATCACCATGCTCGGCGTGATGGTGCTGGTCTTGGCGCTTGGCATCTTCCTGCCGATCTGGGATCTGGGCAAGGTGGCGATGAAGAAGTAAGTTGGTAGCGACTTGCAGCTTGTCGGGGCGTTATACTGAAGTAGGATATTTGTTATACGAGGAGGCGTCATGCTTCAAACGCTACGTAGAGCCGGCGGATCGTTGGTGATGACCGTTCCGAAAGCATTCATCGAACAAAATGGCTTGAACGATGGGTCGCAAGTCGAGCTTCATCTTTCGGGTAAAAAGATGACCGTTGAAGCGCCGACTCGCCCCCGCTATAAGCTGGCCGACCTGATGGCCGAAATGCCGGATGGCTTGCCGCGCGCCAAGGAATGGGATGACATGCCATCAGTTGGGCTGGAGAACACCTGATGGCGTATGTACCCAATCGGGGAGATATTGTTCATCTTGAATTTGACCCGGCCTCCGGGCGTGAAATGAAGGGGCTGCACTTCGGCCTCGTACTGAGTGGCAAGGTGTTCAACCAGCAAGGGTTGGCAATGATCTGTCCTGTGTCGCAGGGTGCCGCTGCCGCTGCGCGTACCTACGGCACCATTGTTACGCTGATGGGAGCGGGTACGGATACCCAAGGCGCTGTTCATTGCCATCAGCTGAAGTCGCTGGATTGGCGCGAGCGTAAGGTGAGGTTCAAAGAAACCGTCCCGCAACCTATCGTGGATGAAGTTTTGGCGCGCGTTGAGGCGATCTTGCTTGATTGAGGCAAAGGTCAAATGTCATGCGCCTTCGCATCCAAGATGCACACGCTAAACTATCGCCCCAAGCTGCCGTTAAGGCAAAGACCCGGCGGGCTGTGGTATTGTCCGTCACTCAATTGAAAAGACCCCGATGCGCTCTAGCCGCCTCACCCAATCCGCTGCCGCAGGTTTTACCCTGATCGAACTGGTGATCGTCATCACCATTATCGGCATTCTTGCCGCAGTGGCCTTGCCGCGCCTGATCGACGCCCAGCGCGACGCGCGTGTCGCCAAGGCCAATGCCATTTACGGCTCGATGCGTTCGGCCGTTGCACTCGCTCGCTCGCGTTGCGATCTCGATTTGGCCGCCGTCACCGCCAGCGCCACCACCACCAATTGCACCTCGACCCCGCCGGTCGTGAATATGGACGGCACGCTGGTCAAGATCGTCAATCGCTATCCGGCAGCCAGCAACGATGGCATCGA
>CAJAWW010000025.1 GCA_903946745.1 uncultured beta proteobacterium
CTTGAGGAAGCGAACGACATCCGGATGCAGATGGGGCGGCGTGAGGCGCACGGACTTGGTCGAGTCTAGGTACTTGGCTTCGGCGAGAACGCGCAGTACGACCTGAAGCATCTTGGCTTTGGTCGTATCGCTGAAGTTGGCAACATCGGGGTCGCGTTGAGCGCATTCGGCCAGAAAGGTCTCCCAGTCTTTGCTCGGAGACAGATGCTGCTCAAGGCGGCGTAGATGTCCGGCATAGACATCGCGCATGAAGTCCGCAAGGATGCGGCTGTGCTTGATGCAGGCGGCCATGAGTAGTTGCGTCGTGACTTCCTGCGCACCATCGGCGATTAGTAACCAGGCTGCGGCGGTCAGCGTATCGAGGCGATTGCGGATCAGGCGCGCCTGACGGCGGGCCGTTGCCGGAGATTTCTTTTGCAGGACGTTGTCGAATTTGAGCGACTCGAACCACTGCTCCTTGGTTGGGTGCGTGAGGAGCAGTCTGGCGATCCGGCGGCTTTCCGGAATCATCAGCGAACCGGCAGAAATTTCGGCGTTGTAGAGGGCCATCAGGATCGGAGTATTTTCGGAAAATTAGGTTTTGTAACCGAAAACGCATGATACGCTGCTCATGCTTACTCATGACATGTGCACGTCATTTTTGCTGGGGCTAGTTGGTCGGTCTCATTCGCTTCAAGTTGCGTATTCACCGTATGGGTGGCGAGATTGAGTAAGTCTGGGCGATCTGGGCAAAGCGTTCCAGCAGCGAAAAATTCAGACGCTGCAACTGGCTTTCAATCCAGCACCAGGCGTGCTCGTAGCCGGGTGCGCTGGTGCGTCCGTGTGCGATCCATTCTTCAATACCGCTGACATCGCCTTCGCTGGCGAGTTGCGCCAGGGTTTTCCATGCAATGCTTTCCCATTGACCGGATTCGCCTGTCAGCACCGTTCCCCCAGCGTCGACTTTTAGGATCAGGCACCAGACCGTGGCCAGCACTTCTTCAGACGATGCGGGCTTGAGCAGGGCTGCATCAAAGTGCATGTCCAGCGGAAAGCCGTCAGGCCGGCAGGGTTTCATCGCGGAGAGCAGAATCACCGGTAACCCCGGTTTCAGTGCGCGGGCTTGCCGTAACAACAACCAGCCATCGATCTCGGGCATCATCTGGTCGGTGATGATGGCATTCCAGTCGGCCTGATCGAGCCTTGCACTGGCGGCACGCCCGCCGCACGCGGTGTCACTGGCGAAGCCGGCTTCTTCCAACAGGTCGGTCAGCAAGCGAAGTTGCACGGGATCATCGTCCACCAACAAAATCCTGGGGCGGCCAGTCGTCAGCACCGGCGCGGCGTGTCGGAACAGATCGTCCGGGGTATCTGGATCAAGGGGGTCAGCCGTGTCAACAATCGGGCAGAGCAGCGTAAAGCTGAAGCGACTGCCTTTGTTCGGTGTGCTGGTCACGGCAATATCGCTACCCATCTGGCGGATCAGTTCGCGGCAGATGGAAAGGCCGAGCCCATGGCCGGAGGATGCGGCCGCGCCGCGCTCGAAGGGTTCAAAGATGCGCTGCAAACGCCCGGCTTCGATGCCTTCGCCGTCATCGTGAACAGCAAAATCGAGGCGCGCTGCTTGTCCGGCGACCGTCACCGCGCAGTCGAAACCGATGGTGCCTTGCCGGGTATGCCGGTTGGCATTGCTGAGCAGATTTTCCAGTACCTGGCGCAGGCGCTCGCCATCGGCTTCGATCAGACGCGGCAGTTCGCCGGAAAAACGGCACACCAAAAGGTTGCCTTGCGTTTCGCTGCTCATTTTGGCGCTTGTGCTGAGCGCGTCCAGCCAGGGTTGCAGCGACATGGGTGCGGGCGCAATGCTCAACTGACCGGCGGCGGCGCGTGCTTGGTCGAGTAACTCATCGATCAGGCGCAGCAGACGCAGGGTGCTGTGTTCGATACCCGCCGTGCCTTCGCGCAGGCTCAGTTTCGCCGAGCGCCGTGCCAGCATGCGGTTAAAGCCGAGGATGGTATTGAGCGGCGCGCGC
>CAJAWW010000026.1 GCA_903946745.1 uncultured beta proteobacterium
CCCACGACGCCATCGTCACCGCCGATGGCTCCGGCAAAATCATCAAATGGAACCCCAGCGCCGGGCAGTTGTTCGGTTATACCGAGAGCGAAGCCATGGGCCAGTCGCTGACCTGCCTGATGCCGAACCGCTTCCGCGATCGGCATGTTGCCGGCATGAACCGTGTCATGGATGGCGGCCGGCCGCACGTCATGGGCAACCCCGTTGAACTGGTCGGCCTGCGCAAGGACGGCAGCGAATTTCCGCTGGAATTGTCGCTGGCCCGGTGGCAGATCGCCCGTGGCAACTTTATTACCGGCGTCATTCGCGATATCACTGTGCGTAAAAACATCGAGCGGAAACTTGAAAATCAAAGAGATCATCTGGAAGAACTGGTGGGGACGCGCACGGGAGAACTGACCCAAGCGCTGGCTGCCGCCGAAGTCGCTAATCAGACCAAAGACGACTTCCTCGCCAACATGAGCCACGAACTGCGCACCCCGCTGAGCGCCGTGATCGGCATGGCGAATCTGGCGCGGGGCATCAGCACCGAGCCCAAGCTGCGCGACTATCTGGAGAAAATCGTCCGGTCGGGCGAACACCTCCACCGCATCATCAACGAACTGCTCGACATTTCCAAAATTGCCGCCGGTCACATGGAGTTGGAGAACATTTCATTCAGCCTGCGCACTGTGTTCGCGCACGTTGAATCCGTGATGGCACACCGCGTGACGGAAAAGGGGCTGGAAATCGTCGTGGTGATCGACGACGCGGTGCCCGATGTATTGCTGGGCGACCCCACCCGTGTCACGCAAATAGGCCTCAACCTGCTCGGCAATGCGATCAAGTTCACTCAGGTCGGACGCGTCGCGGTTCACGTCAGCGTGCAAGCGAGTGTGCAAAGCCGGGTCTGCCTTGAGATCGAGTTTGAAGATACCGGCATAGGCATGCGGCCAGAAGATCTAAATCTCCTGTTCAAACCCTTTACGCAGGCCGACGCCTCGGTGAGCCGCAAATTTGGCGGCACCGGCCTGGGTTTGACCATCAGCCGGCGTCTGGCGCAAATGATGGAGGGCGACATCAGCGTCACCAGCATCGAAGGCCGTGGTACCACCTTCAAGGTCAGCCTCTGGCTCGGTCTGGGTAATGCAGCCGACCTGCCGGCGGAACATGCCGCCAGCGACGAAATGCTGCCCCTGAGCTATCAGGGCGCACGCATTCTGGTCGCCGATGACCAACCGCTCAACCGCGAGATTGTCGAGGCACTGCTCGCGGCGGTCGGCATCACTGCGACTATGGCGGAAAACGGTCAGGAAGCACTCGACATCCTGACTGAATCCGGACCCGATGCCTTCGATCTTGTGCTGATGGACATTCAGATGCCGGTCATCGACGGCCTCACCGCCACGCGGACGCTGCGCAGCCGGGCCGGATTCGAGTCGCTCCCCATCATCGCCATGACCGCGCATACCTTGACGCACGAGCAAAAGATCAATGCCGCCGCCGGCATGAATGATCACATCGGCAAGCCCTTCGACAACCTCAGCTTCTATCGCACGCTGGCGAAATGGATTCCCAAGAGCAAGCAGAAAGCCGCGTGTGCGGCGAAGGAGTTTCCGGAACAGCCCGAACCGCTCATCGAAGCGCAGCCTGAGCTCCACACACTGCACGGCGTCGATATCGCTGCGGCTCTGGCTCGTTTTGGTGGCGCTGAAGATCGATACCGGCACTGGCTGGCGGAGTTTGTAGATACTGCAGTCGATGTTCCAGAGCAGATTCGCAGTGCAATCGCTGCGGGACAGCATGAACAGGCCGGCAAGACGGTTCATGCCTTCAAGGGCCGCGTCGGCATGCTGGGGATGATCGATCTCCACGGTATCGTTTGCGCGCTGGAACCGGTCTTGCATAAAGGAACGTCATCCGAAGGACTGCTCGCCACGCTGGAGCGGTCGATTAACGAGATGCGCGACAAATTGTCAAAGGTGTTGGCTGCGGGTAACCGGGGCAACAGCGGGGGCGACAGCGGGGGCGACGCAGCTGAACAGGCGCGATGAGCGCATCACGCCAACCCCGATCATCCCGTGCGGTCCGCATCGTGAAGTCATCGTCACCATGAAGACAAACAACCTGCGCACCGGCACCCTGCAGCCAGCAGCGGTATTCCTGCTCGGACTCGCCCTGGCTGCGGGCGGCGCGCTGTGGTGGCAAAACGACGTCAATCGGGATGCCGAGACCCAGTTCCAACACAGTGTCGAACGCATCGCCAACAACATCATCATCCGCTTTCGTCAGCCGGCTTACGTCTTGAACGGCGCCCGAGGCGTGTATGCCGCCAGTCATCGCGTGCAGCGTGCCGGCTTTCGAGCCTATGTCCAATCGCGCGACCTATCCAAAGAGTTTCTGGGGGTACGCGGGTTTGGCTTCATTCAGCAGGTCAAGCGATCCAGACTGGAAGGCTTTCTGGCCGCCGAGCGGGCGGACGGCGCGCCTGAGTTCGCCATTCGCCAACTGGAGGACAAGGAACACGACGACCTGTTCGTCATCAAATTCATCGAGCCGGCGGCGAATAACCCCGGTGCCGAGGGGCTGGACATCGGCTCCGAAGCACGCCGCCGCACCGCTATTCAGCAAGCCATTGACACCGGGCAGGCCACCCTCACCGCAGCGATCACGCTAGTGCAGGACCGCAACAAAACCCCCGGGATGCTGCTCTATGTGCCGGTGTACGCCAACGGGACGCAACCCACCAGCGCCGCCGAACGTCGCGCAGCACTGGTGGGTGTTGTGTACGCCCCCATCATTCTCGCCGAGCTGCTCGGCGGCTTGCCCGACGTGGGGCCGAACCAGATGGATTTCGAACTCTTCGATAACGCCCAAACCGCCGATGGCGGCACACTGGTGAATGACGCCGACCATTACCTCGCCAAAACGGCCCACGGCCCGTCGGACATCACGGGGCGTCGTTTTTCCGTCGACCAGACGCTCCCGTTGGCCGGCCGCGAACTGAGGCTGCGCGTGAGCAGTACGCCCGGCTTTGATGCGGCGATTGATCGGACATCAAAGTGGCTGGTATTCGCCGCCGGCGCGCTGCTCAGCCTCTTCGGTGCCCTGCTGTTACGACTGCAGGCCCTGGGCCGCTTCCGCGCCGAAAAACTGGCGCGGCAGATGACCACGCAATTGCGGCAGGATGAAGCGCGTTTGCGCGACTTTTCAAAAAGTGCGTCCGACTGGTTCTGGGAGACCGATGCACGGCATCGCTTCTGCTGGTTTTCCGACAATTTTGAAGCGGTCTATGGCCTGTCTCAAAGCCGCTTGCTCGGCAAGAGCCGCAAAGAACTGCTGGAAATCGATGCACTGAATGCGCCACAGTTGATAGAAGCGCATCTTGCCCAACTCGACGCGCACCTGCCCTTCAAGAATTTCGAGTATCAGATTCAAATCAAGAACGGTGAGACCCGCTGGATCTCGGTATCGGGAATACCGCATCACGATGCGGATGGCCGGTTTGCCGGTTACCGTGGCACCGGCACCGTCGTCACCGAAAGAAAGTTGCACGAAGCCGAACTGGCCAATCAGAGCCGTCGCCTGAGCGACATCATCACGGGAACCAACGTCGGCACCTGGGAATGGAACATTCAAACCGGCGCAACCATCTTCAACGAACGCTGGGCTGAAATCATCGGCTATCGACTGGATGAACTCGCCCCGGCCGACATCGAAACCTGGATGAAGCTTGCCCACCCGGATGATCTGAAGCTGTCGGGAGAACTACTCGACAAACACTTCGCCAGAGAGCTCGATTATTACGAATGCGAATCGCGCATGCAGCACAAGGACGGCCACTGGGTCTGGGTACTGGATCGGGGCAAAGTGACAAGCTGGGCAGCCAACGGCAAACCCTTGCTGATGTCCGGAACCCATCAGGACATCAGCGCGCGCAAGAATGCCGAGGGGCAATTGCTCAAGGCGATTGAATCAGCCGAAGCCGCCAACGTCGCCAAGAGCCGCTTTCTGGCCACCATGAGCCATGAAATCCGCACCCCGATGAACGGCATCCTCGGCATGGCGCAAATGCTGCTGATGCCGGCGCTCAAAGACAACGAGCGGCAGGACTACGCGCGCATCATCCTCAATTCCGGCCAGATGCTGCTGGCCTTGCTCAACGATATTCTCGACATCTCCAAGGTTGAGTCGGGAAAAATGAATCTGGAATCTGCCGTGTTCGAACCCGGGCGGATTATTCATGAAACTCAGGCGCTGTTTGCGGAGGCTGCGAATCTCAAGCGCCTGAGCATCGAATCCGTGCAGACCGGCGCCGTTGATCAACCCGATCAACCCGATCAACTCGATCAACCGGAGCAGCGTTATTTGGGCGATCCGCACCGCCTGCGCCAGATGCTCTCCAATCTGGTCGGCAACGCCCTCAAGTTCACCGAAAAGGGCCATATTCGCATCGAAGCGCGTGAGGTCGAACGCGATGGATCGCATGCCACGCTGGAGTTTTCTGTCACCGACACCGGCATCGGCATCCCGCAAGAAAAGCAGGCGCTGCTGTTCAAGCCCTTTTCGCAGACCGACAGTTCGACCACGCGGGAATACGGCGGCTCCGGGCTCGGACTGTCGATCGTACGCAATCTGGCCACGCTGATGGGCGGCAATGTCGGCATCGACAGCACGCCCGGCACAGGGTCGCGTTTCTGGTTCCGCATCCGCGCTGAACTTCTTGCCGCAGGAACGGACAGCCGCGAGGAGTCGCGTCAGAGAAAAGTCGACGCTGACGATACGGCAATGGGCGTGCATGCAGGCACAGATTGCTGCAGATTCGCCGGCCACATTCTGGTGGTTGACGACAACCCGACCAACCAAATCGTGCTTAAGGCCATGCTCAAGCGGCCGGGCGTGCGTTGTGACTTCGTTGAGGATGGACAGCAAGCCGTGGATGCGATCACCGGCGGGATGACGCCCGATCTGGTGTTGATGGACTGCCAGATGCCGGTCATGGACGGCTTTGAGGCCACCCGGCGGATTCGCCGCTGGGAAGCAGAATATGCCATGCCGCGCCTGACCATCGTGGCCTTGACCGCCGGCGCTTTCGAGGAGGATCGCCAGCGCTGCCTTGATGCGGGCATGGACGATTTTCTGGCAAAGCCCATCAATATCGAAAAACTGACGGCAACGCTTGCGCGCTGGCTGACCGGCAAAAGCGCGGTGATCGAAACGCCAGAAGCCGCCCCGGCACCACCGGCACCACCGGCGCCACAAGTAACCATCGCGCCGCAGGAAGACGGCCCGCCGGTATTCGACGCAAAAATGCTGCTCGCCCAGTTAGGCGGCGACCGCGAACTGGCCATGGCCGTCATCCGCTCGGCGATGGAGGATATGCCGGGCTACTTCGATCAACTGGAACAGGCCATTGCGGCGACCGACTGGAAAACCGCCGAGAGACAAACGCACACCCTGAAGGGACTGACAGCACAGATCGGCGGCATCAAGCTCTCGGCGCGCATGAAGGCGCTTGACGACCATCTCAAAGAGGTCGGCATAACCGACGACGCCACGGTGACCGATCTGCGCCGGGAATACCAAATTCTTGCCGCCGCCCTGCTCGAATGGGCACGTTGATTGCACAGACTCAATCGAAAGGAATAAGCATGGAAACAGATTACAAGGTGTTCGTCGTCGATGACGACAAAACGATGCGACTGATGCTTGGGTCGATGCTGGGCAAAGCGTATGCGGTGGAATGCTTCGATTCAGCAGAAAGCTGCCTGAACCGGTTGACCGAAGTGCGTCCCAGCCTGTTTCTGCTCGATGTCGGCCTGCCCGGCATGAATGGCTATGATCTTTGCCGCGATATAAAAGGCTTGCCGGATTTCGCCGCGATCCCGGTGGTGTTCATTTCTGGCCATAACGAACTTGATGCGGTGATGACCGGCTACGACGCGGGGGGCGAGGACTATATCGCCAAGCCGATCGACATTGCCGTGCTGCAACGAAAGATCGAAAATCTCCGGCGCATTGAACAAGACCGGAACGCCTTGTCGGGGCAGGCCAAAGATTCCGATGAACTGGCAACGCTGGTTCTCGCCAATCTCGATGAATATGCGGTTCTGATCAAGTTCCTGCGCTCGCTCAACGAATGCGGCAGCACTCAGGATGTGGTTGAGGCGATACTGCATTCACTCGACGCCTTCCGCCTGAAAGGTGCCGTGCAAATTCGCACACGGAATGTGGAAAGCACCTTCAGCAGGGCCGGCGAGAACTGGCCGCTGGAGGTTGCCGTGATGAACCACATCCGCTCGCTGGATCGCATCTTCGAATTCCGCACACGCTGCGCTTACAACTTCGAGCACATCAGCATACTCGTGACCAATATGCCGGTGGCCGATGCCGAACTGTGCGGCCGAATCCGCGACCACCTCGCCATCGCGGCGGAGGCGGCGGACGCAAAGTTGATAGCACTGCAGTCCTTCGCGGACAACATCACCATACGGGATGAAATCCATAACGTGCTGCAAGCGGTTGGAAAAACCGTCACGTCGTACAGCAAGAGCTACGATGAAGCCAGAGTCCGGGGCTCCATGTACACAAACCGGATTCTTGACGACCTGCTCGCGGCCTTCGCGCATTTGGGCATGTCACCCCAGCAAGAAGAGGAAATTCTCGGGATGGTCAAGGATCGCTCGAACCGGCTCATTGATATCTACGACATCGCCGGGGAATCGCAGGCGACGTTAGGATCGCTGAGCGAAAGGCTGGAAGGCATTCTGGTCGCAACCAATAACAACACGGCACCAAGCTCAACCGCCGCATCAATCCACTGACCGCCCCCATCGTGAACCCCAAACTGCAAGCCCGTTTCGAGACGCTCAAGGCCTCTGGATATCTACCGTCGCCCAAAGGCCCGGCGCTTGCCGTCGTGCAACTGACGCGACAGGACAATGTCTCAGCCACGCAGTTGGCCCACGCCATTCAGGCCGATCCGGCGCTGGTCGCACGCCTGCTCAAGCTGGCCAATGCCTGCCATGGCCGGGACGGGCGACCCGTGCTGTCCATCAAAGATGCCATCAGCACGCTCGGCCTGACCTCGGTGCGTGGTCTGGCACTGGGCTTTTCATTGATGGCCGACAAGCAGTCTTTTCGCTGCCGTGAATTCAATTACCCGACCTTCTGGTCGCGCAACCTCGCCCGCGCCGTCGCCATGCACGCGCTGGCCGCCTTGTCGCACCTGATACAAAGCGACGAAGCCTTCACCCTCGGCTTGCTTTCCCACATTGGCGAACTCGGTCTGGCCAGTGTTTTCCCGGAGGATTATGCGCAACTATTGGAAAACGCGGAGCACGCGCCGCTCACCAGCGCCGAGTGTCTGGACGCGGAGCGGCTGTCTTTCGAGTTCGACCATGCCGAACTGACCGCCGCCTTGCTGGCCGATTGGGGTTTTCCGGCCAGCCTGATCGAGCCGGTGCGTGTTCACGAGCACGCCGAAGCGGCAAACTTCGTGGCCGGATCGCGCGCTGAACGCCTGCTGTTCACACTCATGCTGGCCTCTAAAATTGCCGACATCTGCATGGCGGCCAAGCCCAAGCGGCGCGCCATCATGGCCGAACTGTTCCTGCTCGGGGGCAAGCTGTCGATCGGTGCGGAGGATCTGTTGGCCTTGTGCGACGGCATTGTTCTCGAATGGACAGACTGGTGTCGGTTGCTGGAGGTGCCGTCGCAAAAGCTGCCGCCCTTTGTCGAATTGATGAATGCACCGCCGGCACCCTTTCTGGAACAGACGGACGGTCTGTCCCGGGTCATGGCGGCGGAAAGCTTTCGCGTTCTGGTGGTGGATGACGACCGCAGCATCCGCCTGCTCCTCAAGAGCTTGCTGGTCAAGGCCGGCTATGTGTGCAGCGAGGCAGAGAACGGACGCCGGGGGCTGGAATTGGCGCGCGCTGAACTTCCCGATCTGATGATTGTTGACTGGATGATGCCGGAGATGGATGGCATCGAACTGATCCGCGCCCTGCGCGAAACGGAGAGCGGCCGCGCCATTTATGTGCTGCTGCTGACCGGTCTGGATGATGAGGAGCGTCTGGTCGAAGCCTTTGCGGCGGGTGCCGACGACTTTCTGTCGAAGCCGTTGAAATCGAATGTACTCACCGCCCGACTGGTTGCCGGCCAGCGCGTGGTGACCCTGCAACGAGAAATGAAGCGCGACCTGAGCAATCTGCAAAGTTTCGCGACCGAGTTCGCCAACCTCAATCAGCGCCTGCAGGAGGGATATCAGAAGGATCTGGTGAACCAGAAGCGCATGGAACTGGCATTGGACGGTGGCGATCTGGGCATGTGGGATTTGCACATCCCCGGCGGCGAGATGGTGTTCAGCGAGCGCGGCTGCGCAATGCTCGGTTATCGCACGGAGGAGATCAGACCGGATATCGAAAGCTGGCGTCGCCTGGCACACCCGGAGGATTTGGCAGCCATCGATGCGGCGCTGCAATCCCATCTGAAAGGCGAAGCGCCATCCTATGAATGCGAATATCGGATTCGGCATAAGGACGACCACTGGGTCTGGATACTGGACCGCGGGCGCGTCGTCGAATGGAACGCGGCCGGTGCGCCACTGCGGGCGGTGGGCACCTACATGGACATCACCGAGCGAAAACAAAACGAAGAAAAACTCCACCTTGCCGCCAGCGTATTTACGCATGCACACGAAGGCATCATCATTACCGATCCCGATGGCACGATCATCGACGTCAATGCCACATTCACCGCGATCACCGGTTATTCGCGCGACGAAGTGCTGGGCAAGAATCCGCACATTCTCAGTTCCGGACGTCAAGAGAAAGCGTTCTTCACATCGCTGTGGCAAGATCTGACCGAGAAGGGTCATTGGCATGGCGAGATCTGGAATCGACACAAGTCCGGCGCGGTGTACGCCGAAATGCTGACCCTCAGCGCGGTGTACGATGCCCACGGGAAAACGCGGCAATATGTCGGCATGTTTTCAGATATCACCGAGCGCAAGAAGCTGGAAGATCAGATTCGCCAGATGGCCTTCTATGACCCGCTCACGCATCTGCCCAACCGGCGCCTGCTCACTGATCGCATCACCCAGACGATGGCCGTAAGCAAGCGCAGCGCGTGCTATGGCGCAGTGATGTTTCTTGATCTGGACAATTTCAAGCCGCTCAACGATGCGCATGGCCATGTGGTGGGCGATTTGTTGCTGATTAAAGCGGCGAATCGGCTGATCTCTTGTGTGCGCGAGATAGACACCGTGGCACGCTTCGGCGGTGATGAGTTCGTGGTGCTGATCAGCGAAATCGATATCGATCAAGCAGAGTCCGTCAAGCAGTCTGGCCGCATCGCCGACAAGATTCGTATCGCCCTGTCAGCGCCTTATTTGCTCAACATCCACCACGAGGGAGAGACCGCCAGCACCGTGGAACATCATTGCACGGCCAGCATTGGCGTGGCCTTGTTCTGCGGCAATGACGCTGGTCAGGACGACGTCTTCAAGTGGGCCGACGCGGCCATGTATCAAGCCAAAAATGCCGGACGCAATCAGATTCGGTTTCATGATGCACAGGCGTGAGCGCCGAGTGCATGATATGCGGATGGCCCCGGCCTCACGCCGGAGGTAGGCGGCAGGCCGGTTGTGATTGAGAATGGCGACGGGTTCGGCACCGGCCTGTTCGAGCACCGCTGACGGGCTGCGTTTCAGTTCAGTGATGCTGACCGAGCGGGTGGCGCACATCCCGCGCAAGGCTGGGAAACCGCTTCCACCGAAAATACAGATTTCCGTTACTGGTTTCAGTTAAGCCTAGACTCCGTCCCGCTCGCGTAGCGGGCGCGCTTGAAATCCGCGCCTTGGTAGCCGACGGATGCATTGACGACTTCAATGCCGTCGCCACGGCAATTCAGGGGGCATCGCCCGCATCAAGGCGCTGATGGGTTCGACTGAAGAAGTTCACGACCCTGCCGCCTGACACCGCGCCGTGACAAAAAAGTGGTCAACCCAATCCGGCCACTTACCCCGTCGGCAAATCGTTGCAGCGGTTCCAGATGGCCTTCACCTGCTCCGCCAGAGTCATTGGACTGAAGGGCTTCGCAATGACATCACACGCACCAAGCAGCTTGTACTGAGCGATCTCGTGTGGCTGCACCTTGGCGGTCATGAAAATCACGGGCACCCCCTCAAGCGCAGGCATCTGTCGCAGGGCCTTGAGCGTGGAAGGGCCGTCCATTCCCGGCATCATGACGTCCAGCAGGATAACGTCGGGGGCAAAGGCCAGCGCTTCGCGCAGCGCTTCTTCGCCGGATGAGCACGCCTGCACCGTCAAGCCGCCCACATTTTCAAGACCCAGTTTGATCAGGGTCCGGATATTCTGTTCATCCTCGATGCATAGCACCCGTTGCAGTTCTCTCATTTATGCCTCCTGATCGCGGCTTTGCGCAAGAGGTATACCGGACCCCGGCACAGCACCCACCGTCACCGGCGCGACCGCGCAAACGGGAAGATCGAAGAAGAAGGTTGATCCCTTCCCTTCAACCGACTCGAAACCGACCTTGCCGCCCATATGTGTTACCAGTTCCCGCGTGATCGCCAACCCAAGACCCGTGCCCTCCTTTTGCCGCGTATCAGAAGAGTCGGCCTGAGAAAATTTTTCAAAGACACGTTTGCGAAACTCGGCTGGAACACCCGGCCCATGGTCATGAACCGACACCCGGACATACTCTCCCATCCGGCTCACAGCCACTTCCACATCGGCCTGTGATGGCGAAAACTTGGCCGCATTGGACAGGTAGTTCGACAGCACTTGAATGAGCCGATGGCCATCCACCCGGACGTTAATTCCATCCATGCGCTCAACGATGCGGAACGTCACCTCATGCTGCTTCCCGTAAGCTTGATTGACCTCCAGCGCATGATCGATCAACGGCATCAGGGCTTGCGTCACCATATCAAAATCAAGCTTGCCCGCAGCGATTTTCTCCATATCGAGCAGGTCGTTGATCAGATTGTTCAACCGCTGACTATTCTTTAAGGCCATGTCAATGAGTTGGCCAACATCCTCTGGAAGCTCACCGAGGGCACCGCCCGCCAAAAGATCAAGGGCGCCGTAAATCGAGGTCAGTGGTGTGCGCAATTCGTGACTTACCGTCGAGACAAACTCGCTCTTCATGCGCTCTGCCTGTTTGCGTTCGTTAATGTCGCGGATCAGACCGATAAACATGTGGCGTCCGGCGTGTGAAATTTCGGATACTGAAAGTTCCATAGCAAACGTCGCGCCATCCTTTCGCAGGCCACTTACTTCGCGATTGATGCCAATGACGTGCTTTTTGCCGGTCGTCAGATAATTGCGCAAATAGCTGTCGTGCTTGCTGCCATGGGGTTCAGGGATCAACTGGCCGACGTTCTTGCCAACAATCTCGGCCATCGTGAAACCAAAAATCTTCTCCGCGCTCTTGTTGAAGGTATCGACGATGCCACGTTCGTCGATAGTAATGATCCCGTCCAGTACGTTGTCAAGGATGGTTTGAGTGTATTGGGCACTTTCGCGCAATGCCGTTTCCGCCTGCCTGGTGGCTGTAACGTCATAGTTGATGCCCGTCATACGTAGTGGCCGCCCTGCCTGATCGTACTCAACGCAACCGTGGGCCTTGATATCACGGACACCATCATTTCTGGTGATGATACGAAAGTTCGTGTCGTAGTCTTTGTGATCACTGATCGCCGCTTGCAGTTCGGCTTCGGTGCGCCTGCCGTCATCCGGATGAAGTCGGGACTGCCAGACACTGTAATCAGGCGTAAATTCGTTTCGATCCACTTGATAAAGCTGATACATCCGGTCATCCCAGACCAGAGCGTCGCTGACGATATCGTATTCCCATACGGCAATACCCGCAGAGTTTGCTGCGAGTTCGAAACGCTGATTGATCTTGGCGAGATGTTTCTCATTCTCACGAATCTGTACCGTCATCTCATCCGCCAGCTTACGCGCCTTGCTTTCACGTCCGACCAGCGTGGTGAACGTGATCAGGAGTGCAATATTGAAAACAATACCGGCCACTGCAATTGCGTGACTTTGCAGCGAGGAAGCTGATTCGATGAATTTATGGTTTGCGTGGATGCGCAACAGCCATTTGCGCCCGCCAATCTCAATCGGCATATTTCTGGACAAGCTCACCGGCATCAGGCTGTCCTTGACCCGGCTTGTGTAGAGCCGGTTTTCCAGGCTGGCAATGCCA
>CAJAWW010000027.1 GCA_903946745.1 uncultured beta proteobacterium
AGGCATTCGCAATGGTCAGCAACAAACCATCGGCGGTGGACAGTGCGGCAGCTAAACCGCCGGCGGCCACCAGCCCGGAAATGACGTAAGGCAAACCCGCAATTTCGGGTGTTGCCAAGACCACCAGATCGCCGCCAATGACGATTTCAGCCAGTTGTACGAGTCCGTCCCGATTGATGTCGGCGATATTCATCAGGGTTTTATCCACCGCCGCCCAGTTACTCACCCACGCCGGTAGCGCTTGAAAGCTGGAGCCAACCAGCGTGCTATAAACCTCATACTTCATCAGGATGGCCAGTGCCGGTGCGGTGAAGTAGAGCAGAAAGATAAACAGCAGCGACCAGAATACCGAGCGACGGGCCTCCTGCACCGAGGGTGTGGTGTAAAAGCGCATCAAAATATGCGGTAGCGCGGCGGTGCCGACCATCAGGCAGAAAATCAAGGCCAGAAAGTTTCGTTTGGCGGCTACACGCGCCGGCTCATCTTTGGCCGCAAAGGGTTCGGCATGTGGTTTAACCGGCTCGGCGCGGGTGGCCGCACTGAGTTTTTCCCGGGTCCATAATTCTCGTGCGACAGCAATCTCGACGGGAAATTGCTTAATGGCCTTTTCGGCAGATTCGATGGTGCGCGACCCAACGGCCGGACGGATGGCTTTCATCTCGGCAAGCGCGGTTTCCAGACGCTTTTTTTCCTGCGCAAGAAACACGCTCCCCCCCGATTCAAGCCCCTTGAGTTTGGCCTCGGCAGCGGCCTCGCGTTTGCGAAATATCTTTCGCACGGATTCTTCAGCAGCCCCTTTTACCGTGGTCAGGTCATTGAATTCTCGCTCCATCGCTGTCACCTTGGGCAGTGCTTGGGTGTAGGCAACGATTTGCGGCAGCGGAATGCCTGTGTGCTTCACCGACAGCCATACCACCGGAATCAGGTAGGCCACAATCAGGATGATGTACTGCGCCACTTGCGTCCAGGTGACGGCCTTCATGCCTCCTAGAAAAGAGCACACCAGAATGCCGGCCAAACCCACAAACACGCCGATGGTGAACTCAAGCCCGGTAAAGCGGCTGGTAATGAGACCCACACCATAAATCTGCGCAATGACATAAATGAAGGAACAAATCACGGCAGCGATGACGCCGATCATGCGCGGAATGTGCCCGCCATAGCGCGCGCCGAGAAAATCTGGAATGGTGAATTGACCAAATTTGCGCAAATACGGCGCCAGCAACAGCGCTACCAGACAGTAGCCACCCGTCCAGCCCATGATGAAGGCCAGCCCGTCGTAGCCGGAAAGATATAAGGTGCCGGCCAGACCGATGAAACTGGCCGCCGACATCCAGTCAGCCCCGGTCGCCATGCCATTGAACAGCGCCGGCACACGCCGGCCGGCAACATAGTATTCGGAAACATCGGCGGTCTTGGCCATGAAACCAATGCCGGAATACAGCAAGATGGTGACGAAAAAGAAAATGTAACCAAGAATCTTGTTCGGTACCCCGAGCACCTCAAGCAACCCGACCATCACCACAAAACCGGCGAATCCACCGGTATAGATCAGATAGTAGCGAAACAACTGCTTGCTGAATAACTTGCTTCCGGGGCGTTGCAAAGCCATCACTCGTCCTCGCTCTCGTGGACGTCGTATTCGCGATCTAGCCTCCGCATATAGCGGCTATAAAACCAGATGATGAGCACATACACCACCAGCGAACCCTGCGCACCCATGTAAAACCCCAGTGGTCCGATAAAGGTGATGTCGTTCAGTTCGCGTGCAAACCAGGCCGCCACGAAGGTCACCACGAACCAGAGCGCCAGCAGCACTGAGGTGACCAGCAGGTTGCGGCGCCAGTACTGGCGATGTCGTTCGGTGAGTTGCATGATGGTTGTCCTCGCTGAATTTTCAGAGCCCGACCGGAAAATTAGGGGCTTTGCGGCGTGCCAATTCGGCGGCCGCCTCTGTCTCATCGTCACGATGCAACGGAAAGCTGATGCGAAACAGGCTGCCACGACCGTCGCGTCCGGCCGTAAGTACGATCTGACTGCGATGCAGTTCGGCAATCTCGGCAACGATTGGCAACCCCAAACCACTGCCGTCGGCCTCGTTGCCCAGTACCCGATAAAAGCGTTCGAATACCCGCGGCCGTTCGTCTTCTGGAATACCGATGCCATCGTCCTCGACTTCGATCACTGCCTCTTCTGCGTGCAGCGCGCGCACGGTCACGCGGCCACCGTTCGGAGTGTATTTGACGGCGTTGTCGATCAGATTGCTGAGCATTTCGTGCAATAGCAGCGGAATGCCATCAATCATCAATGGACGGCCGGCACTCTCGAACCCGATGTCGATGTTCTTGTGCAGTGCGCTGCCGAACAGCTCTCGCGTGACATCGCAGGCCAGCAGGTCGATATCAACCACTTCAACACGATGAATTTTTTCATGGCTGGCCTCGGCGCGCGCCAGCAAGAGCAGTTGATTGATGAGGTGTGAAGCCCGATCGGTGCTCTCGTCGATCAGCCGCAGTGCCGCGCGCATCTTTTGCGGATCGTGCTCGGCCAGTGCGATTTCAGCCTGCATTTTGAGTCCGGTGAGCGGCGTGCGCATCTGGTGCGCCGCATGGGCGATGAAACGCTGCTGCGCTTGCAGGTTTTCTTCCAGCCGGGCCATCATGCCGTTGAATGCATCGACTAACGGCCGCACCTCGTCTGGTATGCGATGAATCTGCAACGGCGCAAGATCGGTCGGGCGGCGGCGCTGAATGCGTTCGCGCAGGCGGCTCAAGGGGGCGATGCCACGACTCAGCCCGAGATAGACCAGAATCACCGCTAGCGGAATGATCGCAAATTGGGGCAGCAGAACACCCGAAATAATGCGCGATGCCAGCGCCTCGCGCTTGTGCAGGGTTTCGCCCACCTGCACCACAATGGGCGGCACGCCCGGACGCACAGGAATAAAACTGTAGGCGATACGCACATTTTCGCCATCAATGTAAGTGTCGCGGAACAGCACCTTGTTGGGCTCGATGTGTTCCGGCAGTTCGGCTTTGGGCACTTCCGGATCGCCATCCACCAGCACGCCCTTGAGCCCCGTTACCTGATAGTAAAGGGTATCGACTTCGTCGTTATGCAGCAGTTTGCGCGCCGATGTCGGCAGGTTGACGATGACTCGTTCACGGTCGATGACCACCAGTTGTGCGATCGCAGTGACGTTGTTGGCCAGTGCCTGATCGTAGGGTTGCTCGGCGATGTAGTTGGCAACGTGATTGGTGGCCGCAATCGAAATCGGCCACAAAAACAGCAACGGGGCGAGCATCCAGTCCAGAATCTCGCCAAACAGTGAATTGGTATGGTCGCCGTACGCAAAAGGGTTGCTTCTCGGGCGCACGCGTCGCGTTGGACGAAGGTCGTTGCCAGCAAGGGTACCAACGTCGGTGTCGGCACCGGCGTCTTTTCCGGCATCAACTTCACTCATCAGAAGTTTTTGGCGCTCCCGCCTCGGCGGGTTTTTCCAGGCTGTAACCTAATCCGCGCACTGTGACAATGCGCACGTCACCGGGCTCAAGCTTCTTGCGCAGACGATGAATGTACACCTCAATGGCATTGCTGCTGACTTCTTCACCCCAACTGCACAGGTTGTCCACCAACTGCTCCTTGGGCACCAGTCGCCCGACACGCAAGAGCAGAATTTCAAGCAGTGCGAGTTCGCGCCGCGAGAGATCAACGATTTCCTCACCCATGCGGGCAACACGTTCGGATTGATCGTAAGACAACACACCCACCGTAATCCGGTTTGGGTTACCCGTGCCGCGACGCGTGAGCGCACGCACACGCGCAAACAGTTCAGGCAAAGCAAAGGGTTTGGTCAGGTAGTCATCAGCACCGGCATCCAGCCCACGCACCCGGTCTTCAATGCCATCCTGCGCGGTGAGCACCAGCACCGGCACCGTCAGCTTGCGGCTTCGCAAGCGCTTGAGAACATCGATCCCGGACAAGCGTGGCAGCCCCAGATCGAGAATCACCAGATCGTACTGTTGTGCCAGCAGAGCCGTGTCGGCATCAATACCATTCGTCACATGATCGATGGCATAGCCGGACTGACGCAGCGATGCGATCAGCCCCTGAGCGATGATGCGGTCGTCTTCTGCCAGCAGTATTCTCATGGGTCGGTTGCGCGAAAACGGGCGACGTAAGTTGCATGTAAGCGGGTGGCGCTAAAGTTATCCCGCTGTTCTCCTTTACTCGGTCTTCGGAGGCATTGCGGCACATTGCAACGCAACACATTGCAGTGGTTAGTCGCGAATCCAAAGCCTCGGGGGACGCTGTGGCACCGGTTTTTATTCCTGTGTCACTGTCCCCTGCCGATTTTCTACTTCAACTTTAACATAGCCGCATCCATCCCTCTTCCGGAATTCCCGGCCGGAGGAAACCGGCGTTGTTATAGCTGGTAGTTCAGCTTCAGCCGTTGTTGCAGTTTGCGTGCCTGACGAAATGCCTCTTTGAGAATACGCCGGTCAAGCTGGTTGAGTGGCTCAACATAAATCCGGTTGTCACCCGGGCGTCCCTGCCCTGCCTCAAGATGTTGATGGCGCAAGCGCAGCAACTGGATAAAGTTGAAGGCATCGATCATGGCTTCAACTTCATCGCCCACGCCCCCTGTCTGTTTTGCCGTGCGACGCAGACGCTTGATCGTCGACGCAGCGTTGGTGCCATGTGCAAGTGCCAGCAAGCGGGCACCGTCAACAAACAAGCGGGCACCGAATTTTTTCAGATCGATAAACGCCTTGCCGTCTTCATCGGTTTCGGTCACAAAGTCGCGGATCATCCCCAGCGGCGGCGCAACACTCAGCGCGTTTTGCGCCAGCATGCGCTGAAATGCCGAGTTTTCCGTGCTTTGCTCAAACAGATGTTCGTGCATGCGCTTGGCCAGTTCGCGCTGGCCGTGCAGCGGGCGAAAGTCAAAAAAGATGGTGGCGTTGAGCAGCGCTTCGGGGTGCGGGTTGCGTATCCAGTTGCTGAAGCGGGTTTTCCATTCGTCCAGCGTCAAACACCATTCCGGGTTGCCCGCCATGATGTTGCCCTTGCACAAGGGAAACCCGCAACGATCCAAGTCGGCATTGACTGCCTGGGCAAACGCCAGCAAACGCGCCCGTGCCGGTTCCGGGTTTGGGTCCGTGTTTGGGTCGCGGTCGGGCGGGGGCAGAAACACAATACCGTTATCCTGATCGGTGGCCAGGGTTTGTTCCTCGCGGCCTTCTGAACCAAACGCCAGCCACGACCACTGAATATCGTCGAGCGGGTGTTGCAGCAAATTGAGTTGCAGCACTCGTTCGGTCACCGCATCATTGAGCGTGGAAATGAACTGGGTGAGTTGTTCCGCGCCAATACCCTGCGCCAGCATGTTGAACACCGACTGCTGCACTTCGCGCAACGATTGCCGCAAGGCGTCCGTCGTGTCAGCCGATTCGATCGCGCGCCGCACCTGCCCGAGGCCCACGCGCTGCAAGGCAAACAGGTTGTGTTCCGAAATCACGCCCGTTAACCGTCCGGCGTCATCCACCAGCAGCAGATGCCGCACCCCCCGCGAGGCCATGGCGAACATGGCTTCATAGGCGCTGGCGGTTTCTGGCAGGGTCATCGGATCATGCGACATCACCTCGTTGATCGGCCGCTCCAGTGGCACGCGGCCGAGCACGATGCGCTGCACCACGTCGGATTGCGTCAGCACGCCAATCGGCGCGCCATCGCCATTGACCACAATTACCGAGCCAGTTTTGTGTTCGCCCATGATCTCCACCGCGCGCTGGATCGGCGTGGCACTGGTGACCGAAATGGGGGCACGCTTGATGAGTGTGTGCAGCGGTGTGTTGAGCGATTGCTGCGCGCTGGCCTGCTGGGCATAACGCGCCTGCAACTGCTGGCGCGACTGGGTGACGAGACCGGCCAGATAACCGCTGCAATAGCGCGTAAAAGCCGGGCTGATTTTCATCAGCTGATGAAACTTGGCGGCCGGCAACTGCAGCATCTCCAGATCTGTCAGCGCGGTATAGCTGTTGGCCGGCGGCCGGCGGCCGGTCAAGGCGCCAATCGGAAAACATTCTCCGACCGACAAGGTGATGCCCGCCACGCCATCAATCCCGGCTTCCGTCGCCAGCACCTGCCCGCGCGCCAGAATGAACAGCGACTGCGGCTCGCCCAGATTGGGCGACACCAGGACATTGCCGGCAACAAAGCGAGCGGCTTTCAGGTGCAGATCAAGAAACGCCAGCGCCTCGGCCTCGAAACGGTCAAACGGCGGGTAAAGACGCAAAAACTCGGAATAAACGGGGGCAGGGGCGGGCATGGGAAAAAATCACGGAGAAGAGGGTGCGTATTGTAGTGATCGCCGCCTCTTCAGCGTCGACTTTTGATGTGCACAAAAAACCCGGCCGAAGCCGGGTTTTTTGAAGCAGCAACCCCGTATTACCGGGGCCGTGTATCGGTAATCGGCTGCGCCAATTACATACCCATGCCGCCCATGCCACCCATACCGCCCATGTCACCCATACCGCCACCCATGCCACCGCCGCCGGCTGGTTTGTCTTCCACCAGTTCGGCAACCATGCAATCGGTCGTCAGCATCAGGCCAGCCACGGAGGCGGCGTTTTGCAGTGCAGTACGCGTGACCTTGGTGGGGTCGAGCACGCCCATCGCCACCATGTCACCGTATTCGCCGGTGGCGGCGTTGTAGCCAAAGTTGCCTTTGCCTTCCAGCACCTTGTTGATGACCACGGAGGGCTCGTCGCCGGCATTCGCGGCGATTTCGCGCAGCGGCTGCTCCAGGGCGCGCAGCACAATCTTGATGCCGGCGTCTTGCTCGTGGTTGTCACCCTTGACCGACAAAGTAGCGCGGGCGCGCAGCAGTGCAACACCGCCGCCGGCCACGATGCCTTCTTCAACCGCAGCGCGCGTGGCGTGCAGTGCGTCTTCAACACGGGCCTTCTTTTCTTTCATTTCCATCTCGGTGGCCGCGCCAACCTTGATCAGTGCAACACCGCCGGCCAACTTGGCGACGCGCTCTTGCAACTTCTCTTTGTCGTAGTCGCTGGTGGCTTCTTCGATCTGGGCGCGAATCTGTGTGACGCGAGCCTTGATCGAATCTTCCTTGCCGGCGCCGTCGATCAGGGTGGTGTTTTCCTTGGCGACTTCAACGCGCTTGGCTTGACCCAGATCAGCCAGGGTGGCTTTTTCCAGCGTCAGA
>CAJAWW010000028.1 GCA_903946745.1 uncultured beta proteobacterium
ACCGG
Organism: uncultured beta proteobacterium; assembly: GCA_903946745.1. Taxonomy (GTDB): domain Bacteria; phylum Pseudomonadota; class Gammaproteobacteria; order Burkholderiales; family Rhodocyclaceae; genus CAJAWW01. Next base: position 6 of record CAJAWW010000028.1, read on the forward strand.
ATCACGTTCTATCCATGGATGTGACGCCTCGGCATGGGTGAGCGCCGAAACCAGTTGGCTGCCAATATCGATCGTGCCGCCCATGGGTCACCAGCGGCGGGCACCGTCCCCTGAGCGTCGACTTTTTCATGTACCGGCAGATCGGGCGCAGGTGCTGCGGCAGTCACCACGTCGGGCGTTGTCGGCGTAGCGCTCGCCACCTCTTCCGCTGGCGTTATCGCTTCGCCCTCGCCCATGTTGCCGGTGACATTTTCCACATCCTTCATGAAACGATCTAACTCGTCAAAGCCTTCGGGGCGCAAAAGTTGTCGGTCGGATTTCTGCCACGAATAGCCACACGGTAGATACTTTTCGATTGTGGATTGCTGACGCGGAACTCTGAAAAAAATGTATCTGTCCCGACGTTTTCCAATCCAAACGATTGTTCGCGGCCAAACTGCCGGCGCAACGCACGCTGCCAGTCATCGGTCGCAACATCTTTGGGTGCCTGAACGCGAGAAATTTTGGTTTCTCTGGCAATCTTCGCGGGTTTCTTCTTTGGTGAAATCTTGGTGCTCATGCGCGGCATTTCTTTAATGTGAGCCGGAAGCGAAGTTCTCGAAGCGCGTGTACTCGCCGAGAAAAGTCAGTCGCACAGTCCCCACGGGGCCATTACGGTGCTTGCCAATAATCGCTTCAGCAGTGCCTTTGTCCTGCGTGTCCGGCTTGTAATATTCCTCGCGGTACATCATCAGAATAATGTCAGCATCTTGCTCGATGGCGCCGGATTCGCGCAGGTCACTCATCAGCGGACGCTTGTCGGTGCGCTCTTCCACTTTGCGCGACAACTGCGACAAGGCAATGATCGGCACCTGCAATTCTTTGGCCAGCGCCTTGATCGAACGTGAAATTTCAGAAATTTCCGTAGCGCGATTTTCGCCCTCGCGGTTCGAGCTCATCAACTGCAAGTAATCGATCACGATCAGACCGAGTTTGCCGAACTGGCGATGCAGTCGCCGCGCACGGGCGCGCAAATCGGTTGAATTAATGGCACCGGTTTCATCAATGTGGATGGGGGCCTCATGCAGTTTGCCCAGCGCGACCGTCATGCGGTCCCACTCGTCGTCGGTGAGCCGTCCGGTGCGCAACTTGCTCTGGTCGATACGACCGACCGAGGACAAAAACCGCGTGGCAAGTTGCGGGCCGGACATTTCCAGACTGAAGATGGCGACCGGTTGGCGCATCTGCACGCCCACATACTCGGCGATATTCATCGCAAACGCGGTCTTGCCCATTGATGGCCGACCGGCGACGACGATCATATCGCCGGGTTGCAGACCGGAAGTCATACGGTCGAGATCGGTAAAGCCCGTGGGCACGCCGGTGATGTCGGATTGGCTGTCACGCGCAAGGAGTTCTTCCATGCGCTGCACAACCTCGCCCAGCAGGGGCTGAATCGGCGTGAAGCCCTGTCCGGCACGATCACCCGCTTCGGCAATCTGAAAAATCTTCTGCTCGGCAGAATCCAGCAATTGCTTCACATCACGACCGGCGGGGTTCAGCGCACTGCCCGCAATCTCGTCGCCAACCGTCACCAGTTGGCGTAGTACCGCACGTTCGCGCACGATCTCGGCATAGCGCCGGATATTGGCTGCCGAGGGTGTCGAATTGGCAATCTCACCCAGATAGCCCAGCCCGCCGGTCTGGTCGACTTCATTCGACTGCTCGATCGACTCATACACCGTCACCACATCGGCCGGGCGCCCCTGCAGACACAGCTTGCCGATATGCCGGAAGATACGCCGATGATCGTCGCGATAAAAATCGGTTTCGCGCACCACGTCGGCAATACGATCCCATGCCGAATTATCGATCAGCAAGCCACCAATTAACGACTGCTCCGCCTCGACTGAATGCGGCGGCAGCTTCAGCGCGGCAACCTGCGGATCAACGGATGGGGGGGGATTGAAAGTGCGAACCTGTGGCATCACGATCTCCGGAGCGAATCGGCGAGTTTACCGCGTGACGCAACGCAGAGTAAGTGAACAACTTGTGGAAATGCTGTGGATAAACGGTGCGTAATTTGTGGGAATCACCGCAGCCATAAAAAATGCCGCCAACCCAATGGGTGGCGGCACTTTTTAGTACAACAGCCGATCAGTGTTCGCCGAGCACCGACACCGTCACGGTTGCAATCACATCGGTATGCAGAGCGATCTGCACCGGGGTATCGCCAATGGTCTTCAGCGGGCCATCGGGCAGACGGATCGCTGACTTCTCGACCTTGGTACCCAGTGCCGCCAGTGCTTCGGCGATATCGATGTTGGTCACCGAACCGAACAAACGGCCATCCACCGCAGTTTTGCGGGTGATCTGAACCATCATGCCTTCGAGCGCGGTGGCTTGTGCCTGGGCAGCGGCCAGCACGTCGGCCTGGGCGCGTTCGAGTTCGGCGCGCTTCTCTTCAAACACCTTGCGGTTGGCTTCGGTGGCGCGTTTGGCCTTGCCTTGCGGAATCAGAAAGTTGCGGGCATATCCGTCCTTGACCTTGACCACATCGCCGAGGCCGCCGAGATTGACCACTTTTTCCATCAGAATGATTTGCATGGTTGATCTCCTCGCTTACTGGTGCAGGTCGGTGTAGGGCATCAGCGCCAGGAAACGGGCGCGCTTGATGGCCGTCGACAACTGACGCTGATAGCCGGTCTTGGTGCCGGTGATGCGCGCCGGCATGATCTTGGCGTTCTCGGAAATGAAATCCTTGAGGATTTCGACATCCTTGTAATCGAT
>CAJAWW010000029.1 GCA_903946745.1 uncultured beta proteobacterium
CACATCGAGTTCCAGACGCGTCACCAGTTCGGTGCTGGCCGAGCGGTCGCGCAAATAGGTTTCGCGTGCGGCACCGGTCGATGCCGCGATGCGTTCCACAGCTTCGCGAATGCCCGCTTCGGTGCGGCGATTGGCTTCTTCGTTTTCGATCGCTTTTAGCCGCGCCTCGGCGCATTCCGCAGCAATACACAGATGGTCGCGCAGACGGCCGCACAGTTCCGGGTCGGCAAGCGGCATGTTGTTAATCATCATGGTAAGACGATCAAAGTTATGCACGCTGCGGCTTTGAAATTCAAAGATCCGCCCCATGGTGCGCACGTGATCCACTACCGAGGTTTCCAGCGGCAGGTCGGCACCTTGCGCGCTGAGTGTCAATGTGCGCTGCGAAATTCGGGTCTGAGCCACGCCTTCGAGACGATAGCGGCGCAACATGTCGAGCGCACCTTCGGCAATTTCGCGTTCGGTCTCGAAGCCGATCAACTGGCGCACAAACTGCACCAGCACGGCGTATTCATCCATGTTCGCCATCACCAAGGATGACAACATTTCGGCATCGTCGATCTGTGATTTGAGCACCAGCTTGTTGGCGGCAATTTGTTGCGCAACACGCACCTTGCGTCGCACCTCTTCGACCTCGAAGGGCTTGACGATGAAATCTTCGCCGCCGGCGTCGTAGCCTTGTAAACGAGCTTCTATGGTGTCCTGGGCAGAGATGAAGGTGATCGGGATGTTACGCAGCGCGTAATCGTCTTTGATTTCGCGGCAGAAGGTGTAGCCGTCGGTGCCGGGCATGCGCACATCCAGCAGCATCATGTCGGGCTTGTCGGCTTCCAGTGCCGGCCGGCAGGCATCGGCCGAGTCGAAGGTTTGCACGGTGCAATCCGGTTCGAGAATGCCGCGCATGGCTTCGAGCACAAAGGCATCGTCGTCTACGACAAATACGGTGAAGGGCGTACTCATTTCAGTTTTTGTCTGTCACGTTAGGGTTGTCAGCTTTGTTGTCAGCTTTGTTGTCAGCTTTATTGTCTTCTGGGTCGTCGCTGAACTGCAGGGCAATGCGGCGGAATTCGTCGTGATCGCTCATGAAGCAATCCAGAATCATGGGGTCAAAATGCCGGCCCCGGCCTTCGTTGATAATTTCCAGTGCGGCCTCATGTGGCATCGGCGGTTTGTACACGCGCCTTGAGATCAACGCGTCGTACACGTCGGCAATGGCCATTACGCGGGCCGACAGGGGAATATCTTCTCCGGCGAACCCGCCCGGATAGCCGGTGCCGTCCCAGCGTTCATGATGCGACTGGGCAATCTCGGCGGCGACACTCAGGAAGGAATTTTCGGTGCGGGTGCGGGTTTCCGCGGCGTGCAAGGCTTCGAATCCTAACGATGCGTGACGTTTCATGATCTCGAACTCTTCGGCCGTCAGCTTGCCCGGCTTGAGCAGAATGCTGTCGGGTATGCCGACTTTGCCCAGATCGTGCAGCGGTGCCGAGCGCCACATCATTTCCCAGTGGTGGTCGGAAATCGTGTTTGCGTAACGCGGCAACTGCTTCAGCCGGCGCGCCATGGTCTCGACGTAGGCGCGGGTGCGGTGGATGTGGTTGCCGGTTTCGTTATCGCGCGTTTCAGCCAGTGAGCCCAAGGCCACAATGGCGAGCTCTTGGCTGAGCAGGAGTTCTGCGGTTCTGGATTCAAGATCTTGAGTGCGTTCTTTTACCAGTTCTTCAAGATGGCTGCGCTGGTCGCGCAGGCGTAACTGGGTTTGCACGCGCGCCAGCACGATGGACGGAATAACCGGTTTGGTGACGTAATCGACCGCCCCCAGTTCTAGGCCGCGGGTAATGTCGGCGGCGGTGTCGTTGCTGGATAGAAAGATGATCGGAATATGGGAGGTCGCCGGATCGCGTTGCAACCGGGCGCAGACTTCGTGGCCGGTCATGTCGGGCAGCCGGACGTCGAGCAAAATCAAATCGGGCAGCGCTTGCGCGCGTTGCAGTGCGGTTTGCCCGTCGGTGGCAATGGTGATGCGGTAGTGCGAACGCAGACAATCGCGCAGAACGCCGAGCACCGCCGTATCATCGTCGATCAGCAATATGGTCTTGCTTGGGCTATCCAACATGGGGTTATCCAACATGGGGCTATCCAACATCAGTCCTTTTGAGGGCTCAGCACGGCTCTGGCGGCAGCAAA
>CAJAWW010000030.1 GCA_903946745.1 uncultured beta proteobacterium
ACCGCCGCCTCAAGCAGCACTCTTGCATCGCGCGGCTCACGCTGCACACGGTAGTTTTCGACGGCCAAGACCAATGCCTGATCGGGCTGTGACTTCAAATGCAACAAAAAGCGCGCCTCCTCGGCACGGTGCGTCGTATCGCCGCGCTGACGGGCGGCCGCAAAACGTTCGTCGAGCAGACGCACGAAGCGCTCGGTCTGCTGACTTTCAGTCGCGGCAGACGCCTCGGCCAGACGCAGCAATAGAGGATCGGCCGCCTCGTGCTTTCTGAGCAGGGCAATCACCTCGGCAGGGCGACCACCATCCAGCAAAAAATCGGCGCGCGCGGCGAGAAGATAGACGTCATCAAGGCCCAGCGCCAGTGCAGCCCGATAATGTGTCTCGGCCGCACCCATATCACCACGCCAGGCAGCGATTTCAGCACGCCTAGTCAGTAACCACAGACGTTGCTCGACCGCCGAAGCCGGCAGACGCCCCAACGCCTCGCGTAAGCGCACGTCCGCCGCCCCGCTGCGACCACCGTAAGCCTCCACCAACCCCGCGCACCCGGCATGCAGCACCGCTCGGTCAAGTTTTTTGAGCGCATCGCATTGCTGCTGCGCCGCCACGTAATCGGCCTGCACCAGAAACAGCGCCGCCCGCCAGGCATGCGCCTCAGCAAAATCCGGATCGGCCGCCAGAACTTCGGCAAAGTCGTTATGGGCGGCCGCAAAGTCATGCCGGTACTGCGCCACCAGCCCATGCACAAAGCGCAGTGAGGGGGCCAGAGGCGCACTAAAGCGAGCAATCACTGCCTCTGCATAGCCTACGTAGCGTGGATCTCCCCGCTCCAGTGCTGCATCGAAATAACGCCGCGCCAACCGTGCCGAGGGATCCGCCGCCAACGGCGCGATGGCAGCAGCGGCACGCAATTCAGCAAGTTCGCGCGCCAACAGGTCGCCCGGACGCACCGGCAGACGCTCAAGCACTTCGTTGTCAGACGCGGGCAGACGGGGTGCAGCCGCCAAATTGCCGGCACAAGGGATTGCAGCGATCAGCAACCACACTGACACACCACGTAATAGAGCCGTCAACTGATTCAATGTCATGTGCGTTATGTTAGGCGTGATTGTCGACTTCGGCATCATTTACGACACCCCCGCGTAGAACACGCACCCAACATTGAGGAGACTTTCATGTCCAAGCTACTAGCCGCCCTGTTCGCCGCCGTATTCGCCACCGTTTCTGCCGGTGCCATCGCCGCATCGCACGGTGGTGCGATGAAAGACGCACCCAAGGTAGAAAAGAAGGAAGAAAAGAAAGACGAAGTAAAGGCCGAGAAGAAGGTCGAGAAGAAAGCCAAGAAGGCCAAGAAAGCCAAGAAGGAAGCCGCCAACTAATTGGTTGCTCCCTGATTTACTAAAAACGGGCTGCCAGTGTGCAGCCCGTTTTTTTATCCGGCCGGCTCGGTTACACTCAACCGCACCGGAAAATCCCGGACGCATGAATCAACACCAAACGATCAATATGTCCGACGACGTGACACCCGACGACGTAACACTGAGTCGATTTTCCTTGCAGCGGAAAGATCTGCCCGGTGACATCTGGGGCGGATTAGCTGCCATGCTGGTGGCCCTGCCCTCGGCCATTGCCTTCGGCGTCGCCATATTTTCCCCGCTCGGCGAATCGCTTGCGGCGCAGGGCGCCATTGCCGGCATTCTCGGTGCCACGGCGCTGGGTCTGATCGCCCCCTTTGCCGGCGGCAGCACACGTCTGATTACCGCGCCCTGCGCACCGGCCGCCGCCGTGCTGTCGGCACTGGCCATCGGCTTTGCCAGCGAAAACATGGC
>CAJAWW010000031.1 GCA_903946745.1 uncultured beta proteobacterium
AGGTAGCCGTCGTTGTGCAGCAGGTCGCGCGTCAGCACCATGCCGGGGCGTAGCGCGGCGGCACTGACCACGATTTCCGGGGCGGTTTTGGTGGCGGATTCGGTGAGCAGGGCGATGAGTGCGTCGACCACTCTGGGGTCGTAGCGGTGGCCGCGCTGCTTGACGACGAATTCCCGCGCGTCATGCGGCGTGTAGGGGTGCAAGGCCAGTGAGCCGGATTGCAGCGCGTCATAGTCGTTGGCCACGGCGAGGATGCGCGCCCCCTGCGGAATGGCCAGGCCGGCCAGTTGATCCGGGTAGCCGGTGCCGTCCATCATCTCGTGGTGCGAGCGGATCAGGCGTGCGGCATCGCTCAGTTGCTCAATGCCCATCAGCAACTGCTGCCCTTTTACCGGATGGGTCATCATCTGCAACCGGTCGGCAGGCGAAAGCGCGTTGAACGGATGCGTCAGCAGCGCATCCGGCATGCCGATCTTGCCCAGATCGTGCAACAGCGCGGCCAGCGTGATGGTCTGCTGTTCAGCCTCGGTGCAGCCCAGATGTTCGGCCAGTCGGCGCGCGAGGTCGGCCACCCGGCGCGCGTGGCCGGCCAGCCGCCCTTCACGCGCTTCGATCAGGCTCGAAAATACATGTACCGTGGCCATGAAGCTGTGGTGCAACTGGTCGTGCGCCTCCTTCGCCGATTCCAGCGCGGCGGCCAGTTCGGTGGTGCGTTCGGCGACTTTCTGTTCCAGCCCGGCGTTGAGTTGCTTAAGTTCTTCGTTTTGTCGTGCCGTCAGCGCGGTGAGGCGTGCGTTTTCCTGCAACAGCACGCGATGCGCGAGTGCCTGCTGCACCGTGACCTTGAGTTCTTCGTCGTTCCATGGCTTTGCAACGTAGCGCCAGATTTTGCCGCGATTGATCGCTGCAATGGTGGCGTTGGTGTCGGCGTGACCGGTGAGCAGGATGCGTTTGGTATCGGGCCAGCGCGAGAAGATTTGTTCGAGCAGTTGTGCGCCGTCCATCTCGGGCATGCGCATGTCGCTGATGACGACATCGACGGGCTCGCTCTCCAGCAGCGCCAGCGCCTCTGCACCGGAGCTGGCGGTAAAGATCGTGTAGCCGTCGGCGCGAAACAGGCGCTTCAGGGCAGTAAGAATGGAGGGTTCGTCGTCGACGAACAGCACGCGGGCCGAGGCAGAGGTTTCAGTCATGAGTGGGAATAGTCGACGCTGGAAATACGGTGTCGGTGTCGGTGACCGGCGTATCGTTCACGGTGGGCTCTTGTGCCTGAATCGGCAGCGTGATGGTGAAGGTGGTGCCAACGCCCGGCGTGCTGTCGGCGGCAATCGTGCCCTGATGCCTGCCGATGATGCCCCATGCGATCGACAGCCCCAGTCCGGTGCCCTTGCCGATGGGTTTGGTGGTGAAGAAGGGATCGAAAATCCGCTTCAGATCTTCTGGCGAAATGCCGCTGCCGTTGTCGCGACATTCGATCTGGATGTGTGTGTCGCCAACACGGCGGGTGGTGAGGGTGATTTCGCCCTTGGTGGCGATGGCGTGGGCGGCATTCACCAGCAGGTTCATGAACACCTGATTGAGCTGCGAGGGCAGGCAGCGGATCAACGGCAGGTCGGCGGCGTAATGTTTGGTGACGGTGCATTTGTATTTCAGCTCGTTCCAGACCATGTTGAGCGTCGAATCCAGCCCTTTGTGGATGTCGGCGGTCTGCCATTCGACTTCGCCGACACGCGAAAAATCTTTCAGGTCCTGCACGATTTTTTTGACCCGGTTCAGGCCGTCTTTCGATTCGGCCATCAATTGCGTGATGTCTTCACGCAGGAAGTCGAAATCCTTCTGTTCTTTCAATGTCCGCACCACGTTCAGTGTCGGCGATGTTGCCGCCAGTTCGCTTTCGGCGTTGGTGTAGGTATCGATGATTTGAAAGATGTCCTTGAGGTAGCTTTCAAGCGTGCCAAGGTTGGAGTGGACGAAGCCGATGGGGTTGTTGAGTTCGTGCGCGACCCCGGCGGTGAGCTGGCCGATGGAGGACATTTTCTCCGACTGCAGCAACTGGTTATGGGCTTCCTCAAGCTTGCGGTTGAGTTCGCGGTGGTGTTCAAGACTCGCAGCAATCATCCTTTCCGCGCGTGCGCGGCGAACGATGCGCCAAAGATCGTTGCCGATCAGTTGCACGGTCTCGATGTCGGCATCGCCGTAATTTTCGGCCTTGTTGCCGACACCGATCATCATGCGCACCTTGCCTTCCTCGATCACCGGAACGCTAATGAGGCGCTGCAGATGGGCATGGCCTTCCGGCAACCCGTGTTTGGCGGTGTAGTTGGGATAATCGTTGAAAACGACCGCCTTCTTGTCGCGGAAGCAGTCGGCCCAGATGCCGGCCTGGCTGATCGGGTAATGGCTGTCGTGGCCGGCAGTGCAGCCGCGCAGGGCACCGGCAGTCCAGGTGACGAGCTCAATGGTCTCCTGATCTTCGTTCACAAAGTGCAGAAAGCCGATGGCGCTGTTGGTGACCGCTTCGGCGTGCTCGAGCCCCTGGTTGAGGAACTCTTCTTCCGACAGGCTGGAAAAATCGACCGCAGCGATATCGAGCAGCGCCTGTATCCGGCGCGTGTTGCGGCGCTGGTTGGAGACGTCGATCACGATCGAGTACAGCAGCGAGCGGTCGCCGATCTGGATCGGGCCGCTGAATACTTCGACATCGCGCAGCGTGCCATCGGCAATGCGGTGCCGGAACAAGAAATGGTTGCGCTCTTCCGTGTGAGCGGCAGCGATTTCGGCTTCAATTTTTTCGGCAGGCAGCGTGTTGATGGTGTGGATGCTCATGCCGACCAGCGTTTCCGGCGGCCAGCCGTAAAAGTGGCTGGCAGCGGCATTGGCGTCGACAATGCGACCGTCGGCGGGGTCGATGATCAGCATCGGGCTGATGCTGTTCTCGAACAGGTTGCGGTAACGCTGCTCGCTTTCGGCGATGCGCTGCTCTGCTGCTCTTTCGTCGGTGATGTCGACCGCATAGATCACCACGCGGGGTTTGTCGTCTGTGATCGGGTAAATGCGCGTGCGAAACCAGCGCTCGTTGCGCTGATCCTCGATGGTGAGCGGCAGGCCGGTGGTGAGCGCCTCATCGATCTTTTGCTTTCGCATCAGGGCAATCTCGGGCGGCAGCAGCGCATAGAGGTTGGCGCCGACGATGGTTTGCGGGTTGCCGCCAAAGCGCGCCGCACCAATCCGGTTGATGGCGTTGATGCAACCATCCGCTTCGATCATGGCGATGGTTTCGTCGGTCGAATCGAGAATCACGCGCAGATTGAGACGGCTTTGCTCCAGTTGATGGGTGAAGTCGCGTCGTTCGCTGATGTCGCGTGAGACGCCGTGCAGCAGCAGGTGGCCGCTGTCCGCATCGCGAACCAGATGCAGCGATGCCTCGGTCACGACGGTGTCGCCGTTGCAGCACGGTTGTTCAAGCTCGACCGTGCGCGGTGTGTAGGTTCCGGCTTCCCAGGCGGCGATGTCGGTCTGCAGCCAGTTATTGAGATGTGCCAGTGAGTCTGCGCTAAATGCATGGGCAAGGTCTTGCGCCATGACAGCGTCAGGCGTGTGGCCGCGCATGCGTTCAACCGATGGGCTGACATAGGCGAAACGCCGGGTTTCCAGATCGACTATCCAGATTACATCGGTGATGTTTTCTGCGATCAACCGGTAGTGTGCTTCGCTGCGACGCAGTGATTCAGCGGCGATGCGATTTTCCTGACGCTGGCGGACGAAGGTGATGGCGTGAGAAATGTTCTCGCCGAGGCCAACCAGCAGATCGACCAGTGCGCTGTCAAAGCTGTTTGCCTCGGACGAATACAGCATCAGCGCGCCGATCGGGTGCTGCAGGTCGAACAGCGGAATCGAGATACTTGCGGCAATGTTGCAACGCCGTGCCCGCTCGCGCCACGGAACGGTGCAAGGGTCGGTGGCAAAGTCGTTGATGACCACGCACTGCCGGGAGCGAATCGCTTGCATGGTCGGCCCCTGACCTTTCGGGTTGGCCGGGTCGGTCAGGATGTGGATGTCGTCAAGATACGCCGTGGCGGATCCCGTACCCGTGGCGACATCGATTTTGTCGCCGCCGGGTGAAAGCAGTCCGACCCAGGCCAGCACGATGCGGGTATCAATGTGCGTCGCGCTTTTGCAAATCGCCTGGTACAGCGATGGCAGTTCGTCAACGCGCGCGATCAGCGCGTTGGCTTCGGTGAGAAAGCGCAAAAACGCGCGGCCGCGCTCAAGTTCAGTCTGCCAGTCAGCGGGCGCGGGGCTGTGTTTTTGCATGGGGGGGTGGGGAAGTATCCATGCGCAAGATATTAGGCCGAAAAGTCGACGCTGGGGAGACGGTGGCTGGATTATGACCTTGCCCCTGTTTTCCGTACTCCATAGGCTGTCTATTATGCGGACTTTTTGTGTTGCTGCTGGATCGCGATTCCATCGCTGGTCAGATAGTCCGCTTCTTGTAGTTGGTTATCGGTAGGCCGATTATCAATCTCGCAGGTGCAAAGCGATCTAATCGGGGCCAATTCGGGCCAAACAGCCAAGTCCGATTAACGTGAAACGTGGAACAAATTCGTGAAACATTGCCTTCTCCCATCCTCGTCACACCGGCGGTCTCGACACACCCGGGATTCCGCTTCGCGGCGGGCGAAGCCGGTATGACGAGTTTCATCATCAGGGGTGGACA
>CAJAWW010000032.1 GCA_903946745.1 uncultured beta proteobacterium
GATTTTGATTAAGGAAACCCCATGGCTCAATATGTAATGTCGATGCACCGCGTGAACAAGATTGTTCCGCCCAAGCGCACCATCATCAAGGACATCTCGCTGTCCTTCTTCCCCGGCGCCAAAATCGGCCTGCTCGGCCTCAACGGCTCTGGCAAATCCACCGTGCTGCGCATCATGGCCGGCGAGGACAAAGAATATGACGGCGAGGTGACCTGGCAGCCGAACATGAAGATTGGCTATCTGGCGCAAGAACCGCAACTCGACGCGACGAAAACCGTCAAGCAGGAAGTCGAATCGGGCCTAGTCGAACTGATGGAAGCCAAGCAGAAACTCGAAGAAGTCTATGCCGCCTACGCCGAAGAAGGCGCCGACTTCGACAAACTCGCCGAGCAACAGGCCAAGTACGAAAACATCATTTCCACCGCCGGTGCCGATGTCGAAACGCAGATGGAAATTGCCGCCGATGCGCTTGGTCTGCCGCCCTGGGAGGCGGTGGTCGGCAATCTTTCCGGCGGTGAAAAACGCCGCGTCGCGCTGTGCAAACTGCTGCTCTCGCGCCCCGACATGTTACTGCTGGACGAACCCACCAACCACCTCGACGCCGAATCGGTGGGCTGGCTGGAGCAGTTCCTCACGCGCTTCCCCGGCACCGTGGTCGCCGTCACCCACGACCGCTACTTTCTCGACAATGCGGCCGAGTGGATTCTCGAACTCGACCGCGGTCAGGGCATCCCGTGGAAGGGCAATTATTCCAGCTGGCTGGAGCAAAAAGGCGCGCGTCTGGAAACCGAACAGAAGCAGGAAGACGCCCACCGCAAGGCCATGAAGCAGGAACTGGAATGGGTGCGCCAGGGCGCCAAAGCCCGCCAGAGCAAGAGCAAGGCGCGTCTGGCGCGTTATGAAGAAATGTCGAATGCCGAATACCAGAAGCGCAATGAAACGCAGGAAATTTTCATCCCGCCCGGCGAGCGTCTGGGCGACAAGGTGATCGAATTCAATGGCGTCTCAAAAGCCTTCGGTGACCGCCTGCTGATCGACAATCTGAGCTTCAGCGTGCCGCCCGGTGCCATCGTCGGCGTCATCGGCCCCAACGGTGCCGGCAAGTCGACGCTGTTTAAAATGATTCAAAGCAAAGAAAAACCGGACAGCGGCGAAGTCGTGATCGGCACCACGGTGAAGATCGCCGCCGTGGATCAATCACGCGAAGGGCTGGACGGCAGCAAAACCGTGTTCGATGCCGTCTCGGGCGGCGCTGATATTCTCACCGTGGGCAAGTTCGAGATGCCCAGCCGCGCCTATCTCGGGCGCTTCAACTTCAAGGGCGGTGACCAGCAAAAGATCGTCGGCAACCTTTCCGGCGGCGAACGCGGGCGTCTGCATCTGGCCACCACGCTGATCGCCGGTGGCAACGTGCTGCTGCTCGACGAGCCCTCCAACGACCTTGACGTGGAGACCCTGCGCGCGCTCGAAGATGCGCTGCTGGAGTTTTCCGGCTGCGCCATGATCATCAGCCACGACCGCTGGTTTCTCGATCGCATCTGCACCCACATCCTCGCCTGCGAAGGCAATTCGCAATGGAGCTTCTACGCCGGTAACTTTCAGGAATACGAAGAGGACAAGAAGAAGCGTCTGGGCGAGGAAGGCGCCAAGCCCAAACGCATCCGCTACAAGCCGATCAGTCGTTGATGAAGATTTTCGCCGCGCTGCTGGGGCTGGTGATTGCTGCACTGCTCGCGCCGTTTTTGCTGGCTCCGGAAAAAGCCGCCGCTCCGCAGCACAGCGAGCAGAATCTGCCGTGGCAGATCGAATTGCTACCCGACGGGCGCAGCAAGGTCTTTGGCCTGATCCCCGGCAGCAGCACGCTGGCGGATGCGCGCCGGTCTTTCGGCGGCAGCACGCAACTGGCGATCATCGCACCGCAGAACAGCGCCGCATCGCTCGAAGCCTATTTCGAGAGTGTCACCCTCGGCACGCTGACCGGCAAGGCAATCATCACGCTGGACACCACGGTCACGGAACTCGATCTGCTGCAAGCACGCGCCGCGAAAACCGACTACATGGCCAGCGGCACCAAGAAACACCTGCTCAACGCCAGTGATCTGGCCGCAGCAGAACAACGGCCGATCCGTTCCATCGCCTTCATCCCCGCGCCCAATCTTGACGAACAGATCATCCTGCAACGCTTCGGCACCCCGGCCGAACGCATCCGTCAGGGCGAAACGCTGGAACACTTCCTCTACCCCGCCCAGGGGCTGGACGTGGTGCTCGACAGCAAGGGCAAGGAAGTGCTGCAATACGTCGCCCCGGCACGGTTTGCCAGCTTGCGCGATCCGTTGGTTAATCGCGGCCGCTAAAACCCGAAAAGTCGACGCTGGGGGTACGGTAGCAACCGCTGGGCGCTCAACAGATCATGTCAGCCATAACGTCGACAGCGGCACCGCCCATAGCGGCTTGCCCGCGACATCGCCCATGGGAAGCGTATTGATGCCGTCATACAGCAGCACCCCGCCGAGAAACCGTTCCCCGGCAAGTGCGGCCAGTTTTTTAAGGCCAGAAAAATCAGTCACCCGGAAACTGGCTGCGGCCTTGACCTCAATGCCGACAATTTCGCCACGCCGGTTCTCCAGCACAAAATCCACTTCGGTCTGAGTGGTCGTGCGAAACGTCAGCAACTGGTAATCCTGCTGCGCCCATGAGGCCAGTTTCAGCAACTCGCCATACACATAACTTTCCAGCACCGCACCAATCTGCTGCCGCTGGCGCAACAACAAGTCTTCATTGACGCCCAGCAAGCTGCTCAACAGCCCAGAATCAATGAACTGTACTTTCGGACTTTTGACGATGCGCGATAGCCCGTTTCCCGACCATTGCCGCACGCGGCGCAGTACGAACATCTGCTCGAATATCCCCAGATATTTTTCCGCCGTCTTGTTGTCCAGCCCGATCTGCCCCGCCAACTGCGCAAAATTGCATAACTGCCCCGACATGTGTGCCAATGCTGTCAGCAAGCGCGGCAACTGCTCCAGCTTGTCCACGGCCGCGATGTCTTGCACATCGCGCTGGATCAGCGTGTCCACATACTGGCTCAGCCAGGCCTCGCGCCGCCGTGTCGTCGGGCGCGCCAGGGCTTGCGGATAACCGCCGCGCAACACCCGCTGCACCAGCGCCGCCCCCACTTCGGCCTGCACCTTGTCAGCAGGTGGCCGGGGCATATCGCCCGAGAACACGGCATCCAGCCATTGACCGGAGCGACCCGCCATCTCGCAGCCGGCCAGAGGCAATAAAGTGTGCGCCTCGATGCGCCCGGCCAGAGAATCCGCCACGCGCGGCAAGCTCATCAGGCGGATTCAAGTCTGAAGTGCAACAGCGTTATGACGAGAGTGTAGCTGGTTCATAAAAACCTCGTGTGGTGTTTTGAAGCCGAGGCATTTTCTGGGACGATGGTTAAGGTGGTGCATGGCGAGCTTGATGTCCTTTTTCGTAATGGCATGAAACTGCATTTTCTTCGGAAA
>CAJAWW010000033.1 GCA_903946745.1 uncultured beta proteobacterium
CCGCCTGCGCAGCGCGAAACGCAAAGCGCTCATTGATGCGATCTTCAACATATTGGTTGGAAAGATGCCAGACCTCAATAGTGACGAGCAGCGAGAGCAGAAACACGGCCCAGACCGCATGCACGTTGCGCCACCAGGGCGCGCGCATCTTGACCGTGGTGGCGTCTGAACTGTCCGGATGGGTTGCATTCTCAGTCATTGTTCTGTGTGGCTGCAGCTGGCCGGCTGGATCTGGCTCGCTCGCTGAAACAGCGCATTGGCATGACGGCTGCGTGCCTCCATGCGTCCAAACAGCGACTGAATGTTGGTATCAATAGCCAGGCCGAGTCTGCGGCAGGCCGCAGGAGAGAGGGAGGTCACGCGATTTTCATCGCGCTCTGTCAGGTCCAGTGCATTGCTCAGCACCTCGGCCACATGCACTAGCGGCACCAGTGGTTCCATCAGTGCGTCGTCCGGACAATGATGGTGCTGAATCGCAGCAACAATGCCGGCGGGAAGCGCCCAGTGCTCGGCTAGCCATGCACCAATGATTGAGTGATCGGCACCGAAATGCTCATGCTCAACTGCTTCGATACCGGTGGCGCTGGAGAGCGCGTCGCGCCATGCCATGCGAAAAATTTCCGGGTTGAAACGATATAGCCAGAGTTGCCCGACATCGTGCAGCAACCCGGCAATCAATGCGGCACCCGCCGATCCGGGCAAGGCGGTGTGTCGCGCCAGTTCCTCGCTACACACACCCACGGCTACGCTGTGCTGCCAGAACGCATCGGACAAGCCTCCGGCGGCAACGCCATCGACAAAGCCGCCAATACTGCTGATGATTGCCATTTCGCGGACGCGCCCCGTCCCGATCATGGATGTTGCGGTGTAAATGTCGGACACTGACGACTGACGCCTCGAGTGCCCCGACGCTACGTTGGCGAGCGACAGCACGCGGGCGGCGATCACCGGATCATGCGCGATGTGGTCGACCAGCACCTTGAAATTGGCTTCCGGGTCGTCGAGCGTTGCAATGATTTCGCTGACAATCCGTGGAAACGCAGGAAGTTCGGCACTGCGTTCAACGACTTCTTCACGGGTGACAATATTCGTTTCCATCACGCACTCCGGTAGGCCAGCACCCGATCAAACAGGGCAGCCATGGTGGGTTCAGTCAGATCGGCACCGGAGAAGATTTGCATCACCCGCCGCGCCGCCAGCGCGGCATCGACTGCGACCTGCTCATCGCTGCGGGTGTCGGGTTCGGCCACAAAGATGAACTCGGCACGCTGCGCGATGAGCTGATGGAGGTTGTCTTCCGTCAGCGTGTGTTCGGACGGCAGGCTGAAGCGCAAAACACCGCCATTGACAATGCGCACCGGTGCGCCGAGCACCATGCCGGCGCGGACCTCAAGCAGCGGAAGATATCTGGGGCGTGCTCTCATTCATGGCTCCTTGGGTTCGACTGGCTCACTCGCACACAACTTTTGCTGACATCGAGTTCTTCATTGATCAGGTTCGACATTGACTCCACCTGTTCCAACAACGTGGCTGTCAGTTCGCGCCGAACGGACTCCTCGTAGTTCTGCGTCAAAAGCAATTCGGCGAAGCCGAAGATCGTCGCCAGCGGTTCGCGTAGCAATTCACCGAAATGGGCAAGCCTCAAGTCATGTGCCACCGAAGCCGCGGGCCGGCGCACAAAATGGAAGGCCCTTAGATTCCCTGAGTTGACCTCAATACGCCGGCGCTCCAAAGCGAGCGCACCGAGGATCGCATCGAGCGAAGCTTCGCCGAGACCCATGATCGCGTTTGCCGAGACCCCAGTGCAGCGCTCGAAGGCTGGGTTGACTAATTCGACGTTGCCGGCTGAATCCACTGCGGCGATTCCCCACGGACTCAGCATCCATGCCGACTCGAATGGGAATGCATGAACTTGCTCAAACGGTTTATTCAAGAAATTGGTCTCCACTTGCATCATGCACTCCGATCCGATGGTTGCATCAGAGCACCGATCAGGTGATGCGCCAGCGCCAGCGGACTAAACGGTTTGACAAAGTAGGCGTTGGCACCCAGTGAGCGGCCAAGTTCCTGATCGGCTACCTGTCCACAGGCGCTCACGAGAACGACATGGATATCGGCTAACGACGAATCACGTTTGATCCGCTCGCACAACTGGAAGCCGTTCATGACACCGGGCATCATCACATCGAGCACGATGCCATCGGGGGGCGCCTTCATCAGCATTTGATATGCCGTATCGGCGGAATCGGATTCTTCAACCACAAAGCGGTCGTGCAGCGCATAGCGGATCATGCGACGGATATTGGGGTGGTCATCAACGATCAATAGTTTCTTCATTTTTTGTGCGCGGAAAGCGATCCCGCGGTGTGCGGTACGCCGACATCGCGGAATCTTGCCGCAATGCTTGCGAACTCCTGCTCGATGGATAGAAATGCGTCGACAATATCGGGATCAAAATGTGAGCCACGGCCACTGGCGATAATGCCAACCGCTGCCTCGTGCGACATGGGTGCCTTGTAGGCGCGCGCGCTGACCAAGGCATCGTACACATCGGCCACGGCCATCAGTCGCGCAGCAATCGGTATGTTTTCTGCGGCGAGTCCTTCCGGGTAGCCGCTGCCATCCCATTTTTCCTGATGACCGTAGGCAATCGCCTTCGCGAAGGCAAGAAACGGTGCGCTGCGCCCCATCTGCTGCTCGGCGTGCTCGATCGCTTCCTTGCCCAGCGTGGTGTGTGTCTTCATCACCGAAAATTCCTCATCGGTCAGCTTTCCGGGTTTAAGCAGGATGCTGTCCGGAATGCCGACCTTGCCGATATCGTGCAAGGGAGCCGACTTGTAGATCAGTTCGATATTGGTGCGCGTAAGCAGTAGCGAAAAGCGCGGGTGACGTTGCAGATGCTCTGCCAGTGCGCGCACGTAGTGCTGCGTGCGGCGAAGATGGTTGCCGGTCTCGTTATCGCGGGTTTCAGCCAGTGAAGCCAGCGCGAGAATGGTCACATCCTGAATGAA
>CAJAWW010000034.1 GCA_903946745.1 uncultured beta proteobacterium
CATGTTCAGGTCGCCGAAATGGTGATCGAAAAAGCCAAGCGCCTGGTCGAACACAAGCGCGACGTGGTCATCCTGCTCGATTCCATCACCCGTCTGGCACGCGCCTACAACACCGTGCAGCCGGCCTCCGGCAAGGTGCTGACCGGCGGCGTGGATGCCAATGCCCTGCAAAAACCCAAACGTTTCTTCGGTGCGGCACGCAATATCGAAGAGGGCGGCTCGCTGACCATCATCGCCACTGCG
Source organism: uncultured beta proteobacterium (assembly GCA_903946745.1). Classification (GTDB taxonomy): domain Bacteria; phylum Pseudomonadota; class Gammaproteobacteria; order Burkholderiales; family Rhodocyclaceae; genus CAJAWW01. Next base: position 244 of record CAJAWW010000034.1, read on the forward strand.
CTCATCGATACCGGTTCGCGCATGGACGACGTGATCTACGAAGAGTTCAAAGGCACCGGCAACATGGAAATCCATCTCGACCGCAAGATGGCCGAGAAACGCGTTTACCCCGCCATCAACGTCAACCGTTCCGGCACCCGCCGTGAAGAATTACTGTTGAAGCCCGATGTGCTACAGAAAATGTGGATTCTGCGCAAACTGCTCTACAACATGGACGACATGGAAGCCATGGAATTCCTGCTCGACAAGGTCAAGGCGACCAAGAACAATCCGGAATTCTTTGACGCGATGCGCAGAAGCTGATTCAGTATTGAATTGAATTTGAATTGCAAGCGCACCAGAATCCGAGCATAATCCTGCGTTCTGTCGATTCGCCAAATTCACGGATCGCGCTTTTGCTCCTTGCGAGCGCCCCTTTAGGTAGGTTCAGGTAGGTAAGGATACGAACATGAAACAAGGCATTCACCCCAACTACGTCGAAATCGACGTCAGCTGCAGCTGCGGCAACAAGTTCAAGACCCGCTCCACCAGCGGCAAACCGCTGAACATTGAAGTCTGCTCCGCCTGCCATCCGTTCTACACCGGCAAGCAAAAGATCGTTGACACCGCAGGCCGTGTCGAGCGCTTCAACAAGAAGTACAACAAAAAGGCCGCATAAGCCGCCTTTTGTCGCCTTTTTGACAATAAAAGGCAGCCTGCGGGCTGCCTTTTTTCATGGTTCCGTAAAGCCCCATGCCCTTCCTGACCCAGCGCAAAGACCTGCCCACCACACGGCTCGCACAGCTTGGTGTGCTGGCCTTGTGCGCAATCTGGCTGCTCGCCGGCGTGTTCGGTCACGATCCATGGAAAAACGACGATGCCCTGCATCTGGGTGCCGCCTTCGGCATGAACAAAGACAACTGGCTGGTGCCGCGCATCGCTGGCGACCCCTGGCTTGCCTCGCCGCCCCTGTATCACTGGGTCGCCGCGCTGTGCGGAAAACTATTCGGCTGGCTGATGCCCTGGCACGATGCCGCGCGACTCGCATCCAGCGTGTTTGCCGCCGCCCTTCTGGCCATGCTGGCACGCACCGCAAGCACCCTCTTCGGCCCCAGCGCCGGTTTGGCGGCGCCCATGATGGCCATCGGCACGCTGGGCTTGCTGGTTCCGCTACACGACGCACAACCAGCCATCGTTACCCTCACCGGTTTTGCGGTCACGCTTTTCGGGCTATTACAGTGGCGGCAACGCCCCGTGCATGGTGGCCTCATCGTCGGCGCCGGCATCGGGTTGTGCTTTCTCGGCACCGGACTGGCGGGCACGGTTGTGCCGGCTACGGTCACCGCGCTAGTGCAACTTCATCCGGCATGGCGCACACAGCGAAACCATGCCGCCGGGCTGGTCGCACTCGCGGTCGCTGCAATGATGGCATTCCCCTGGCCATGGCTGCTCCACCAGCATTCGTCCGTGCTATTCGATCTGTGGTGGTTTGCGGAACTGGGCAACCTCTCAGCGCACGAAAGCTTTACGTTACGGCATCTCGAACTGATGGCGTGGGCCAGCTGGCCGGTGCTGCCGCTGGCGCTGTGGACGGTGTGGCTGGAGCGACGCCGACTCTGGCAACCACCCACACTGCTGCCCTTGACTGCCGCCCTCGTGGCACTGCTGCACTTTTTGGTTAATGATCCAAAACTGACATCGCTGTTACCCGCGCTAGTGCCACTGACCTTGCTGGCCGCAACCGGCGCCGGGCGGCTAAAGCGCGGCGCGGCCAATGCCTTTGACTGGTTCGGCATGATGACATTCACGCTGTTAAGTGGATTGATCTGGCTCGGTGGCATTGCCATACTGACCGGCGAACCCGCCCGCGTGGCCAAAAACTTCAGCAAGCCCGCACCCGATTTCGTCGCAATGTTGTCCGTACCCGCGCTGCTGCTGGCAATTGCCGCCAGCGTCGGTTGGATCGTGGTGATGGTACGCACGCCGCGTTCGCCCTGGCGAGCCGCCGCGCGCTGGAGTGTCGGCATGACAACAGTATGGGTCTTACTGATCGCCCTGTGGCTGCCATGGATCGACCACGGCAAAACCTACCGTAGCGTCAGCGTCGACTTTTCACAGGCGCTGGCCGGCTACGATGGCTGCATCGCCCGGCGCAACCTGGGGCTGGCGCAGCGCGCGTCGCTGGACTATTTTTCGGGCATTCGCACTGTCAGCCGCAACCACGCCCAACACTGCCGTTTCATGATCGTGCAAGCCAGACAGGGCGCAGAAAAAACATTACCCGGATGGCGGGCAGTGCTGGCAACCTCACGTCCCGGCGACAAGAGCGAGGAAATGCGCCTGTATCGGCGGGCGGACTAGTTCAGAGCTTGAGAAAGTGCTCGCGGTAATACTTTAATTCGTCGATCGATTCCATGATATCCGCCAGCGCCTCGTGACGACCGTGCTTCTTGAGCCCCTTGGCCAGCTCCGGCTTCCAGCGCTTGCACAGTTCCTTGAGCGTCGACACATCAAGGTTGCGGTAGTGAAACCAGTCTTCCAGTTTCGGCATGTAGCGCGCCAAGTAACGACGATCCTGGCAGATTGAATTGCCGCACATGGGTGACGCCAGACG
>CAJAWW010000035.1 GCA_903946745.1 uncultured beta proteobacterium
GTCATGCGCGTCGGCTGTTGCAGTTGCGGTTGCTACAGCCGTATCGACTGCGGCGCCGTCAAACATGATCCGCGCTTCCAGTGCCAGCATCATGGGTCGTGCGCGTTGAATCCCCCGGTGTTGGGTGGGGCTGCCTCGGGGTGTGGTGGCCATTGTGGTGACAATGATTTCCTGCCCCCCGGCTTTTGACGACTTGCCCTGCCGCTTGACGCTTTCGGCCACCGCCACATAGGTGCGGGAAATTTCATTCCAGACTGTGTGAAAGACTCGGTTCATAGTCGGGATTCCTTTACGAGAGGGTGCAGCGGAGGAGCGGTTAGTAATAGTACGTCACATCCCCGGCGGAGGCGCTAAATTGACACGCCCACTCATGCCGGCAATTAGTTCAGGAAACTTGCCGTCAATGGCGGCGACCAGTTTGACCGACTGGCTGACGGGGTCAACTTTTGCGCCGATGCGTAGCACTTGCGCCGGGTAATCCTTGCGGGTTTCGTCGATGCTTACCTGAAATTTGGTGCCTTGTTTGATCCAGGCCAGCCATTTGCTTGGCACCAGAAATTCAATTTCCAGCACGCTGTCGTCGATGATTTCCATGATCGGCTGGCCGGGCTGAACATATTGCTGCTCACGCACTTTTTGCTCGGTGACGCGCCCCGCAAACGGTGCAGAAATGCTGCATTTGCCCAGCATGGTGCTCGTGGCGGCAACTTCGGCGCGATTTTTCATGACTTCGGCTTCGGAAACGTCCAGCTCGACTTTGCCGACCGAGCCGAGTTCGATCAGGCGCTTGTTGGCGTTGTAGGTGGTGTCAGCCCCGGCGAGTGTGGCGCGCGCTCTGTTGAGTTGGGCGTGCTGTATCGAGCAGTCGAAAATGACCAGTGTTTGTCTGGCCTTGAAGGCGCCGCCTTCCTTGACGGGCAATCGGTTGATTTTGGCGCCAATTTCGGCAGCCAGGGTGGTGAAGCGATGCGGAGCGAGTTGGGCGCGAATTTCGCGCTGTTCAAGGCTGGGTTTGGGGGGGGCTATTGCTGTAGATGTCGCTCCGCTTGTCGTTCCAGTTGTCGCTACGGGCGGTGCAGCCGTTTGTGCAACCACTGCCGCCGGAGCGCGTTGGGGTTCGGCGGCGTAACTACAAGGAATGCCCGTGATTACAAGCAGGCAAACGCGCCCCGCCCATTGTGTGATTCGTCGTGAGTTGGTTTGCTGATAGGCGATCTTCATAGTGCGATTGGATCAGTTGTGCTATAGCGATCTCACGAAGCCTTGTAATCCTTGATCGACGAGTTTGTTTCGTGCGGATCTCGCTTCCTGACGGGTGGCGAAGGGGCCGGCCAGCACTTTGGTGAGTGTGGCACCGCCTTCTTCAATCGTTTCGACAAAAACCGGCAGTTCGACAGTGCCTGCACGTCGAACGAGTTCTTGCGCCAGATTCGGGTAGCGGTGAGCACCTAATTGGACGACCCATTTTTTGGTTGTCCCGGTGCGCTCAATTTTCCTAGGCGAGAGCTTGGTGTCGGTGATGAGCTTCAGCGGGGCGGACGATAGCTTGACGGGTGCGGGGTAGAGCGTGGGGGCTGCTGCCGGCCGTTGAGGTTGGTCTTTGTTGGCAACGACGGCGGCCACATTTGTTGCCGGTACGGCCAGTGCTGTGGCTGCTGGTTCGGCGTTTGGTTGCGTTGTTGCGAACTTTTCACCGCCGGGCAATTCGCCGTTTTCCCAACGCTTGATGGCGGTGCCGATCACAGCTTGGAGATCCTTCAAGCTCATTTCTTGTACGCTGGAAATCTCTGGTTCCATGCCGATGGTGGCTTGCAGTTTGCTGGATGCGGCATGGGCCTGGGCGAGCGATTGGTAACGGCGCAGTTGGCTCAGAATGGCGGCGGTGTTGTTGGCAACTTTATCGAGTTTGCTTTGAGCGTCGGCTTGTTCGCGGTTGGTGATGTGGCGGCCGATACGGTCGTCAACTTTCCAGATGGCGTCGGAACGCTGGTATTGCTGGATGGCGTTGGCGTATTGCAGACGTGCAATGTGTATCTGCGTCAGAATCGCCATCTGTGTGGCAACCCGGCGTTGATCGGCGAGCGCGACGCCGGCTTCAGCCAGACGGATCTGCGTGGGTGCCGAGAGTAGATTGAGCAAGCCGAACGAGATCTGCACGCCGGCATCGCTCCAGCTGTTATGCACCAGATATTTATCGTTATCGTTTCGGGCATTGACGTTGAAACTGACGCTTGGGAATAGCCTGAGCAGGGTTTTCCGGGTTTCTTCGCTGGCGATGCGGGTGTTATAAAACTGTTCGCGCAGATCGGCATTTTTGGCGATGGCAACGTTTTCCATGATTTCGACGGGCAGTTCGAGCATGCGCCTGCTCAAGATCTCGACGGGCTCTGTGACCTTGAGATCGACTGCCAGCGGGACATTGATGAGGTTGGCGAGTTCAACGCGCGCGGTGGAGAGTTCCTGATCGATGGCTTCCAGCAAACGCAGGTTTTCTAACACTTGGCGCTGATAGCGCAGGGAATCCAGCGGCGAGCGCAGACCCTCGGCTTCGGCTGTGCGGGCGTCGGTCAGGGCAAGTTCGGCGACGGCAATGGCACTTTTAACTTCGCCACGCAGTTTTTGTGCGCTGGCGGTACGCCAGAACGCCGAGCGTACATCCTGCATCAGGTTGTGCATGGCCTTGCGTCGGCGCTCGACGGCGATTAATGCACGGTCGGCATTTTGTGTGGCGTTGGAATACGAAAGACCAAAATCCAGAAGATTCCATGTAAGCCCAAGATCATTGACGGCGTGATCTTTTTCGCTGGAGATGGAGGGGCTGGACGATAGGTTTGATGTGGTCGAGGCAAATTCGCTGCGGGTGCGATAGCCGGCCGATGCCACCAGTTTGGGCAGCATGTCATATTTGCTGGCGTCGAACTGGTTGAAGGCGATGGCTTCTTCCATCATCCGCGTGCGGCGATCCAGGTTGTATTTGAGTGCGCGGGCGAGCGCTTCTTCCAGGCTGATTGCGCCTTTGATGGGATCAACATCGCGCTGGGCGTCACTCCGGTCGGTTTTGGCCTGGGTATTGAGCGCCGCTTCGTCCAATGGAATGGGATCGACGCTGGCACAGCCCGTCAAAATCAGCGCGCCGATCAGGAGGCTTTGCCGCAGCGTCCGTTGCCCGATGCGGGAGGTCGATGAAGAAGTGAGGGAAGTTAGGGTCATGGGGGCTTCCAAAAGTCTGATTCCGAGGTGACAAACGTCTATCCCGACTGTAATAACGGCACCATACACGGAAAGCAGAGGAGTATTACCCTCGACCATGAGGGTAATTCCATAGGTATTTCTGAGGTTTATCAGGCCGAATGCGCTTCAGCAGCACGAGGTTTGTGCGAGGTTTGTGCGAGTTGTGTGCGCTGGCGCTGGCGGCTGGCTTTCGGAAGGAAATCAATAACGAGTCCCGGATGGTGGTTTTTCCATGGCCGCAAGCTCGGCGATGGCCGCAGCATAGCCAGCCTGGGCGCTGCGCCGTAGCCAGTCGAGCGAGCGCTCTGTGTCTTGCGGCATGCCGGCACCGGTACGATGCATGACGGCCAGTGCGTACATGGCTTCGCCGCTGCCGCCCTGATTTGAATTCGCTGCGCGACCGAACCAGTAGGCGGCTTGTTCAAGGCTGCGTGTAACGCCGCGTCCGGCTTCGTAGTACCAGGCCAGCCGGGTTTGCGCGATGATATCGCCGACTTCCGCCGCCGCAGTCAGCGCTTTTGCTGCGGCAGCATAGTCGCCGCGACTTTCTGCCATATCGGCGTCATTCAGTGCGCCGCCGGGTGCGCCAGCTTGCAGCCAGTTGGCAGCCTCTTTGTCGCCGCCGGCAGCGGCCATTTCAAGATATTTTCGACCTTTGTCGGAGTCGCGCAGGATTCCCGGAGCGCCAAACCAGTAGAGCTTGCCCAGTCGGTAGGTGGCGCGCGCACTGCCAAGACCGGCGGCGCGCTCGTACATGGCAATCGCCCGTACCGGATCGCGGGGTTCGCCTAGTCCGTCCTCGGCGAGAATGCCGAGATTGAACGCGCCTTCGGAATAATTGATGCGGTCGAGCGCCTCCCATATCTGGCGGGCGACATCGTAATGCGCCATTTTGAACTCGGCATAGCCTTTGTAATTGGCGATTACCGGGTTACGGGCGACATCATCGATGCTGACGTCCTGCGCGAATGCAGTGCTGTTGATAATCATCATGGCCGTGCCGAGGCCGAAAAGCATTTTTGGCAGTTTCATTGGATGGATCATGGCGGCGTGGCCTCCGAAAGCATGTACATGAGTCTAGCCCGTATTTTCAAGGTGAACAAGCGGCTCGATCAACAGGGTTTTTCTGGTTGCTGTGGTGATGGGAAATAGAAAGCGTTTGTCATTTTTTTATGAAAACACGTGTAAAATTTTAATTTTGTCATTCCGGTGAATGTTGTTGGCATGGTTGGCGCAGTTGCCACAGGTGTTTGACGGTCATTTGATTCATTTAGAAGGAATTTTGTCGGTGCTCAAGCAATATATTTTTTGGGGAATATTCGCTCTTGTTCTGGTGGGCGTTGGGTTTAGTGTGGCGAGCGCGCGCCCGCGAAATTTACGTCAGAAAGGCGGGGGTACCGGGGTTGCGGGGTCTGCCATTTCCGCCCCGGTTACACCTGTGGCGAGTCAATCCATGGGTGAGCAGGCGGCTTCGCAGCCGGTAGATCCCTTTGATCCCAATGCCACCCGAATCCTATTTTCGGCGGAGCCCGCCCGTGGCGCAGTCACAGCGAAAAAGCGTGTCGAAACAGTCTTACCGGCAGGATCGTCTGCCCATCTGATTTGCGTTGCCGGAGTTAATAAGGGAAGTCGTTTCGAGGTGTCGGCAGCCGGTATTACTGTGGGACGCGATCCGCAAAGTGATATCGTGATTACTGATTCTCGCGTATCAAATCAGCACGCTTGGGTCGGCATCGTCGATCGTAAAGCGGTTTTGCGTGATCTTGGCTCGACCAATGGCACATTTCTCAATGCGCAAATCGAGTCGCCGGTGAGCGAGGTGGTTCTGGCGCTCGACGACACCATCTTCTTTGGCGGACTCAGTCGCGATCAGTTTCGATTTGTGATCGATTGAGGCTTATTCTCTTGTTTGAACGGCGCAAGCCAAGAGTACCGGGGAGTAACTGTGGCATCTGCTGAAGTGGTCGACAGAGTCAGATCAATTTTTGATATGGCGAAGAGCGGTAAGCTCGCATTTGAAACGCTTGTGGAATCGCTGGAATTATTTGTCGGCGTTGGCAATATTGATCTTGCTGTCTCGTTGTATCTCGACTGGCACGGTAATGTTGACGCCAATCAGCGTACCTCAACGTTGCGATGGACGAAACTGGTCGATGTCCTGGCGCGCATCAATTCAGGCGGTCAGTCTGGTCATTCAGTGCTTCCGCCTCCGCCTGCACTAACGCGCTGGCTGGCAATTGAAATCGGCGGGAAAGTATACGAATACCCGGATATTACCGACCCGTTCTTCATTGAAGTTCTGCCCAAGGTGTCTCGTCACACGATTACCATGTTGGACGGAGCGGAGGCACCCTGGAGTCTTTACAAAGCGGTTCAATACATCGTGGAGCACAGAATTCCAGGAGATTTGGTGGAGTGCGGTGTCTGGAATGGCGGTTCGGTACTTTTGATGGCGCTGGCGCTGGCTCATTTCGGTGATACAGGGCGCCGTATTTATCTTTACGATACCTTTAATGGCATGTCCGAACCGGAAGATATTGACCGGGAATACAGCGGGATGCCGGCAATCACTGAATGGGAAAGTGAGCGGGCAGCGAACCCTAGTGGCCCCAACTGGGGGTTCGGCGGTACGCTGGAGCAAGTTCGTGACATTGTGTTCTCATCCGGTTACCCGAAAGAAAACTTTGTGTTTGTAAAAGGCATGGTGGAGGAGACTCTGCCCGCAGGTTCACCCGAGACCGTGGCGATTTTGCGGCTGGATACCGATTTCTATGCCTCCACCTATCACGAGTTGGTGCATCTTTACCCCCTTGTGTCGGATGGAGGGGTGGTCATCATCGATGACTATGGGTATTTTCAGGGCTCCCGGATCGCAACGGATCAATATCTTGACGAAATCAAGGCACCGTTGTTCTTGTCAAGAGTTAACGAAAGCGTGCGGTTGGCGATAAAGCCGTGGGGCGGTTCGGGTCGTGTGCCGAGGTCGAATGAGTGATAGCCGGCTCCCCTGCACTTTTGCTCAGTTGCGTGTGTTGGACTGGTTGCAGAAATCTGCCAGTTCAACTTTTGGCTCGGGCTTCCAGCTTTTTTTTCTATGTTCGGCAACCACATTGGTAAAAATCCCGCCACGAACATAAAAGCGTGCCGTGAGTCGCATGAAGCGTGGTTTCATGGTTTTGACCAGATCGTCGAGAATACGATTGGTCACGTCTTCATGAAAATGGCCTTCATCACGAAAGCTCCAGACATAGAGTTTCAGGCTTTTTAGCTCCACGCACAGTTTGTCGGCAATGTAGTCGAGTGTGAGGACAGCAAAATCCGGCTGCCCGGTTTTAGGGCACAGACAGGTGAACTCCGGAATCTCCATGTGGATCTGGTAATCGCGGTGCGGCGCGGGGTTGGCGAAGGTTTCCAGCGTTTTTTGGGCTTGGGTTGTCATGCGGTGCGGACGGGGTATGGATAACGGGAATGATTATAATGGCCGGGCTTCAAATCATTTTTTTGCCTTCTTTTGATCGGTTCCCCCCTCTGTGCGTTTAACCAAGCTGAAACTTGCGGGCTTCAAGTCATTTGTCGAGCCCACTACCGTGCTGTTCCCCGGCCAGTTGGCCGGTGTGGTTGGCCCTAACGGCTGCGGAAAATCCAATATTATTGACGCCGTGCGCTGGGTGCTGGGCGAATCGAAAGCCTCTGAACTGCGTGGGGAATCGATTCAGGACGTGATTTTCAAAGGTTCCGGCAATCGCAAGGAAGTCAGCCGCGCCAGCGTCGAGCTGTTTTTCGACAACCCGCAGGGGCGTGCGGCCGGCCAGTGGTCACAATATGCCGAAATCACGGTCAAGCGCGTACTCGACCGCGAGGGCAATTCCAGCTATTACATCAACAACCTGCACGTGCGGCGGCGTGATGTGATCGATCTCTTCCTTGGCACAGGTCTGGGACCGCGCGCTTACGCCATCATTGGTCAGGGCATGATTTCGCGCATCGTTGAAGCCAAGCCCGACGAACTGCGTTTCTTCCTCGAAGAAGCGGCGGGCGTGACCAAATACAAGGAACGCCGCAAGGAAACCGAACACCGGCTGGAAGACGCGCGGGAGAACATTGCCCGCGTGGATGACATCCGCAACGAACTTGATACGCAGGTGACGCGTCTGCAAGGCCAGGCCGAGGTGGCGCGCCATTACCGCAGCCTGCACGAACAGGTGTCGCGCAAGCAGACGCTGTTGTGGCTGAAAAAGCGCAACGATGCCCGTAATGACGCGCAGCGTTTGGGTCAGCAGGTCGAAGAGGCGGTTAATCGCGTCGAAGGTGAAACCGCACAACTGCGTGAAATCGAAGCGCGTGTCGAACATGCGCGCGAGGCACATTTTTTGGCGTCGGATACCTTGCACGCGGCGCAGGCAGAGATGTACGCGGCCAACACTGAGGTCAGCCGGCTGGAGTCGGAACTTAAGCATTTGGGTGATTCACGCGCGCGGCTTGAGACGCGCCTGATGCAGCTTGGTGTCGAAAACACGCATTGGACCACGCAGCAGGCCGCGCTCGATGCGGAAGAGGCGCGCTGGAGTTCGCTGCTCGATAACGCCCGCATCCGTGCCGAGACCGCCGGTGAGCGTCACGAGGAAGCGGCCGCGCATCTGCCTGAGGCCGAAGCCGCTGTGCAGACGGCAGCGGCTTCGGTGACCGAAGCGCGGCGTGCACAGAGCGAAGCTGAACAGACTTTGCGACTGGCGGAAGCCGACCGTGGACACGCGCAGCGCGCGCAGGAGAATCTGGCGCAACGGCGAGGCCGGCTGGAACAAGACCGGCAGGCACTGGGGGCACCTGATGCCGTGCTGCTGGCAGCAGCGCAGGAAAGCGAGGCGCGTGCCGAAGAGGCGCTGACGCTCACGCAGGAGCGCCTGACCACGCTACAGACCGCTGTACCCGAGACAGAGTCACGGTTGCGTGCAGCGCGCGAGGCGTTGCAGACGGCGCATCGCAGTCTCACCGAAACCCGCGCCCGGCATGATGCGCTGGTGCAGTTGCAGGCCAAAGTGGCGCAAAGCGGTGAAATTGGCGACTGGCTCAAGGCGCGCAATCTTGCTGACGCCAAGCCGCTGTGGCAGTCGATTCAGGTTGATGCCGGCTGGGAAACCGCCGTCGAATCGGTGTTGCGTGAACGCTTTTCGGCGCTGTTGGCAAATGCCGATACGCTGCGTGCTGCACTCGCCGCGCCGCCGCCGGCGATTCTTGCTCTGGCGCTCGCCGATGCTAATGCGAATGCGAATGTTGCGGTTGGTTTGCCGCATACCGGCAGTCATGCGTTGCGCACCATGGTGCGCTGCAGCGACCCGCGCTGGTCGGCGGTGCTCGATGAATGGCTGATGGGTGTGGTGGCCGCTGCGGATCTGTCATTGGCAGCACCGGCCGCCGCTGAGGTTCATGTTTCAGCAGCCGGGCATTTACGCACACCTGCGGGTCTCACGCTGTATGTGCCGGATGCGAAAACCCACGGCGTTATCGAGCGGCAACGCGAGATCGACGATCTGGCCGCGTTGTTGATCGCGCGTGCCGAGGCCGAGGATGCCGCGCGTGAGGTGCAGCAGGGCTCTGAGCAGGCGCTGGCCGAGCAGCAGTCGCAACTGGCTACGGCTCGCCGCGCGGCACAGGATGCACAGCAGGCCGTGCATGCGACGCATGTCGAGGCATTGAAGCTCACGCAGGCGCAGACTCGTTTTGAAGAACGTTCGGCGCAGATCGATGGCGATCTGGCCGAGTTGCAGCGTCAGGAAGACACCGAAAGGGTACGCGGCGAACGTGCCGAGACCGAGGCTGATGTGACGCGCGAACGGCTCGGTGAAGTGCGCGAGCGCTTGGACGCTGCGCTGGACGTGCAACGCCAGCGCGATGCCGCGTTGCGCGAGGCGCGCGCGCTGGAAACGCAGTTGGCGCGGGAAGCGCAGGAGGCCGGTTTTTCAGAGCGCGAATGTCTGTCGAAACTGGAGGACAACGCCCGTGCGCTGACTACGGCGGTCAGTCAGTTGGCGCGTATCGCCGCTGAAGCCGCGACTGCACGCACCGAAGTCGCCGGCATCAGCGATGCCGTACTGCAAGAGCAATTGCACAGTGCGCTGGACGGCCGGCAGACCAGAGAATCTGCACTGGCGGAACGGCGCAATGTGCTCGAATCCGCAGCGGGCGAACTGCGTAGTCTTGACGAGCAGCGCCTGCGGTTGGAGCAGGGGGTTAATCCGCTGCGTGAGCGTATTAACGACCTCAAGCTCAAGGCGCAGGCCGCGCAGTTGAACGAAGAGCAGTTCCGTGAGCGGTTGGCCGAGGTGCATGTATTGACCGAGGCCGACGAAGCGCCGTTTGCCGAAGACCTGGCGGGCAACCTGCGCGACGCCAGCTTGCAAGGCGACATCACGCGCCTGAACAATGAAATTGAGACCTTGGGGCCGGTTAATCTGGCCGCACTCGAAGAGCTGTCAACCGCAACGGAACGCAAGGGCTATCTGGATGCGCAATCGGGCGATTTGAACGAAGCCATCGGCACGCTGGAAGACGCGATTCGCCGTATCGACCGCGAGACGCGTGAGCAGTTGCAGTCAACGTATGACAGTGTGAATGGTCATTTTGGTACGCTGTTTCCGCAGTTGTTCGGCGGTGGCGAGGCACGGCTGATTTTGACCGGAGACGAGATTCTCGATGCCGGCATTCAGATCATGGCGCAACCGCCGGGCAAGAAAAACACAACCATCCATCTGCTTTCTGGCGGTGAAAAGGCGCTGACAGCGATTGCGCTGGTGTTTGCTATTTTCAATCTCAACCCGGCACCGTTTTGCATGCTTGATGAGGTTGATGCGCCGCTGGATGATTCGAACACTGTGCGCTTTTGCGAGATGGTCAAGCGCATGTCGGTACAGACACAGTTCGTATTTATTTCGCATAACAAGATCGCCATGGAAATGGCGCAGCAGTTAATCGGCGTGACCATGCAGGAGCAGGGCGTGTCGCGCATCGTGGAAGTTGATATGGACGAGGCCTTACGCCTCGCCGATGAACAAAAGGTGGCCTGATGGCACTTAGCGAACTGCAAATTTCCCTGATCGGCGCCGGCGCATTGGCCGTGGCCATCGTTTGGGGCTACAACGTCTGGCAGGAACGCAAACATCGCAAAACCGCCGAAAAGCTGTTACGCAGCGATCAACCCGATGCGCTGCTTGATGAGCCTGCGGAATCACTACCGCGACCCGTAGCCGGAATAAAACCCGGACAGTTTTCTGCGCCAGCCGAATACACCGAGCCACGCATCGAGCCACGCATGGTGGCGGCTGTGGTGCCAGAACCCCAGCAAGAACCCCGGCCGCAACGTACTGATCTCTCCAGTGCTGCCGTGTCACCTGAATCCAGACCTGCGCCAGACACCGGCTTGCCTGCCCAATGGGCTGATCCGGCCGTGGATTGTGTGCTGTGTTTTTCTGTTGATGCAGGTATTCCGGCATCAACTGTTTTTTCCATGCAGATGGAATGGTCGCCGCTGTTGACCAAACCGCTGCGTTGGCTGGGCCGCGCAGACGCCACATCCGGATGGGTATTGGTGGATGCCGAAAGTTCTGTATCTTATGGCGAGTGGGTTGCCGCGCTGCAACTGGCCGACCGGCGAGGCGCGGCGACAGATGGCGATCTGGGGCGTTTTATGGATGGAGTCGCCCAGATTGCCGCGCAAGCGGGTGCTGCGGTGGAACTGCCTGTGCGTGGCGACGTGCTGATGCGCGCTGCCGCGCTGGATGAGTTTTGCGCCAGTGTCGATATTCAGTTTTCTGTGCACATTGTTGAAGCGAGTGGCGGCGTATTTATTGGCACCCGTCTGCGTGGCGTGGCTGAAGCCGGTGGCCTTTCTCTGGGTACCGATGGCCGCTTCCACGCCCGCGATACGGCAGGCAGTGAATTGTTTTCGCTTGCCAACATGGGGCAGGAACGCTTTGATCCGGAGTCGCTCAAATCCTTGTCCGCGCCGGGGCTCACATTGACATTGGATGTACCGCGCTGTGTTGATGGCGCCGCCGCGTTCGACCAGATGCTGAGTGCGGGACGGCAAATGACCCGCGTGCTGGGTGGGGTGCTGGTTGACGCGCAGCGCGTGCCGCTGGCCGAGGCCATGATTACCGGCATCCGCGCTAAAACCATCGAACTGCAGCAGAGCATGCGCAACGCCGGCATCGAACCGGGTGGCACGCGCGCCTTGCGCCTGTTTGCCTGAGCGCAACTTGCTTCAGTTGCCGGCGGCTGCCCGCATCGATGCGTTGCGGCACGAAATCGAACGTCACGATCACGCTTACTACGTGCTCGATGCGCCGAGCGTTCCGGATGGCGAATACGATCGACTGTTCCGTGAGTTGCAGGCGCTGGAGCAGCAATATCCTGAGCTGACATCGGCGGATTCACCCACCCGGCGTGTGGGTGGCCGCCCCTTGCCAGAGTTTGCCCCGGTACGCCATGCCGTGCCCATGCTGTCTATCCGCACCGAGACCGATACCGAACCGAGCGGTGCCCGTGCGTTTGATGGGCGGGTGCGGCGCGAGTTGGGTCTATCCGACAGCGACGCCATGATTGAGTACGCTACCGAACTGAAGTTTGATGGACTGGCGATTAACCTGCGTTATGAACACGGGATTCTGGTGCAGGCAGCGACGCGCGGAGACGGCGAGACCGGTGAAGATGTGACACAAAATGTGCGCACCGTGCATTGCATTCCGTTGCGGCTCAGTGGTGACGCGCTGGGTATTCCGGCCGTGCTGGAAGTGCGCGGCGAGATTTATATGCGCCGTCCGGATTTTGATCGCTACAACGCACGACAACGTGCGTTCAATCGGCCGACCTTGGTAAACCCCCGCAATGGTGCTGCCGGCAGTATCCGCCAGCTTGATCCGGCGATTGCGGCGCAACGCCCGCTGTCGTTTTACGCCTATGGGCTCGGTGAATTCCGAGGCTGGGAGCTACCCGCCACCCATAGCGGCGTGCTCGATGCGTTGGCGGCGTTGGGTTTTCCAGTGTGCGTGCACCGTGCGGTGGTGCAGGGGGCTGACGGGCTGATTGCTTTTCACGCACGCATCCGCGCACTGCGCGACAGCTTGCCGTTTGACATTGATGGGGTGGTGTACAAGGTTAATGCGCTGAGCGTGCAGCAACGGCTGGGGTTTGTCACGCGAGAACCACGCTGGGCGGTGGCGCACAAGTATCCGGCCGAAGAGGCGCTGACCATCGTTGAGGCCATCGAGGTGCAGGTGGGGCGCACCGGGGCGATCACGCCGGTGGCGCGTCTTGCGCCGGTATTTGTGGGCGGTGTGACGGTGACCAACGCAACGCTGCATAACGAAGACGAAGTTCGGCGCAAGGATGTGCGCGTCGGCGACACGGTGATTGTGCGTCGTGCCGGCGATGTCATTCCGGAAGTGGTGGGCGTGGTGCTGGAAAGACGCCGTGTCTCCAGCGTCGACTTTTCGATGCCGGTGGTGTGCCCGGTGTGCGGTTCGTCCATCGAAAAGCCGGCAGACGAAGCCATTGCGCGCTGCACCGGTGGCTTGTTCTGCCCGGCGCAACGCAAGCAGGCGCTGCTGCATTTCGCCTCGCGCCGCGCCATGGATGTCGAAGGGTTGGGCGACAAATTGGTCGAGCAACTGGTGGATGCCGCGATTATCAAGACCCCGGCCGATCTCTACAAGATGGGTGTGCTGGGACTGGCGACGTTGGCCGGGTTGGAACGGATGGCTGAAAAGTCGGCTGAAAATCTGCTTGCCGCTATTGAGCAAAGCAAGCAGACCACGTTGGGGCGTTTCATTTTCGCACTCGGCATTCGTAATGTCGGCGAGGCCACGGCGAAGGAATTGGCGCGGCATTTTGGCACGCTGGATGCGCTGATGGACGCCGATATAACAGTTTTGCAGCAGGTGCCGGATGTCGGCCCCGTGGTCGCTGCCTCGGTGGCGCATTTTTTCGCCGAGGCGCACAACCGCGAAGTGGTCGAACAATTGCGCGCGGCCGGCGTGCGCTGGGAGGAGGGCGCACCGGCAGCCATGGTGTCCTCACCCATTGCCGGCAAAACATTTGTGCTCACCGGCACGCTGCCAACACTGACGCGCGACGCGGCCAAAGATATGATTGAGGCACTCGGTGGCAAGGTTGCCGGCTCGGTGTCAAAGAAAACGGATTTTGTGGTGGCCGGTGCACAGGCTGGCAGCAAGCTTGAGAAGGCGCAGCAATTGGGCGTTAGCATTCTGGATGAGGGGCAGTTTCTGGAGATGGTGAAGGTATGAAAAGGTCAAAGGCAGTTCACCACGGGGAACACGGGGCGCATGGGGAAAGTCAAAGGCGAGATCCCATGTTTTTCCCCGTGTTCCCCGTGTGCCCCGTGTTCCCCGTGGTTAATTTAAGGTTTTAAGAATGAAAAAAGTCACCAAAGCCGTATTCCCTGTGGCCGGACTCGGCACGCGATTTTTGCCGGCGACCAAGGCCAGTCCCAAGGAAATGATGCCGATTGTGGATAAGCCGCTGATTCAGTTTGCGGTGGAAGAGGCGGTGGCTGCGGGTGTTACCGACATGATCTTTGTGACCGGGCGCTCCAAGCGTGCCATCGAGGATCATTTTGACAAGGCTTACGAGTTGGAAACCGAACTTGAGCGCCGTGGCAAAACCGAAATGTTGGAGTTCGTGCGTAACTTGTTGCCCAAGAACATCAACTGCATCTACATCCGCCAGCCGGAGGCGCTGGGGCTTGGGCATGCCGTGCTTTGCGCGCAACCGGTAGTGGGTGATGAGCCGTTTGCAGTGATTCTTGCGGATGACCTGCTGGATACGATTTCACCGGTGCCACCGGTCATGAAGCAGATGGTGGATGTCTATGACCACTACCGCAGTTCAGTGATCGGCGTGCAGCAGGTGCCGCGTGAGGACACCAAGAGTTATGGCATCGTGGAGGTCAAAAAAATGACCGACGATCTGGAGCAGATCGTGCGGATTGTTGAAAAACCAAAACCCGAGGATGCACCGTCAACGCTGGCGGTGGTCGGTCGTTATGTACTGACGCCGCGCATATTTCATCACCTTGCCAGACTCGGCAAGGGCTCCGGCGGCGAAATTCAATTGACCGACGGCATCGCCGCGCTGCTGGCCGAAGAGCAGGTGCTGGCGTACCGATATCAGGGTAAGCGTTATGATTGCGGCTCAAAACTTGGTTATCTCGAAGCCACGGTGGCGTTCGGTTTGCGCCATCCCGAAGTCGGCAATGAATTTGCCGAGCTGCTCCAATCCATGAAATGAGTCGGCTATGAGCCCCCAAGAAGCGCGTGAACTACTGGCCGAGGCCGATCTGCTGTGTTCGGCCGAAAAGTCGACGCTGGCGGTACGGCGTGTCGCCGACGAAATCACCACCCGGTTGCAAGATGCCAATCCGCTGGTGCTGGCAGTGATGGGCGGTGCCGTTATTTTTACCGGCCAGTTGCTGCCGCTGCTGACATTCCCCATGGATTTCGATTATCTGCACGCCACGCGCTATGGCGACCTGATTGCCGGTGGTGAGTTGTCGTGGATCGTGCAGCCGCGCGCGAACGTTCGCGGACGCATCGTGCTGGTGGTCGATGACATCTTGGACGAAGGCCTGACGCTGGCCGCGATTCGCGATCACCTGCAACAGCAGGGCGCGGCCGAAGTGCTGACGGCCGTATTTGCCGAAAAGGAACTCGGCCGCGAAAAGCCGATCAGCGCCGATTTTGTCGGTATTCGTCTGCCCAACCGTTTCGTCTTTGGTTTCGGCATGGACGTCAAAGGCGCATGGCGCAACCTGCCGGCGGTGTATGCGGTGAAAGGGAGTTGACGATGATGCGTGCTATCCGATCCAGATTGTTGTGGGCAGTTATTTCCGCCACGGTTGTTGCCGGTATTGTGGCGGGTTGTGCGGTGAATCCCGTCACCGGCAAGAACGAACTGCATCTGGTCTCGGAGAAGGAAGAGATTTCCATGGGCCGGAAAAACTATATTCCCGGCCAGCAGCAAAGTGGCGGCCAGTACCGCGTCGAACCCGAACTTACTGCCTATGTGCAGGCGATCGGGCAAAAGATGTCGAGCGTGAGTGACCGTAATCAGTTGCCTTATGAATTTGTGGTGCTGAATGAATCGGTGCCCAACGCGTGGGCCATGCCCGGTGGCAAAATTGCGGTGAATCGCGGTTTGCTCATCGAACTTAAAAGCGAGGCTGAACTCGCTGCGGTGATCGGTCACGAAATTGTTCACGCCGCCGGCCGGCACGCGGCACGCGGGATGGAAAGTGGTCTGCTGCTGCAGACCGGTGCTGCAGTGCTTTCGGCGGCCACAGCGGACAATCGCTATGCAAGCGTGATTGATCTTGCAGCGGGGCTCGGTGCCGGTTTGCTGGGCGTGAAGTACGGGCGCGATCTTGAACTTGAAGCCGACCATTACGGCATGATCTACATGCAGCGTGCCGGCTACGATCCGCGCGCTGCGATCGGTTTGCAGGAAACCTTTTTGCGGCTGTCCAAAGACAAGTCACCCAATTGGCTCCAGGGTCTGTTCGCAAGTCATCCGCCCTCACAAGAGCGCGTGGAAGCCAACCGAAAAATGGCCGCCAGCATGCCTGCCGGGTTGAAAGTCGGCGAGAAGGAATATCAGGCGAAGATCGCCACGCTGATGAAGACCCGTGAGGCCTATAAAAATTACGATGAGGGTCAGAAGGTATTAAAAAATAAAGAGGCAGCCAAGGCCTTGCAGTTGGCTGATGCGGCGCTGAAAATCGAGCCGCGCGAGGCGCTGTTCTATGGTTTGCGTGGCGACGCACGCACCCAGATGGGCCAGCCGAAGGAGGCTGAAGCCGACTACAGCGAGGCGATCCGGCTCAATCCGGATTTCTACGACTTTTATCTCGGACGTGGCAAGTTGCGCCAAAAACGTGGCGACGTCGAACTGGCGATAGTCGACTTCAACCGGGCCAATAGCCTGTTGCCAACGGCGCAAGGGCATTACGCCATGGGGCAGATGCGTCAGACACGCGGTGAGCGCGATCAGGCCGTTGAACATTTCCGTCTGGCGGCGCAGGCGCGCGATGACACCGGCAAGAGTGCGGGTATCGCCCTGGCGCGCCTTGATCTGCCGGCGAACCCGGGGCGTTATCTTGCCACCAGCATCGAGCGCGGCGAGCGCGATCAACTGCTGTTGCTGGTCAAAAACAACTCAGGTGTGCGTGTTAGTCGCATTGCGGTGGGCGTGACCCATTCAGCGCGAGGGCGTGAAACAGCCAGGATCGATAGCTTGCGTCCGGGTGAAGTTGGACGCGTAGGGCTGCCGTGGCCGGCGTCGGGTGTGAAGGACGGTGTGCGTGTCGGCAGCCAGGTGCTCGGCGCGACGGTGGCGGAATAACGGCCGGCATCAGAGGTTTTAAGGTTTATGCTGATCCGCTGCCTGCGGTCACTTCAGAGCGTGTCGATACCCTCGGCAATGCTCCCGCAGTGACGGAATAGCAGGCCTCTGCAGGATCGAACACGACGCCATTGCGTCCGCTTTGTTTGGCACGATACATCGCGTTATCCGCACGACGAAATAACGCCTCTTCATCGGTAGTGTCGTTAAATAGCGCCACACCGATGCTGGCCGAACAACGGTGCTCGAATGCAAGTGCCCCGCCTTTGCACGTAAGCCAATAGGGTTCTGCCAGACAGCCGAGAATCTTGTTCGCGACGCCTGCGGCCTGATCGCGCGCCAGAGTCTCGTCGGCATCCAGATCGCCCAACAGCACGACGAACTCATCCCCGCCAAAACGTGCGACCGTGTCGGTATCGCGCATGCAGGCTTTGAGTCGTTGCGCCACCTCGATCAGCAACAGGTCGCCCACTTCATGCCCATGGGTATCGTTGAGCGGTTTGAAGTTGTCGAGATCGAGAAACATCAGCGCACTGTAATGACCATCACGACGTGCGGCGGCCAGGGCGCAACCGAGGCGATCCTGCAACAGCCGGCGGTTGGGCAGCCGGGTGAGCGGATCGAAGAAGGCCAGCTGACGGATTTGCTCCTCCAGTCGCCGCCGCTCGGTAATGTCGATCGCGAGTGACACAATCTCAAGCGGCTCTCCCGGCCGTTCGGGCAGCCAGGCATTGAACCACTCGCAGGTGATGGTGCGGCCGTCACGCGTCAGATTGTTGTTGATGCTGTGGGGCAGGACATTGTCCTGAATCATGCGCGAAAGCTCTGGTGTCAGGCGCTGTTGTTCGCTCGCCGGCAGCAGAAATTCGATGAATGGCCGGCCGAGCACCTCCTCACGCTTCCAGCCGAACACGGCTTCGGCCTGCCGGTTCCAGTCGGTGACGATAAAGCCATCGCGCCAGACGATACCTGCCGAGGCCGAGGCTTGAAAGATAACCCGATGGCGTTCCTCACTGAGCGATATCTCGCCAAGGGCGAGCGCCAGGCGACGGTTGATGCGATGAATAACGAAGGCGACACCAGCGGCCAGCAGTATGACGACCATGGCCAGCGCGAACGCCC
Source organism: uncultured beta proteobacterium (assembly GCA_903946745.1). Taxonomy (GTDB): domain Bacteria; phylum Pseudomonadota; class Gammaproteobacteria; order Burkholderiales; family Rhodocyclaceae; genus CAJAWW01. The sequence goes on from CAJAWW010000035.1 coordinate 17,764, forward strand.
AGTAAAAACGGGTTAGATCAACCTTGTGTTCCTGTTGGTAGAAAAAGCCGTCGAGCGGTTTATTGGCGTCAACGATTCCGAAGCGCTGGTAGGTACTGGCAATGTGCTGCCAGCGGCCGGGATTGTTGTGGCCGATCTCGATGATTTCGGGATTGACGAGCCGATGTAACGCGCGTGCCTCGTAGGTCAGATGCTCACGCGTTTTTTTCTGGCTGTTGTAGCGTTCCAGAATCAGGTCGATGATCTCGTGCGGATGATCCAGGGCGTACTGCCAGCCGCGCATCGTGGCCGCGCGAAAGGCGGCGACGACGGCGGGGCGTTGCGCTGTCAGCGCACGGCGGGTAAAAAGCACGTCACCGTAAAAATCCATGCCGTAGGTTTGCGGCTTGAGGATGGTGTAGGCGATGCCAAGCTGATTCAACCGGTAAGGTTCGTTGGACACATAGGCGTTGAGCGCTTCGACACGCAGGTCTATGAAGTCGTCGAGGTGGCGCTCATCCGCCACGATGCGCAACTTGTCGAGGGCGATGCCTTCGTTCAGGAACATCGCTTTCAGCTCGATGTCCTGGTCACCCGCCATCAAGGCAATTTTGCCTGCGCCGCCAGCACCGGCACCAGCACCGGCAAGGTCGCCCGGGCTTTTGTCGCGTCCTTGCACCAGCAAAATGTTGGGCGAATGCTGGAGCACCGGCCCCAGCATCAGCACCGGTTTGCCTTTGAGATAGTCGATGACGAGGCTGGATACGCCGACGCCGAAATCGCTCTTGCCCGCGAGCACGTCCGCCACCGGATCGACGCCCGGATGACCTTCCTTCAGCGTGACATCCAGACCGGCCTCGCGGTAGTAGCCTTGATGCAGTGCCGCGTAGTAACCGGCAAACTGAAACTGGTGCATCCAGCGCAGTTGCAGCGAGACGGGTTCAAGCGCCGCCGCCGGCGCTGCGCTGTACACAAATAGGCAGACAATTGAACAAACCGTTGAACAACAACCCGAACAAAAACCCGAACAAAAAACCGCGCAAAATCGTGCAATCCCCTGACGCAGGGTGAGATGAAAACCTGAACAACTTAACGTGGAACAACCATGGTTCGGATGTTTCATTTTCTGTGGGTGGCCATTGGCCATGTGTCGTTAGACAGCCACGACCATATTAGACATAGCGCTTCACTGCTGGCTTTGCGCAAGGTACCCAGACTTTTGCCTGAGCGAATATATTATTTACCGTCTCCCCGGCGTCGACTTTTGCAAAAGCCGCCAAAAGCTTTGCAGAACAGACTATTTTCGCCATCATCCGAACCGCTGCGCCCGCAACCGGTGGATTCCGGCGCTACCATGTGCTTACAAAACTATCAGCCAACATTCCCCGCGATGTCTGCAGCCAAAAATTACCCAAACGCTTACCCAAGCTCGCACCCTGCCTCGCCGACACTCTTGCTGATCGACGATTCGATCACCGAGTTGCGTGTGCTGATTGACATGTTGGCGGCGCACAAATGGCGCACCGTGGTGAGTTTTGACGGGCTGGACGGCTATCGCAAGGCACAGCTCAAGCAGCCCGATCTGATCCTGCTCGACGTACGCATGCCGGGCATAGATGGTTTTGGCACCTTGCGGCGGCTGAAGGCTGATCCTCGCACGCAGTCGATTCCGGTGATCTTTCTCACCGCAGCGGAAGACAAGGCGGATCGTCTGGCAGGCCTGTCACTCGGCGCGGTGGATTACATCATCAAGCCGTTTGTCAGCGAAGAAGAAGTGTTGGCGCGCATCGGCATTCATCTTGAATTGTCGCGCCGCCTGGGTGCCGCTGCCGATCTGCCGGCCACCAAAACGCCGGGGCACTCCGCGCTGGTGGCGGCGGCAACAAAATTGTTGTTGGAACAGATGGCGAGCCCGCCTGCGATGGAGGCACTGACGCGGCAACTCGGCACCAATGAAAAGCGTCTTTCCGAGGCATTTCAGGAAGCCTTCCAGCTGCCGGTATTTGGTTGGCTGCGCGAACAGCGGCTGAAACTCGCACGTCAGTTGCTGGCACAAACCGATACGCCGATTGCCGACATCGCCGCCCATTGTGGCTACACCTCGCCAGCGAATTTCGCCACAGCTTTCAGAGAGCGTTTCGAGTGCGCGCCGCGCGATTTTCGCCGCCGTGAGGTCGACTTGGTGCAGGAGCATCGCGCACCTTGAACCTCTGGTCGAAGCAATGCCTGATCGCCCTGCTGCTGGCAACGATCAGCGTCTGGCTGCATGCTGAAACCGTAATAATCGACCCTCAGGCCGGGCGTATCGACCTGTCTGAACGCATGGCGCTACTGCGCGACCCGAAACGCCACCTGCCGTATCAGGAGGTAATTAACCGGCTTGATGATTTCAAGCCGGCGACACGTCGGGAACTGGTGACCGGCTTCAACCCCGGCGCATTCTGGTTGCGGGTGACGCTGGAGAATGCCGGCACGCAAGCACTGACGCGCTGGCTGGTGGTCGGCACAGCCAAGACGCAGCGGGTGACGCTGCATCTGCAACAGGGCGAAGTCTGGCAGGTCACCCATTCAGGACGCAGCGTCGCGCGGCAAGACAAACCCCTCATCGCGCTCGACCCCGTATTCCCGGTCAGCCTGATGCCCGGTGAGCGCCGCAATGTGCTGTTGCGCATTGATTCCCGTGGCGCGACCGACATGGCCACCACGTTGTGGGACCCCCATGTCTACCGCCATGCCGTCGGTGAGCGTCTGATGCCACTGACCGCACTGCTTGGCGGCTTGCTGGTCAGCAGCGCCCTGGCGCTGATTGTGTTCGCCCGCGTGCGCGAGACGCAATATCTCTGGCTGGGCTTGTTGCTGATCGCCATCGCCGGCCTGGAGGCCAGCCGCGAAAACTTGCTGGGCACCTATTTCTGGCCGGCACACTTGCCGCTGCCGCCGCAAGTACTGGTTCTGTTCGCCGTGACAGCCCTGTTCAGCCTCGCAAAAGTGGTCGCCCATGCGCTTGATCCGGCGCGCTGGCTGCCGGCTGCCGACCGTCTGCTGCAGGTGCTGCGCTGGCTTGCCGTCGCTGGTGCATTGATCGCGCTGGTCAGCTACGGCCACGGCGTGCGCGTGTTGTCGCTGGTGACCATCGCCCTGCATCTCGCCACGCTCGCCCTGAGCCTGCTGGCCTGGCGGCGCGGGCACACGGCGGCACGCACCTTCCTGTTGGCATTCACCCTCGCACTGCTGACCGAAACCGCCCGTCAGTTCGCCAATCTCGGGCTGCTGCCGTGGATCGCCGCCATGGACTTCAGCACGCTGTTCTTTTTGCTGGCCAGCCCGCTCATTCTTCTCGGTCTTGCCGAACAGACCCGCCAACTCACCGAACGACTGGTGGTCGCGGAACACCTGCAGCAGGCCAAATCGGCCTTTCTGGCACGCATCAGCCACGAACTGCGCGCGCCGCTCAATACCATCCTCGGCTTTAACCGCATGCTGGCACGGCGCTCGGCGAAACTGAGCCTGCGCGAAGGCACGGCGGGTATCGAACACAGCACCCTGCGTCTGCTGCGCCTGATCGATGAGTTACTCGACCA
>CAJAWW010000036.1 GCA_903946745.1 uncultured beta proteobacterium
AGCGTGCGCGCCGCCATGACGTGGCTGCGGGGCGCATGGGCAGTGGCGGTGTTTGTCGTTCTTGCCGTGCCGACATGGTTGGCGGTTGCCGTGTTACCACCGTCGACTTTTGCATGGCGTATCTGCCGTACTGTTGCGCGCCTCTGGTTGCGCGTCGCTGGCATCCGTCTGACGGTGGCAGGGATGGAGAACATCTCGCCCAGTGCGGCGCAAGTATTGGTTGCCAATCATGCCAGCTACCTTGACAGCATCGTGCTGGCCGCTGCGTTGCCGAATTCGGGGTGGCGTTTTGTTGCCAAGCGCGAGCTGCAAGATCATTTTGTAACCCGCATTTTTTTGCAGCGCTTGAATTGTGCGTTTGTCGAACGTTTCGATTTTCAGCAGGGCGTTGCCGATGCCGCGCGCCTCACCGCTGAAGTGGGTGCGGGGGCGGCGCTGGTATTTTTTCCTGAAGGCACCTTCACCCGCGTGCCCGGCTTGCGGCCGTTTCGCAGCGGTGCATTCCTGATTGCCGCGCAAAACGGTGCGGCGGTGTTGCCCGTCGCGCTGGCCGGCACGCGCGACGTGCTGCGCGACGGCCACTGGTTGCCGCAACCGGGCGCTGTGCGGGTCACCATCATGGCGCCGCTGATGCCAGAAGGCGCTGATTTCAGTGCGGCGCTGAAGCTGCGCGATGCCGCGCGCGCAGCGATTTTGACGGCGTGTGGCGAACCTGATTTGCCGGGGTGAGTTTTCTCAAGGCAGCTTTTGCGCGCCCACCGATCACGGCAATTCAGCCCGGCAAAGCAACGGCTATGTATAAATGCATAGTTATTACTATGGCTGAAGATATATTACATCGATGCTGATGCACTGTTAATATTTACCGGTCATTGTTGCGGTAGGATGGCTGCAACGTCTGTAAATGCCGGTGTGTTACCGGTGCGCCGGAATAATAACCAATAAAAAATAGTGGGACAGTGCGACGCGATGCAGGCTTGTCTGTATCAAGAATTTTCATGCCGCTTGCGGAAAACCGTGGTGCACCTGATGGTGTGCATTCTGGTGATCGGCGGTTTTGCCGTGCCTGTTGCCTTCGCGCGGGAGCCTCAGCAAGCCAGTGCCAGCGATATTCTGACCGTTGCGGAACGCGACTGGCTGACCAAAAACCAGAGTCGCATCGTCCTCGCGGTAGAGACAGGGTATGCGCCCTTTGTGTTTCGAGATGCCGCCGGCTTGACTGCCGGCCTTGCACATGAACACATGACGTTGTTGCAAGCGAAGCTCGGTGTGCGTTTTGCGCAGAAGGCTTATGCCTCGTTGCAAGAGTCATTTGCCAGTATCCGCAGCGGCGAAGCGCATCTCATTAATGCGGTGACCCCGACACCGGCGCGTAAGGAATTTCTCGACTTCACGGCGGCCTATATTTCTGTGCCCAATAAGATCATCGTGCGTAAAGAGCGCGAGGGCACCATGACCGAACGCGATCTTGCCGGGTTGACGGTTTCACTGGTCAGGAGCTATGCGGTCACCGAGCATCTGACGGGGCGTTTTGCAAAATTTGAGCCGAGGGTGAATGCCCTGATCGAGTTTGATGACCTGAACGCGCTGACGGACGTGGCATTCAGCGTCTCCGATGCGGCGGTGATCGATATGGCGACCGCCAGTTGGCTGATCCAGAGCAAGGGCATTACCAACCTGCGTGCGGCGGGTGATGTGGGGTTCAACATCAATCTGGCAATCGGTTGCGCCCGCAGCGAGCCGATCTTGTGCGCCATCATGGAGAAGGGGCTCGCGGCGATCACGGTGTCGGAGCGCCAAGAAATTCGCGATCGCTGGATCAACATTTCTGGTGACAGGTTTCTTGGCTATGGCTATGCCAAAGTGATTGGTGGTGTGTCGGTTGTGGCGCTACTGATCGCCGTGCTTCTGCTGTTCTGGAATCGTGCGTTGCGCTTGCAGGTTGCTCTTCGCACCACGGAATTGCGTCAGGAGCAGGAGGCATTGCAGGAGCGGGAATTGCATTGCCGGGCGCTGATTGATGCGATCCCCGATCTGATTTTCGAGCATAGCCCGGAGGGTGAATATCTGGCGGTTCATGCGGCCGATCCGGCTTTGTTGCTGGTGCCGAAAGAATCCTTGTTGCATCGCCGCATTCTGGAGGTCATGCCGAGTCCGCTGGGCGAACAACTCATGGATGCCTTTGCTGCGGCCATCGCGTCCGGGCAGGTGCAAACACTCAGCTATGTGCTTGCGACGGGTGGCAAAGTACGGCATTTTGATGCGC
>CAJAWW010000037.1 GCA_903946745.1 uncultured beta proteobacterium
ACCGCCGCCAGAATGGCGGCTTTGGGTTCGGAAATCTTCAACATGATCGCCAGATCAATCACGTTTTGCAGGATGTCGACCTTGTCTTCGAGCGTCGGTGCCACGTTCACGGCGGCGTCGGTAATGAACAACAGGCGCGGGTAGGTGGGCACATCCATGATGAATACATGGCTGATACGGCGTGCGGTGCGCAGCCCGGTGGTTTTGTGCACCACCTCCTCCAGCAGTTCGTCGGTGTGCAGAGAGCCCTTCATCAGCGCCTCGACCTTGCCTTCGCGCGCCAGTTTTACGGCAATGGCGGCAGAGTCGTGGCTGTGGGCGGAATTGACCAGCGTGCAGCCATCCAAGCTGAGATTGTTGGCGGCGGCCAACTGGCGAATCTTGTCTTCGGGGCCGATCAGTGTCGGCACGATCAATCCGAGGTCGCGCGCCAGCAACGCGCCTTTGAGTGATTCTATGTCACACGGGTGCGCTACCGCCATCGGCACCGGCGACAGTCCGTGCGTGATTTCGAGCAGATGCTCGAAGCGTGCTTTGCGCGTTTCGGAAAGTTTGAAGTCGGGTAGATCGGCCTTCGGGCGCTTGATTTTCTCGGTCGGCGCTTGAACCTCGGCGGTACCGTGGATTACTTTTTGTCCGACCTGATTGGTGCACACGCAATCCAGAATCATGTGGTGGTTGTGATCGAACTTGCGTTCGCAGCGCACCGTGACCGTCAGTGTGTCACCCACGCGCAACAACTGCGAGAAATGCAGCGTCTGGTCTACATAGATGGTGCCCGGACCGGGGAATTGCGTGCCGAGCACGGTCGAAATCAGCGCGCCGCCCCACATGCCATGGGCGACTACCTCATGGAACATGGATGAACGCGCGTATTCCGGATCAACGTGGGACGGGTTGATGTCGCCGGACATGATGGCGAACATCTGGATGTCTTCCGGGCGCAGCGTGCGCACCAGGGTGGCGGTATCGCCGACCTGGATTTCGTCGTAGGTGCGGTTTTCGATGAAGTCGATACCGGAATTGTCGGTGTGCGTCATGCAAAGCTCCGTAGAGGTACGGCGTGGCCGCTGGGCGATTCGCCTATTTTGCAAGAAATTGCTGCGCTGCGGCAGGGAATTTTGATCGAAAGTGAGTGTGTTGCCCGATATTCGTCGAGGTGCTCGGTCTTGGATGGCTTCCAGCGAGACCGCTACAGAATGGTAAGCTTGGCGAATGACTGACTTTTCTCGAATATTGACGGCAGTGTGCTGGGTGTCTGGGTGCTGGCTGTCTTTGGGTTTGACATCGATTCCGGCCAGCGCCGAAACCGTGGGTTGCGCGACCACGGCATGGAAACTCGTGGGTGCGAATCATCGGGTGTGCGTGGAAGCCTTTCATGACCCCAAGGTGCCGGGGATTACCTGTCACGTCAGTCAGGCCAGAACCGGCGGGATTGCGGGTAGTTTCGGGCTGGCACAAGACCCGTCACAGTTTTCGCTGGCCTGCCGTCAAACCGGGCCGATCACGTTGCCGGCCAAACTGCCGGCAGAGGAAACCGTGTTCTCGGAAGATACCTCCATCCTGTTCAAGGAAACCCGGATTTTGCGGATGTGGGATGCTGCAAACCGCACGCTGGTTTACTTGGCGATCAGCCGCAAATTGATCGAGGGTGCGCCGGCCAACAGCATTTCCACGGTGCCGGTGATGCCGTGGGGCGGTAAGCCGTAACCGTAAGCCGGGCGTTGTGGGCGTGCTACTGCCCCCGTCCAATCGCCCAGATGATTGGCGCCGCTTCCAGATACTTGCGGAAGGCACGATTGACCTCCGCCACGGTGGTGCGTGCAAGCCGCGCGTCGTAGTCGGCAATAAACTTCAGATCGTAGCCGTCAAATAATCCTTTGGCCAGCATGCCGGCATAGCTTGATTCCGCGCGCAGGTTGTTGGTGCGTTGCTGCGCCCAGGCGAGCTTTTCGCGCGTCACCTCTTGTTCGCTGAAGCCGTCTTTCAGCGCGCGGGCGATCTCCTGCTGCAACAAGGCGAGCGCTTCGTCCGACCGGCCACTGGGTGCGCTGGCCATGAATGTAATCGAACCCCGCGGCTCAAATGTGCCGCCGTTCAGGGATGCGCCCGCGCTATAGGCCAGTCCGCTATTCTCGCGAAGCTGTTGCCAGATGCGGCTCTCCGAGTTGCCACCGATGATCTCGATGGCAAGGCGTAACGCGGCGTAATCCTCGGCTGACTGGATCAGCGGAATCACGGTTTTTCCGAATACCGTGGCATTGGGCTTGTTTGGCAGCGACGTGACAACGGGCGTGACATCAAGCTGAGGTGCCGGTTCGATGGCCGGAATGCGCGCGTAGGCAACACGGGCTTTGGGCAGCCGGGTGATTTGTGTCCATACTTTTTCCACGTCATCCTTTGAAAAAGCGCCGACGATGCCGATGGTCATGTGCGCACGGCCGTTGAAATCATCGATGCAGCGTTTGGCATCGTCATAGGTCATGGCGCGGATTGTTTGCAGTCCTTCTTCAGGCGTGTAATGGCGGAAGGGGTGCGTGGGCGGGTAGTTGTTGAAGCGCTGTTCAACCACTTCGCTGGCGAGGGAGGCGGGCTCTTGCAGCGCGGCTTCAATGCTGGAAATGGTCGCGGCCTTCAGATTTTCAAACTCGCCGGGGGGCAGGGTGGGGGCAGACCACACTGAAATCAGGGTATCGAGGGCTTCGCTGAAGGTGGTGCGGGGCGCTTCCAGTGAAAATCCCCCCAGGCTCACGCTGCCTCGCGCTTTCAGGCTGGTCATTTTGGCGTCGAGGGCATCACGCGAGAGGCCGCCGCCGCCAAAATGCATCAAACCCGATGCGATGCTACAGGCGTGCGTCCGGCCCTTCAAGGAGTCAGCGCTGCCGTAATGGTTGTGTACGCTGATCCACGCCATGTCGCCGTGTGTGCGGCGGGAACTCCAACCGGCTTTCCCTTGCCCGGCGTCGAGCAGGATGACGCGGCTGGCATGGGCGATCTCACGCGCCGAGGTCGGAATTGGGTCGGAGGTCTTGATGACGCTTGGCCATGATTTTCCGGCAACCATGGCCTTGCCATCGGCGGGCTGGGGGATGACGGGAGCTACCAGCGTGTCGGCGTGATGCATCAGCACATCGCTGCGATTGATCGCGACCACCCATTTTTTGAGCGCCGCATTGGCTTCAGCCACCGTGATGCTTTTGAGAATGTCGCGTTCTTCAAACAGCAGCCGCCAGTCGCCGTGAACTTCAGACACCGATAGTGCGCTGGCAAGGCTTTCGTGGGCGTTGTCCAGGCGTTCGGAATCGGCCTGATATTCCTGAAGGGCGCGATCCAGTTGTGCCTGGGTAATGCCTTGGTGAGCGGCCGCCTCGATATGGGCATGGAGTGCCTTGGATAAGGCGTCAGCATCAGCTTCTTTGCCCGCTGCGGCGGAGGCAATAAACAAGCTGTAGTCGGCATTGTCCTGCGTTGAGCAAGACGCCATGTTCGCCAGTTTGCGTGTGAGCACAATATCCTTGCGCAAACTGCCCCAGTCCGGGTCGCAGATTGCGGCAACGGCCATATCCATGGCGTAGGTGCTGCGATCATTCTGCCCGGGAAGCTTCCATGCGCTGGCCACGAGGGTTTTGCCGGCGGGAAAGTAGAGTTCGCTGCGGTTGGTTACCGCGCGCGACTCTTCCCATGTCCAGTTCGCCGGCTTGGGTGTGGCCGGGTTGATCCCCACACTAAAAAGCGTGCTGGCAAGTTGCAGCACATGGGGCACGTCAAACTTGCCCGAGACGATCAACGCGGCATTGTCCGGCCGGTAATGCCGCGCATGAAATGCCTGAAGTACGGTGAAAGGGGCGTTTTCAATATCGCTGCGCGCGCCGATGGGCGGGCGCCCGTAACCATGCCAGAAATAACTTTGCCGGAACAGCGCGCGCGACAATATGCGCTCTGGGCTGTTATCACCCTGTTCGAGTTCATTACGCACCACCGGCATTTCGGTCACCAGATCGGCTTGCGTAAAACGTGGGCGGAGGAAGCGGTCGGCTTCGATTTTGATCGCTTCGTCGATCTTTTCCGGGTCGGCGGCCATGGTCTCGAAGTAGCGTGTCTGGTCAGTGCTGGTGGTGCCATTCCAGTTGGCTCCGATGGCGGTCAGATCTTGCTTCAGGCTCGCGCGCGCACCGGCTCCCTTGAACAGCATGTGTTCCAGCAGATGCGCCATGCCGGTCTCGCCATAGCCTTCATGTTTGCTGCCACTTTTCACCAGAAGTTCGACGCGTGTGGTGGCGGCGGTTGGGTAAGGGATCAGGATGATCTTGAAACCATTGGGCAGCAGATAGGACGTGACCCCGCCGGCTTGTGCGTCCAACGTGGCGGTGGGCGGGTTGTTGGTGGATGCCGTAGCGTTGGTTGTTGGCGCGAGCAGCAGTGTTGGCAGCAGTGTGAGCAGCAGTGCGGCGAACCGGGTGAGGCGTGGGGCGGGTGTGAACATGGGGTGTACCGGAGGGGGCATTGCGATGTTAACCAGTCCGGTATTGCGCGCAACCGCAGCAATGCCGATGCCGGTGATTTCAGAGATTGTTTCGATATTTATTTGTCCAAGACAAAAAGCGTTGACAATCGAAAATTACCCGCCTACCTTGCGGTCATTGTCATAATTTGTATAGGGAAAAATGAAAAACATCATTGCAACTTTTATCGGTGCGGTCGTCTTGCTTACCGCAACCCCGGCCGCCGCAGCATGCCCGTCTTTGTTGAATCACAGCGTTCCACAGCTACAAGATGATAAACCGCAATCGCTGTGCCAGTATGCAGGCAAGGTGATTCTGGTGGTCAATACGGCCAGCAAATGCGGCTTTACCGGGCAATATGACGGGCTTGAGGCTATCTACGACAAATATAAGGATCGTGGCTTGGTGGTCATCGGCTTCCCCTCTAATGATTTTGGCGGGCAGGAACCCGGCAGCAACAAAGAAATCGCTGATTTTTGTCGCCTGACCTACAGCATCAAGTTTCCGATGATGGCCAAAACCGACATTGCCGCACCCAAGACCCACCCCTTCTACAAGCAGTTGATCGAAAAAAGCAACACGCGGCCAAAGTGGAATTTTCATAAATATCTGATCGACCGCAGCGGCACACAGGTTGAAAGCTACAGCAGTCTCACGGAACCCGACAGTAGCCGGCTGATCGCTCACATCGAGCGTTTGCTGGCTGAAAAACCGTGAATCCATCGTGCTTCGTAGCACCCCATGCAACCCCATTGGGGAATCAGTATGGCGTGCGCAAATCGGTGGGCTTGTTGATGCCCTGCGCCTGGTTCAACCCGGCCATGGCCGATGAAGTGGCGTAAGTTAAACGCTTGCTTCCCCATGGTTTTGGCATTTTCGGTTGCGCGGCCTCCCCGTTGATCTGAATTTGACCAGCATCGATTACACCTTGATCCACCAAATAAAAAACCATCTGACGAGGGCTTTTTTCACAGATTCTGGGGGTGATTCAGTGCGGCATGCGTAGCAGAATCCCTATTAGCAAGCCTACTTGAGCTAAAGCTAAACCTATAACCCATTTCATAATATCGGCGCGTAAGTCACCCAGCGCAATCAGCATATCTTTTTTTGTCACAAGCTCACTAACGCCACTATCCAGCACTTCTGCCAAGGCTTCTGCCTCTGCTTTAGCCTGTTCGCGTGGAACGCCAGCCTTTTCGAGCTTTTCAACAAATTTCAATGTGTCGAATGCAATCGTGCTCATGGTTTTTTCTCCTGTTTTCCAAGTTTAACGCAATCAAGTCTCTTAGTGATTCACGAGGCTCTTCGAAAAAGAAGTCATGCTCATCCTGTGAGCATGGCTTAACGTATTCTGCTGTGATGAAACTCACAGGAGATATCGTGATCGATTGCACCCCGGTTTATGCTCAGGTTTATGTCCAGGTTGATGCCCCGATTGATGCGCTGATCTGGCAGCACATTGCCGACAGCCCGTGCCCGGACGACTTCCGCGCCTATCTGCGCCACGCCCCGGAAAGTGCGGCACACGTTGAAGAGGCAATCGCGCGACTGATTGCTCTGGATGATGCCGACGCACAATGCAGCGTCGACGACACCTTCTACCCGGCGGCCTTCGTGCAGATTCATGCGCGCGCGCAGGCAGGCGATGCCGTTGCGCAATTTCACGTTGGCAAGATGAGTAACTTGGGCATCGCTTGTACACCGCACGCCGACAGTGCCGAGGGTTGGTATCGCGCCGCAATTTTGCAAGGCGAGCCGCGCAGTCACATCAATCTTGCGCAGTTACGCGAAGAACAAGGCACGCCAGAATCGCTGGCTGAAGCCCGCCGCCTGCATGACGCCGCCGCTGCGCTGGGTGAGCCAACCGCACCATTCATCCTTGGCCGCATGGCGCTGCGCGGCATTGGTGAGCCGGATCATCAACCCAACCCCATGCGGGCGTTTGAGTTATTCCATCAGGCGTGGGATCAGGGGCTCGCACTGGCCGGCCACTGGATTGCCCACATGCTGCGCACCGGCGATGGCGTGCGTCGTGATGAAGAATTTGCGCGCCAATGGATGCAAAAAAGCGCACG
>CAJAWW010000038.1 GCA_903946745.1 uncultured beta proteobacterium
GAGCGAGGGTGGGTCGATGTCGTCGGCCATCGCGATACGCCCGGACGCCCGGCATTGCTTGCGACCACCAAAAAATTTCTCGACGATCTCGGTTTGCGCAGTGTGACCGAGTTACCGCCACTTGAACAACTCAATCAAACGCTGGAACTGGCAGATGCCCAATAAAACCCGTAAGACTCCTTTTCGCGCTCCCGGATCAACAGGTGCCCGAAGTACAACTGGTTCTGCTGTTCGCCCGCCAAGGCCTGCACGCACTCCGCGTCCGGTTTCGTCTTTTACTGAAGATGAGCCGGCTATCCAGGCTGAAAATTTTGCCGCTGAGCCCAAACCCCGCCGCGCGCCGCGCGTAGCGCCAAGTGATGATTCGAAACGTGGGCGTCACAAGGAGTTACCGGGAAAGCCAGAGCGCCTGCACAAGCTACTGGCGCAGAGTGGTATTGGCTCGCGGCGTGAAATGGAAGAATTGATTACCGCCGGGCGTGTGAACGTGAATGGTGAAGTCGCGCACGTTGGTCAGTCTGTTGCACCGGGAGATCGCATCAAGGTGAACGGAAAGCTTGTTCACCTTAAATTCTCGAATCGCCTGCCGCGAGTGATCATCTACCACAAGCCGGAAGGCGAAATTGTTTCGCGCGACGACCCGGATCGTCGACCGACGGTATTTACTTCTCTGCCCAAGATGTCGGGCGGCCGCTGGGTGGCTGTTGGTCGTCTCGATTTCAATACGAGCGGCCTACTGTTATTTACCACCTCTGGCGATCTGGCTAATCGGCTGATGCACCCTCGCTACAATCTGGTTCGTGAATACGCGGTTCGTATTCTTGGCGAGTTACCTGATGATGCCCGTCAAAGACTGCTTGCCGGAATCGAGCTTGATGATGGTCCTGCGCAGTTTGCGACCTTCCAGGAGGCGGGCGGCGAGGGCGCCAACCACTGGTATCGCGTGTCGCTGTTTGAAGGGCGCAACCGTGAGGTGCGGCGCATGTTCGAAGCGGTTGGCGTCGTTGTAAGTCGCCTGATGCGTGTTCGCTACGGCCCCTTTATCCTGCCGCCGAATCTCAAGCGCGGTCATGTCCTGGAGCTCAAGGAGTTGGAAGTTCAGAAGCTGGCCGCAGAATTCGGCATGGAAGATCCGGCGCCAGGCCGGCCATTGCGGAAACCGCGTCAGCGCTAAAATATCAGTAAGCCTAGTCTGCCAATTTACGAAGCCACTATTTTTGGGTATAATCCGGCGGTTTCTTCCGCTAGCCCCCTTGGGGGCGATTTTTATCGGGGATGGGCGTTTCGCCCATTTTTTATTTGTAGCTATGGATTTACACGATCTACTCGAAAAAACGGTGACGGGCCTCGGTTACGAGCTGGTCGATGTTGAGCAAAGCCCACGCGGTCGCGTGCTGCGTCTCTTCATTGATAAGCCGGATAAAGAGCGCGGTGTGGATATTGATGACTGCGCGCTGGTCAGCAACCAGCTGTCTCGCGTGCTGACAGTCGAAAATGTCGATTACGACCGTCTTGAAGTTTCGTCGCCGGGAATGGATAGGCCGC
>CAJAWW010000039.1 GCA_903946745.1 uncultured beta proteobacterium
CGGTTTTGTGCTCGGGCTGGCGCTGGCATTTCACTGGGTGGGCAGCACTGATTGGCTGCTGTTCGACGATGCGGCGCTGGGCAAGGTGTCGTCGCGCATGCTGTTGTTCGGCTTTGTCGTTGCTGCTTTTGCCAAGTCTGCGCAGTTGCCCTTGTCATCATGGTTGCCGCGTGCGCTGGAAGGGCCAACCCCCTCGTCGGCCATTTTTTATGGCGCAATCATGGTGCACGCCGGCATCTGGCTGCTGATCCGGTGCGAACCGGTGTTCCGAACCGTCCCCGACATCATGATTCAGATTGCCCTGTTTGGTCTGGCTACGGCGCTGTGGGCGTGGTTTTCCGGGCTCACGCAAAGCGATGTCAAAACCTCGCTGGTGCTGGCGACCATCACTCAGCTGGGCTTGATGGTTGCCGAGATCGGGCTTGGCCTGTTTGATCTCGCCTATGGCCACATGTTGCTGCATGCGGCATGGCGTGCCTGGCAGTTTTTGCTCGCACCTTCTTATATGCACCGGGTTTCCGGGCAAGCGTGGGAGACCTCTCCCGCCCCCGCTTGGCTGGTGCGCCGCCCCTGGCTGTACAACGTCTCGCTGCAACGTGGCTGGCTGGAATCGCTGATGCACGCGGTTGTCCTGCGTCCGGCGAAAACCATGGGGGGGGATGTCGCCGCGTTTGATCTGCGCGTGGTGACACCACTGCTCGGCGAGCCGGTAACGGTTGTGCAAAAGCCGCCGAATCTTGAAGATGCGGTGCGCGCTACCGGCGTTGCCGGCCGGCTGCTGGCATGGGCGGGTGATTATCTGGAACGTGTCGAACAGCGCTTGACACAACTCGCAGCGTCGGCGCAGGCGGCAAAAATTCTGCAACGTGCGGGGCTGCAATTGCTTGAACTCGAAGCCTTGCTTGAGCGGCCACGCTACCTGTTGCTGCTGGTGGCGGTGACTTTCATGGTGATCCTATGACAACCGGCACGGGCTATCCGCTGTTGTGGGCGTTGCAGGTGGTGCCGCTGCTGGGCGCTGTCGGCGTGTATCTGCTGCACACGCATCCGCGTGCGGTGCTGGTGTCGCGCATCGTGGCGATTTTTGAACTGTTGCTGGCGGTGCAGTTGCTCAGGCAGATCGACGCCACCTCGTCGGCACTGCAACTGGTTGAACGCCTTGATCTGTTCGGTTTCACCTTCTACCATGCGGGCGCCGACGGCGTCACGGCGCTGTTCGTTTTGCTCAATGCGCTGCTGACGCTGCTGTTGTCTTTTTACGGGTTGGTGCAGGGGCACACCAATGCCGGGCGCATTGCCGTGATGGTGCTGGCCGCCGAGGCGTTGCTGATGTCGATGCTGGTGACCTTGAACGTGCTGTGGTTTGCCCTCGCCTCGTTCGCCGAGTTGGCTGTGGTCGCGCATCTGCTGGGGCGCTGGTCAACCTCGACCGAAGAAAACCGCGCCTTGGCGATGGCGCGCTTCATCCAGTTTCAGGGCGTTGGCGGCGCGATGTTGCTGGTGTCGATCGGCATACTCGGCTGGGGGCATGCCGACGCAACGGGGCGCTGGAGCTTCGATCTGCTGGATCTGATGCGCGTGCCCCCGCAAGGCAAATTTCAGTCGGCAGCTTTCTTTTTGATGTTTTACGGCCTGGCGGTTCGCACGCCGCTGTTCCCCCTGCACGGCTGGCTACCGCACGTTGCGCAGCGCGGCATGGTAGCGGTGGCACCGGCGCTGCTCTTGGGCATCAAGGTCGGTATCTACGGCATGCTGCGGTTTTTGCTGCCGCTGATGCCCGAGGCGGCGATCCAGTGGCAATACTGGGTGGTCGGCATTGCCATGGCGGGTGTGTTCTACACGGCGATCCTGGCGTTTTTGCAAACCAATTTGCGGCGCTTGTTGTCGTTTGCCGTGGTCAGCCACACCAGCCTGATTATCATCGGGCTGTTTACATTGGAAGCGGTCGGGCTGCAAGGTGCTTTGCTGCTCACCGTTAACTTCGGTCTGGCGGTCACCGTCATGTTGTTCATGGTCGGCTGCGTGTTCCGGCGCACGCACACCACCGAACTGGATCGGCTTGGCGGCCTGTTCGATCGCATCCCCTTTATTGCCGGCGTGTTTCTGGTGGGTGGCCTGTCGATTGTCGGCATGCCCGGCACCCCCGGCTTTGATGCCGCGCATCTGGTGCTGGAAGCCGCCATCGGGCGCTTTGGCGCGTTGCCCACCGTGGCCACCGCGCTGGGCAACGTGGCTGCTGCCGGCTTTTTGTTGTGGGGCTTTCAGCGCGCTTTTCTGGCACCCCGCGCCGACGGTGCGCCTTCCACGGTGCAGCCGACCGAGCCAATGGAATATTTTGTTGGCAGCTTGGCGGTTGCCATCTTGTTGATCGCCGGGTTTTATTCCGAACCCTGGCTGCACCTGACGGACGCCGCCTTGAAGGCGCTGGGCGCGCGCTTTGTCCATGGTTGAAGAATGACTAAAACATGACTGCCCCCCCACTGCTGTTCCTGCTGCTGCTCTTGCCGCTGGCCGCCATTGCGCTGATCTGGCTGGCACCGCGCGACAGTGATGCGCGGGGGGCGGCGCGCAATGCGGCACTGATCGGCAGTTTTGGCGCGCTGGTGTGTGC
>CAJAWW010000040.1 GCA_903946745.1 uncultured beta proteobacterium
GTGAGCCCCAGTTCGATGCAGCCCTTCACCAGCGGTGCTATTTCGGCTTCGGTGTCGGGGGTGAGCACCACGAACGGGTATTCCACGCGCCAGTCGGTGGCATCGGTCACATGCGCCACGCGCGCCAGACCGTCAAAACCGATATTGTCGCGGCGGGTGTGCCGCAGCAGCGTTTTCAATACCTTCTTGCGCAGTTCGCGGGTGTCCTCGAACCACTGCGCGAACGACTCGATCGCCTGCCGGGCTGCCACCAGCAAGCTGCCGACACGATCATTTTGTGGATTGTCGGCCTCGCGGCGCTTCTCGATCTCGCGCAAGCGATGGCGCAGTGCCTCAATCAGCGCCTCGCGCCGGCTGCGATTGCCCAGCAGATCATCTTCCAGATACGGATTGCGCCGCACCACCCAAATGTCGCCCAGTACCTCATACAGCATCCGCGCGGAACGGCCGGTGACGCGTTCGGAACGCAACGCGGTGAGCGTTTCCCATGCGTCTGCACCGAGCAGACGCATGACGATCTCGCGGTCGGAGAACGAGGTGTAGTTGTAAGGAATTTCGCGCAGACGGGGGTTCATGCAGAGCGTGCAGCAAAGCGGAAGGAGGCCGCCATTTTAGGCCATTGCGGCACCACATGCCTTGCTCGCAAGGCCTTGCGATAGCGAGTGCTGTTTGATCTTGTTGCAATTGCTATTTACGTGCTCAAAACTAAGACGCTGAACGTAGAGTTCAGCGGCGATGCGCGGCTTGTTTGCGCAAGATCCGCTGGAACGCCGGGTTGGACGAAGCCGCTATGCGGAGAAATCGCGGACTGGGCCGACACGAATTAATCTTCACGAACACTCCGACGAGGACGTTGGAGTGATTTTGCAATCAACCGTGAGGAAATGCCAGCATGACAAAGCCATCCACCGCTGACTTTGACCGGCAGTATCAGGCACCCGCGTCCTCAGCTACTGGAGCAGCGGACGGTGCGCTCGCAAATTTAGGAGACTCATGTGTGTATCAGGCGGCCGCCTGCGAATGACCAGTTCTCCCACTGTGTCTCTTTGAATACCACCATGACGTTCTCTGGCTCAATGCCTTTGGTCGCAAGTTCCTGCAGCAGGAATGAGAGTAATTCCCGCTTGACCTTGACGCTTCTGCCGACTGACCAAAGGATTTCGATCAGGACGAACTCCCCTGTTCGTGCCATGTTTGCGTCGGGGTAGGTTGGGTCAAAGCGGAAGTCATCGGGTTCAAGTTCGAGCACTCGCTGAAACCTGTCGGTCGCCGGTACGCCCACCTTTTTGAGAGCTTCGTGAACGGTATCCAGAATCAGCGACTTGAACTCGGGGGTCTTGGGCTTCTGGAGGGTGACTGTGACGAGTGGCATGAGGGTATGGTTCCTTGCGACGCTCAACGTAGAGCTAACGTAGAAGTCACCGGCGCTGCGCGGCTTTATCGCGCAGCGTCCGGTTGGCTGCCGGGTTGGGCGTTTTCCCGTAGCCACACCAAGACTTCATCAGCGTTCTGGTCTGGCGGGAAAACGGGATAGAAGACCTTTTCGATCCGTCCGTCATGCGTGATCAGAGTCAGCCGCTTGAACAGCTCCATACCTGCCACCGCAAACGTGGGGAGATGCATTGTGCTCTTGAACTGCAATGTGCTGTCACTCAGTAGTTGGAAGGGCAGGTGCAGCCGATCTCTGGCTTCGCGTTGATAATCGGTGGTCTGCACACTCAATCCAAACACGCCGGTGCGTAACGCCTTGAGTTCCGCATAGTGGTCGCGAAAGCTACATGACTGTGGCGTGCAACCGCGGGCACCGGGTATTCCATCCCAACCATCGGGCAGTGGGATGTCCGGGCGTCCCGTCATCGGGTAGACATAGATCACCCAGCGGCCACGTAGCTCTGCCAAGTTGACGCTTGCGCCATCCGTGCTGTTGAGCATTAGTTTTGGGAGAAGCGAACCTTCGAGGTGCGAAGCAGCGCCGTCGTCGACGGGCACCGGCAGATCTTTGGGAAGTTGAGAGAGGTTTGTGCTCATGAAATTTTCTCGGTGAGAGACACCCAACATTTGAAATCACCGGCGGCCGCAGGCCATCCGGTGGGTTGAATTGTTATGCGCTACCACTTCATGAAGGGTGGTGGACTGAACGGATGTTTTGCAAACCACTCGCGCGCGCCTTTCATGAGGAAGCGGTGAAACCCATTATTTGGGATGGCCTTCTTGACCTCGCGCACATAGGCTGGAGGAATGCCGAACTTAAAAAAACCAAGGGAGAAATCAACCAAATCGCCCTTTCTGAATAGTTCCACCAGCGGATAGCAGTCTGTCTTGTATGTGCGAACCTTGTGGTGCATCTCGACCATTAGGCCAATTTCCTCAGACCATTCCTGTCGCCCAGTTTCGGATAAGAACCTCTTTACTTCGGACACCGAAGGCGGGATGTAGTCCACGGTATGAGCCGACCAAAGACCTATATCGTGAAAACATGCGGCAATCGCTAACTTGATCTTTTCTTCTTCGGTGCAGGAATGGATTGCCAAACAGAAATTGAACATACGATAGACATGCCCCCTGTAACCTAAGTAGTCATCCACGATCCGATCTTTCCATGCAGCGAGAATTTCTTCTATGAGATCGTTCTTGGTTTCGATGTTCATGCTCGCTCCTCAGGCGCATAACGTGAAAGTGACCAGCTGTGCGCGTTGAATTTTGACCAGGGGCGATAGCCGCCTGTCATTGGCTTGGCTGTGGATAAGTGTAGCGCAGACAAGAAACGGGGATAAGTGCGCTTTCATAGTGAAACCCCCAACGTGAAGGTGACCGGCGCTGCGCGGCCTCATAGCGCAGCGTCCAGAGAGCGAAGCGAACGGGGTCGATCGTAGGGTTAGATTTCTTTAGCGGCATGTTGATTTGTTTGCGGGCGTCTCAGCGGCACCGAGGGACGACAGAACCTCTGCCGCCAACTCCTTTGCGCCGTCAATTGCCTTGATATGGTCGTCGACATGTCGGGGATCGCCAGCA
>CAJAWW010000041.1 GCA_903946745.1 uncultured beta proteobacterium
CCTTCCTCGCGGTCGGTGCCCACATCGGCAAACGCGCCATGATTCCCGCCGGTGACGCCGTGAAGATCGTCGACGCCATCTCGGTGCTGCGTAGCATGGAAGGCGAAGACAAACCGATGCTGGGGCGTCGCGTGATTGTCTATGGTGGTGGCAACACGGCCATTGACGTCGCCCGCACTGCCAAGCGCATGGGCGCCGAACCGATCATTGTCTATCGTCGCACCCGCGACAAAGCCCCTGCGCATGATTTTGAGATTGAAGAGGCGCTGCAAGAAGGCGTGATGATTAAGTGGCTATCCACCATCAAGCAGGCGGGTGAAAAAGAAATCACGGTCGAAAAGATGGCGCTCGACGACAAGGGTTTTCCGCAACCCACAGGCGAGTTTGAAACCCTGGAGGCGGATTCGGTGGTGCTGGCACTTGGGCAGGACGTCGACCTCGGGTTGCTCAACGGCGTACCGGGGCTGGAAGTGAATGACGGCGTGGTCAAGGTTGGCAGCAACATGATGACCGGCCACCCCGGCATTTTCGCGGGGGGCGACATGGTGCCGGCCGAGCGCAATGTGACGGTGGCGGTCGGCCACGGCAAGAAGGCGGCGCGTCATATTGATGCGTGGTTACGCGGCGCTGTACCTCAGAATGTGCCAAAGCACGAGCTGGCAAGTTTCGAAAAGCTCAACACATGGTATTACTCCGATGCACCCAAAACAGTGCGACCGATGCTCGACATCATCCGCCGTCAATCTACCTTCGAGGAGGTGCAAGGCGGTCTGGATGAAACCAATGCGCTGTTTGAAGCACGGCGTTGCCTGTCCTGTGGCAACTGCTTTGAGTGTGATAACTGCTACGGTGTCTGCCCGGATAATTCCGTTATCAAACTCGGCCCGGGCAAACGCTTCCAGTTCAATTACGACTACTGCAAGGGTTGCGGCGTTTGCGTGGCCGAATGTCCCTGCGGTGCTATCAAAATGGTGCCGGAAGAACTCTGAATGCTTGACCGATCGCGGTTGATCGACAATGAGCGCCAGCGAACCCTGCCCACCCTGCTACCACTGCGGCTTGCCGATTCCTGCGGCCGTGGAGTTTTCGGTCGAGATCGATCAAGAGCCCCGCGCCATGTGCTGTGCCGGTTGTCAGGCGGTGGCGCAAGCCATTGTGAGTGGCGGTCTGGCAGAGTATTACCGTCATCGTGACGCCTTGCCCGAGTCGCCGCGCGAGGCTTTGCCAGCGGCGCTGCAGGATCTCGGCATGTTCGATCACCCGGACGTGCAAAAAAACTTTGTCCGCCGTGCTGAAGGCTCCGCCGGCGAGCATGAGCAGGAAGCGGCGCTGATCCTCGAAGGCATCACTTGCGCCGCCTGCGTCTGGCTTAACGAAGCGCATGTGCGCCGTCAGCCCGGCGTCACCCGGGTCGATATCAATTACGCCACGCGCCGTGCGCGGGTGCGCTGGGACGAACGGGTAACGCGGCTGTCGGCGATTCTCGAAGCCATTGCCGCCATCGGCTATCGTGCGCATCCCTACGACATCGCACGTTCCGAAGCGCTGGCGCAGCAGGAACGCAAAAAGGCGTTGTGGCGCCTGTTCGTTGCCGGTTTCGGCATGATGCAGGTGATGATGTATGCGGTGCCGGTGTATCTGGCCGCTGGCGACATGACGGCGGACATCGAACAATTGATGCGCTGGTCCAGTCTGCTGCTGACCCTGCCGGTGATCCTGTATGCGGCGGCACCGTTCTTTGCCAGTGCCTGGCGCGACATCAAGTTACAGCGTGTAGGCATGGACGTGCCGGTGGCGCTGGGCGTCGGCGCGGCGTTTGTTGCCAGCCTGTGGGCGACGGTGAGCGGCAGCGGGGAGGTGTATTTCGATTCGGTAACGATGTTCGTGTTTTTTCTTCTCTCGGGTCGTTATCTGGAAATGATGGCGCGACAGAAAGCGGCGCGCAGTGTCGAAACACTGGCGCGGGCGCTACCGGCCTTCACCACACGGCTCGATGCGTGGCCGGGCCATGCAGGACAACGCATCGCGGTGGCCGAGTTACAGATTGGCGATGCGGTACAAATCAAGCCCGGTGAAACCGTGCCGGCCGACGGCCTTGTGCTGGAGGGCGAAAGTTCGATCGACGAATCCTTGCTGACCGGTGAAAGCCGGCCGGTACCCAAAGCAGTCGGCGCTACGCTGGTCGGTGGCAGTGTGAATGTCGGCAGTCCGCTGGTGATGCGGGTCGAACGGGTGGGTGAGTCGACGCGACTGGCGGCGATCCAGCGTCTGATGGAGCGCGCAGCGGCAGAAAAGCCGCGTCTGGTGGAAATGGCCGACCGCATTGCCGGCCGCTTTATTGTCGCCCTGCTGCTGCTGGCGGCAGCCACCGCCTTGCTGTGGTGGTGGCTGGAGCCGGCGCGGGCGTTATGGATATTTGTTGCGGTGCTGGTAGTGAGTTGTCCCTGCGCGCTCTCGCTGGCGACGCCGGCGGCGCTGACGGTGGCGACCGGAGCGTTGGCCGCGCGCGGGGTACTGGTTACCCGGGGACATGCCATCGAGACGCTGGCGCGTGCCGAGCATTTTATTTTCGATAAAACCGGAACCCTGACGCAAGGCCGCCTGACGCTGGCGGAAGTGATTGCGGCCGGCAGTGACACGTCACGCGCGTTGCGCGTCGCCGCAGCACTTGAGCGCGGCTCGGAGCATCCGATTGCCCGCGCGCTGAGCATGCATGCCGACGCTGAGATGGTGGTGGCGGCACTGCGGGCAAAAACCGGCGCCGGCGTTGAGGCCGAGATTGACGGGCAGCGTTGGCGGTTGGGGCGCCCGGAGTTTGTCGGCGAACTGCATGGCACCGCGCTGTCGGCGGCCATGACCGCAATAGTCGACGCTGGGGATACGGTGATTGCGTTGGGCAATGCCGGGGGCTGGCAGGCATTTTTCCGTCTGACCGATGAAATACGCCCCGAGGCGGCGGCAATGGTGGCGCAGTTAAAGACGGCTGGCGTCAAGCTGTCTATCTTTAGTGGTGACGATCCCGCTGCGGCGCGGCGGGTAGGGGCTATGCTGGGTATTGACGATGCACGCGGTGGCATGACGCCGGAAGACAAGCATGCGGCAGTGCAGTCGCTGCAAGCCGCAGGCACCGTGGTGGCAATGACCGGCGATGGCGTGAATGATGCGCCGGTGTTGGCGCAGGCGCAGGTTTCGATCGCCATGGGGGGCGGTGCCGATCTGGCGCGAGGCAATGCCGATATTGTTTTGCTTGGCAATAATTTGCAGTCGTTACCGGCGGGTTTGATGTTGGCGCGGCGCTGCGTGCGTATTGTGCGGCAAAATCTGGCGTGGTCGTTTGCCTACAACTTTCTGGCCATTCCCCTGGCCATGGCCGGTTGGGTGACACCATGGATGGCCGGGATCGGCATGTCGGCCAGTTCTCTGCTGGTGGTTCTTAACGCGTTGCGATTGCAAAAAAACTGAATGGAATCCCTGTAAAAATGGAATCCCTGTACATTTTGATCCCGTTGTCGCTTGCCGTGGTATTCCTGATCGCCGTGATTTTCTGGTGGTCGCTGCGCAGTGGGCAATATGAAGATATGGAGGGGCCGGGTTACCGGATTTTGATGGATGACGATCATCCGCCGATTCGACCGGCCGCGCGGCCGAACCCCGTTGCGATTGACAACCGCCCTGACGATAAATCAGGCTGACAAATATAGGTTTCCACCGTGTTTTTTTGACTTATATCAACTCTGATAAGCGCTCAACGTGTATCCTGACGGCCTACAGTGACCTACGTCTTTGCCTTCGGTATGTTTTGAAGGCTTGTTTGAACCGTTTTTTTGATCTTGTGAGGTGAAACCATCATGCAATCGCAAGCGACATACAACTACAAGGTTGTACGCCAGTTCGCTGTGATGACCGTAATTTGGGGCATCGTAGGGATGACGGTCGGCGTATTCATCGCCGCCCAGTTGGTGTGGCCGGAACTGAATGTGGTCGAGTATCTGAGCTACGGGCGCTTGCGTCCGCTACATACCAACGCGGTCATTTTTGCTTTTGGTGGTTGCGCGTTGTTTGCCACCTCCTACTATTGCGTGCAACGCACCAGCCATGTGACGCTGTTCGCGCCGGCGCTGGCTGCCTTCACGTTCTGGGGTTGGCAGGTGGTCATCGTATTGGCGGCACTGTCTCTGCCACTGGGTTTCACGCAAGCCAAGGAATATGCAGAGCTTGAGTGGCCGATCGATATTCTGATTACCTTGGTGTGGGTGTCCTACGCCGTGGTGTTCTTCGGCACACTGGTCAAGCGCACGGTTTCCCATATTTATGTGGCGAACTGGTTCTTCGGTGGTTTCATTCTGACCGTCGCGGTGCTGCATCTGGTCAACAGCGCAGCCATTCCGGTGTTTGCCGAGGGCATGCTGTCGCCCAAGTCCTACTCGGCCTATGCCGGCGTGCAGGACGCAATGATTCAATGGTGGTACGGTCACAACGCCGTGGGCTTTTTCCTCACCGCCGGCTTCCTGGGCATGATGTATTACTTTGTTCCCAAGCAGGCCGGCCGGCCGGTGTATTCCTACCGGCTGTCGGTGGTGCATTTCTGGGCGCTGATTTTCACCTACATGTGGGCGGGCCCGCATCACCTGCACTACACCGCGTTGCCGGACTGGACGCAGTCGGTCGGTATGGTGTTCTCGCTGATCCTGCTGGCACCCTCGTGGGGCGGCATGATTAACGGCATCATGACGCTGTCGGGTGCTTGGCACAAGCTGCGCGATGACCCGATTCTGAAGTTCATGATTACCTCGCTCTCTTTCTACGGCATGTCCACGTTTGAAGGCCCGATGATGGGGATCAAGACCGTGAATGCGCTGTCGCACTACACCGACTGGACGGTGGGTCATGTGCACTCCGGTGCGCTGGGCTGGGTGGCGATGATTTCCATCGGCTGCATTTACTACCTGCTGCCACGCTTGTTTGGCAAAGCCGAAATGGCCTCGAAGAAATTGATCGAAGTGCATTTCTGGATCGCCACCATCGGCATCGTTTTGTACATCGCTTCGATGTGGATTGCCGGCGTGATGCAGGGTCTGATGTGGCGTGCAACCAACGTCGATGGCACGCTGACCTACTCGTTCGTTGAGTCCGTTAAGGCAACTTACCCGTTCTGGACGATTCGTTTGCTGGGTGGTGTGTTGTTCCTGTCGGGCATGTTTATCATGGCCTTCAACATGTTCAAGACCATCGCCGGCGGCAAGTCGGTGAATGCCCCGGTGCTTGCCGCAGCCGGCGCGCATTGAGACCGATTGCACAGAAAAGGAGCTATGAACCATGTTGACGCATGACAAAATCGAGCGCAGCGTACCGCTGCTCATCATCCTGGTCATCCTGACGATCAGCGTCGGGGGGTTGGTGGAGATCGTGCCGCTGTTCTTCCAGAAATCCACCACAACCCCGACCAACGAACTGGTCAAGCCGTATGACGCGCTCCGTCTGGCCGGCCGGGATATCTACATCCGCGAAGGTTGCTACAACTGCCATTCGCAGATGATCCGTCCGTTCCGTGCCGAGACCGAGCGCTATGGTCACTATTCGGTTGCCGGTGAGTTCGTCTACGACCATCCGTTCCAGTGGGGTTCCAAACGTACCGGCCCCGATCTGGCGCGTGTGGGTGGTCGTTATTCCGACCAGTGGCATCGCGTGCATCTGTTGAATCCACGCGATGTGGTGCAGGAATCGAACATGCCGGCGTATTCTTGGCTCGATCGGCCGCTGAAGGAGCCAAACATTGGCGCCAAGATGGCTGCGTTGCGTAAGGTGGGTGTGCCTTATACCGACCAGGAGATCGCTGAGGCACCGAAGGCCGTCCAGGGCAAGACCGAACTCGACGCAATGGTCGCTTACCTGCAAGGCCTGGGTCTCGCCCTCAAGCAGACGCGCTAAGTCATGGATATCAATGATCTGCGGTCCATTGTCACGGTGCTCGCGTTTATCGCGTTTGTGGGCATCTTGTGGTGGGCCTTCTCTGATCGTCGGAAAGAGACTTATGAAGCGGCCGCCATGCTGCCGCTTGACGACGACAGTGAATTCATTCCGCAGGTCTCTCGGAATACTGAAAGGAAATCATCATGAGTGATTTTGTAAGCGGTTTCTGGAATATTTTCGTCGCCGGGACGGTTCTGGTGAGCATTGTGGCTTGTGTCGTTCTTCTGTGGGCGCAAAGCTCGGCCACGCATAATCCTGGTTCAACCACCGGCCACGTCTGGGATGAGGATTTGCAGGAGTACAGCAATCCGTTGCCAAGCTGGTGGCGCTGGCTGTACTACATCACCTGTTTTTATGGTCTGTTTTATCTGGTGATGTATCCGGGCTTTGGCAGCTTTGCCGGGCAGTTCGGCTGGACGTCGGACGGTCAGTACCAGAACGAGATGAAAAAGGCCAACGAGCAGTACGGCCCGATTTTCAAGAAGTTTCTGTCGCAGGATGTCAGTGCCGTTGCCGCCAACCCGGAAGCCAAAGAGATGGGACAGCGCCTGTTCCTGACGTATTGCGTCCAGTGTCACGGTGCCGATGGTAAGGGTTCCAAGGGATTCCCCAACCTGACTGACAAAGATTGGCTGTTTGGTGGCACGCCTGAGCAGATCAAGGAGAGCATTATCAATGGCCGCAATGCTGTGATGCCTGCCAAAGGCGTCAAGCCCGATCTCACCGGCGACCAGATCAAAGATCTGTCCGGGTATGTGCGCTCACTGTCCGGTCTTTCTGCCGACTCGTTGCGCGTGCAGCGTGGCAAAGAACTCTTTGGTGCGGCCTGTGCGGCGTGTCATGGCGCGGAGGGCAAGGGCATGGTCGGTGTTGCGCCCAACCTGGCCGATAAGGTATGGCTTTACAGCAGTTCGGAAGAGTCCATCACCGAGACCATTACCAAGGGCCGCGAGAACCGCATGCCGGCCTTTGGCGAGTTCCTCGGCGAGGCCAAGGTTCACCTGCTGACCGCCTATGTGTATGGGCTGGGCGGTGGCGAACCGGCCGCCGCAGCACCGGCAGCAACCGTGGCACCCGCTGCCGCCGCTCAGGCAGCACCCGAACCCGCCGCCGCAAAGAAATAAGTTTGCATAACTTCCCCGGTATCGAGCAATCGGTACCGGGGAATTTTTCAACCCTATTTATCAGCGTTTGCTTATAGATGAGCATGGTTTCTCCCAATACCGGCACCACGCCTGATCTCGCACAGGAGCCGGTCTTCATTGAAGAAAGCCTGTACGAAGTCCACAAAAAAATTCACCCGCGTGCGGTGAGCGGCATTTTTGCCACCTGGCGCTGGGCGCTGGTCTGGTTTACGCAATTGCTCTACTACGGCTTGTGCTGGCTGCCGTGGAATGACCGACAAGCGGTGTTGTTCGATCTTGTGGCGCGCAAGTTCTATATTTTCGGCCTGGTGTTCTGGCCGCAGGATGTGTTCTATCTTGCCATCCTGCTGATTATTTCGGCCTATGCGCTGTTTCTGTTCACCGCGGTCGGGGGGCGTCTATGGTGCGGTTATGCCTGTCCCCAAACGGTTTACACCGAAATATTTACCTGGCTTGAACTCAAAATAGAAGGCGACCGCAACGCCCGCATGAAGCTTGATGGCGCCTCGATGAGCGCCCGTAAGCTGGGGCTGCGCGTCGCCAAATATGGGTCGTGGGCACTGCTCTCATTGTGGACTGGCTTCACGCTGGTGGGTTATTTCACCCCGATCAAAACACTTTGGGACGCGCTGTGGGGGTTTACGCTGGGCCCGTGGGAATTTTTCTGGATATTTTTCTACGCGGGCTTCACCTACCTGTTGGCCGGCCACATGCGCGAGCAGGTGTGCAAATACATGTGCCCCTATGCCCGGTTTCAGGGGGTGATGTTCGATCCTGATACTTTGATTATCACCTACGACCCCGAACGCGGCGAGCCACGCGGCGCACGCAAAAAAGGCATCGATCCCAAGACAATCGCCAAGGGCGAGTGCGTTGATTGCGGTATTTGCGTGCAGGTCTGTCCGACCGGCATTGATATTCGTCATGGACTGCAATACGAATGCATCGGCTGCGCCGCGTGCATCGACGCCTGCGATCAGGTCATGGAAAAAATGGATTACCCCAAGGGCTTGATCCGTTATTCCACGGAACGCGCCATTGAGCAACACTGGGGCTGGAAAGAAATTATCGGCCATGTTGTTCGTCCTCGCACAGTTCTGTACAGTTCGATTCTGGTGGCGATTTGTGCTGCCTTCGTCTGGGGTATTGCCACCAAGGCAGCGTTGCGTGTCGATGTGATTGGCGATCGCACGGTTCTTGCGCGCGAGGTGGAGGGGGGATTGATCGAAAATGTTTATCGCCTGCACGTCATGAATGTTTCTGAAACGCCCCGTCGCTATACCGTGTCGGTGATTGGCTTGCCCGGAATAGAACTCGTGGGCGAACGAGTTTTCGACGTCCCGGCGGCGGCCACCAAAGCATTTATGGTACAAGTGCGAGTGCCTGCGGAATCCGGCAAAAAGGGCTCGAACGAGATATTCTTTGACGTCAACGCCATCGCCGACACAACTATTTCAGTGCATGAGAAAGCGAGATTCATTCAGCCATGAAACAAGATGTCATGAACGCTGTCGATGCAGGCCCCTGGTACAAGGAACCCTGGCCGTGGATACTGATGGCCGGACCGGTGATCGTCATCATCGCCGGAGTGGCTACGGCATGGATTGCCTATGCAACCAATGACGGATTGGTGACCGAGGATTATTACAAGAAGGGGCTATCGGCGAATCAGACGATTGCCCGTAGCGAACAGGCGACCCGGTATGGTCTGGTTGCGGGTCTCCGTCTTGCGGGTGATACGGTTTCCATCCGTTTGCAGGCCGACGACAAAGCTTTTGTCCTGCCGCCCACATTGGTGATGACAATTTCTCATCCAACGCGTGCCGGACTCGATCAGACCCGCACGCTGATCGGTCAGGGCCAGATATTCACCGGAACCGTCAGGCTGCCATCGGCCGGACACTGGCTGGTGCTGATCGAAGACGAGGCCAATCAGTGGCGCGTCATGGGCAATGTGGTTCTGCCGGCCAATGGCGAAACATTGATTGGCACTCCGCCGCGCAAGGCAACCGATATTCGCCATTAACGCCGCCTGAATGCCCCCCTTTTTTACCCAACCCAACATGGATCAGACAAGGAGATCACAACATGGAAGCATTGAAACTTTTATTTAGCAGTGATATCGGACTACTCAGTGTGCTGACGATTGGCGGGGTGCTGGTGATCGGTATTTGCATGTTGCAGTTTTTCAAGAAACAAGCCGAGCACGACGCGCGCAACGCCAAGTAATTTTGGTTTCCGGTTTGTCAGCGATACACCAGCACCGGGATTTTTGTGTGGGTCAGCACCTTTTGCGTTTCTGATCCAAGCAGCAACCCGCTCAAGCCGCGACGGCCGTGTGACGCCATGAAGATCAGGTCGGCACCGGCCTCTTCAGCAGCCGCGATGATGCCCTCGTAGGGCACCTCGCAAACATTGCTGATCGACGCGCAGGCAAGGCCTTCGGTGCGCGCAAGCCGCTCGCAGTCTTGCAAGATTGCGTTGGCTTGCTCGGTGGCCATTGCGTCGAACTTGTCCGGCGTGGTCGGATCGATCAGCGCGCCCTCGCCATAGAACGCTACGGGATAGTCGGGTTTGGCATAGTAGAAGGTGATCTTTGCGCCGGCCTCGCGGGCGAAGGTGATGGCTCTTGCCACGGTATCGGAAGAGAGTGCGGAGCCGTCAGTGGGTAACAGAATATGTTTGAACACGATTAATCTCCTCAGAAAGATCCTCACAGATTATCCTGTTCAGGAGTATCGTGGTAAACCACGGTCAATCGCCTGTACAGCGGAGAAGTGCCATGCAAACAAAGCCATCAACCACCCCCAGTGCAACTTGGAAGGCCGTCAGCCAGATGGTCGAGCGCCATGTGGATCCGGTCGGCATGACGACGCCCTTGATGCATGCCCAAGTGGCGTGGATGTCTCACCCGCTGGAACTTGCCGATGCGATGTCTGCATTTTCAACGCGCGTGATGGAACTACAGATGCACTCCTGGCGCCGCGCACTCGGCATGGACAGTCAGGACGTTGAAACACCGAATCCCGATGACATGCGCTTTGCCGACCCGGTGTGGACCGACTCGGCAACGTGGGACATTGTGAAGAACTGGTACCTGCTGATGACCCATCAGGTGCAAGACATGCTTTACGAAACGCCGGGGCTCACCAATCGTGACCGCCGTCGCGCGGCATTCTGGTGGCGCAAATGGCTAAATGCAGTGGCTCCAACCAACTTTCTGCTGACGAATCCGGTCGCCATGCACAAGGCGGCAGAAACAAACGGCGAAAGTTTGCGCAAGGGCTTTGATAACTTTCTGTCCGATCTACAGGCCGGCGACGTGCAGATGACGCGTCCAACCGACTTTGTTGTGGGTAAAACGCTGGCGACCACCCCCGGCAAAGTGGTATTCCGCAATCATCTGCTGGAGGTAGTGCATTACACAAACAGCCAGCCCAAGGTGTACAGCAAACCCATTGTCATTGTCACGCCCTGGATCAACAAGTTTTATATTCTTGATCTGACGGCCAAAAAGAGCCTCATCAAGTATCTGGTCGAACAGGGTTTCGATGTGTACATCACGAGCTGGAAGAACCCCACAGCCGAGATGCGTGACGTCACGTTCGACGATTATCTGACCGACGGCATTGGTCGCATTATCGAAACCGCATGCAACATATCCGGCTCGCCAAAAGTGCATGCGGTGGGCTACTGCATTGGGGGTGCGGCGCTCACGGCATATATGGCGTGGGCGAATGCGCATTATGAGAAAAAAGAGGTGCCGGTTGAATCCGTCACGTTGTTTACCACGTTGATCGACTACCACCGGCCTGGCGATATCGAGGTTTTTCTTGACGAAAAAACCATCGAGTGGCTTGAAAAGTCGATGAACAAGAAAGGCTATCTTGATGGCAAGGAAATGGCAGCCGCGTTTCGCCTGCTTCGCTCCAACAGCCTGATCTGGCATTACGTGGTGCGTGGCTATCTGTATGGTGAAACCCCGCCGCCGTTTGATGTGCTGTTCTGGAACATGGACGCAACCCGTATGCCGGCAGCCATGCATAGTTGGTACTTGCACAACTTCTACCTTGAAAATAATCTAATCAAAAAAGATGCCTTGCATCTGGCAGGTGAAGCGATTGATCTGGAGCGAATTACTCAGCCCATGTATGTGGTGTCGGCGCAAGACGACCACATTGCGCCCTGGCGACAGGCTTTTCGGGTGGCTAATCTGGTGGCGAGCCCATGCCGGTTTGTGCTGTCCAGTTCCGGGCATATTCTCGGCATCATCAACCCGGTGGTGAATCCTCCCAAGCGCGAGTATCACGTCGGTTCGGCCGAACGCCACGATAGTGCCGATGTCTGGCATGAGCGTTCCGTGATGCACGCCGGCTCCTGGTGGGAAGACTGGATGGCCTGGCTCAAACCGCAATCCGGCAAACTGGTCAAGGCGCCTGCGGCGGGAACAACAAACTTCCCGGTGCTGGGCGACGCCCCCGGCACCTACGTGCTGGAATCCTGACAATGCTTGTCGTGCCAAGACAACCGGCCACAAAGCAGGTAATCTGATCGACGTTCGACGCGAACACAAAGAGAGCGAGGGTATGGACAATTTGCGCACCGCCGGTGAATCCGGCAATGAACTGCGCCGCATCGTGCGCATCAATGAAGAAATCAAGAGCGTTGTCGCGACGGCGTTCAAGATCAATCTAATGGCGATGAACGCCATATTTCTGGCCAAGCGCGCGGGTCAGTCGGCATTGGGTTTTGGTGTCTTGTCGAACGAATTGCGGCGCTTCGCCACCGATCTGCAACAGCAGATGAGCACCCTGCGCGAAACCACCTACGGCAGCGTGTCCACCGTCACTTCTTTGCTGAAGCAAGCGCGTACCAGTCGCATTCTCAACCGCACGCGCAAGGAAAGCGATCCGGCGGGGCGCGTGATTGTCGATCAGTTGTTGCGTCAGCGCGACCTCTCAACACTGGCTCGCAGCAAAGAGCAGCTGGCGGCGCTTAACCGTCGACTTTCGCAGATGATCGCTGACACCACGCAACTGGTCGAGTTGGGTAGCGTACTCGCCCGTTCAGCCAAGATTGAGGCCGCTTACGGCGGTGGATTTTCTGCTTCGCTGATGCAAGTATCGAGTGACTTTGAGCGCACGATCGGCGATATTCAGCACTCACTGGAAAAACTAACCAAACATCATGGGGATTCCCGAGCATGAAAACAGCCCGCGTTATTTTTGAAGACGGCGCCCACAAGTGGCTTGCGATTGTCCGCGATAGCACTCGCCCCGAGTTCATCATCGATACCAACGAATATCTGGTCATCAGTGATGGCGATGCGATCCTCCTCGATCCGGGTGGTGCCGAGATATTTCCTGCGGTGTTTTCTGCGATCAGCACCAGCTTTGATCCGCGCCGTATCAACAAGATATTTTCTTCGCACCAAGACCCGGACGTCATTTCATCGCTGGCAATGTGGCTGGAGTTCAACCCTGAAATCAAGTGCTATCTGAGCTGGATGTGGCAGGGCTTTATTCCCCATTTTGGCGGCGGCGCTGACACTTTTGTGCCGATCCCCGACAATGGCATGGATATCGTTTTGGGCAGTCAGCGCATGCAGGCCATTCCTGCACACTATCTGCATTCTTCGGGGAATTTGAATTTTTACGATCCCAAGGCAAAAATCCTTTTTTCCGGCGATGTGGGCGCTGCATTATTGCCCCCCGGCGACGATAACCTCTTTGTCGAAAACTTCGATCAACACATACGCCATGCCGAGGCGTTTCACCGTCGCTGGATGGGCTCTGAAAAAGCCAAACGCGACTGGTGTACGCGTGTTTCCGGCCTCGATATCGAGATGATGTGCCCGCAACACGGTGCCATTTATCGCGGGGCGGACGTCAGGCGCTTCATTGATTGGTTCTCGCGGTTGGATATCGGGGTGCTGAAAAGCTAAAGCTTGATGCGGGTCAAGGCTCTTTGTCGTTCTGCCGTCGACAATCACCGGAATTATTTTCCCGAATTCATATCATGACAATTTCCTCCTGCATGTCCAGCGATCACACTCGTTGTGACGATATTTTTGCCCGCGCCGAAGAGGCCTGCACACAGGGCGACTGGGAGCGCGGTGCGCAGCTTTTGGGTGATTTTGTCACCGCGCTTGAAGCACATTTCGCATCCGAAGAAGACGTGCTCTTTCCGGCTTTTGAGACCGCTACCGGCATGCGTTCTGGCCCGACGCAGATGATGCGCGAAGAGCATCGCCAGATGCGTGATCTGCTGGCCAACATGAACAGCGCGCTGTCACAGCGTGACAGTGCAAATTTCAGCGGGGGCGCGGACACCTTACTGGTTCTGATGCAACAGCACAATATGAAGGAAGAGAACATTCTCTACCCGATGTGCGATCAGGCGCTGGGCGCAAGCGACATGGCCTCCGTGTTGCAGCAGCGTATCGGCACCACAAATCCCGCATGAGCATTCGCATCATCGATGGCCGGATGATGGAGCCGCCCGAGCCGCTGGAGCAGACGCTGGAGGCGTTGGACACTTTGGCCGACGATGACGAACTGCTGCTGCTGCTTTACTGCCAGCCGCATCCGCTTTATCAGGCATTACGCAAAAATGGTTATGTTTGGAATGACCATGTGTGCGACGACGGCACGCGCGAAATTCGCATTCGCAAGAGCGTGCACTGAACGGTTTCAGCCGTCATCCGTCGCCGTTACGAAATCTGTGACATCGCGAACCTGTCGTAGTCCTTGAGCCGATGCATCCGAATCTCTCTTTCGATCAGGCACCCCCTTTTTCCGTACCGTTACGTTTCTTTCTGCTAGCACCCTGGTTTGGTGTGGCGGCCGGCATTCTGTTTGCCCTGGAGGGTTCGGATGCGCTGGTTTCGCGCTGGACGAACGCAGCACTCACGCTGACCCATCTGCTCACCGCCGGCTTTATGCTGCAAGCCATGGCCGGTGCGTTGTTTCAGTTCATTCCGGTGGCCACCGGCGCTAACGTCTGGCGCCCGGGGCTGGTCGCCAGTGTGGCGCAACCGCTGCTGGTGGCAGGGCTGGTGTTGTTATGCGCCGGCTTTATACGACACGACTCTGCGCTGTTTCGGATTGCGGTGCCGCTCCTGGTCACCGGCGGCGGCGTCCTCGCGGCAGCATGGCTGCTGGCGCTGTGGCAGACACCGGGGAAAGGGGCAACGCTGACCGCGTTACGTTTTGCTGTGCTCGGGCTGGTGGTGACGATCGGTGTGGGGGCGGCACTGGCCGATGGGCTGGCGCGCGATCTGATCTTGCCTTATGCCACACTGACAGATATCCATATGACCTGGGGGCTGGGCGCATGGGCACTATTGCTGCTTGCCGGGGCTTCGTTTTACGTGGTGCCAATGTTCCAGCTAACCCCTCCTTACCCATTGTGGTTGACCCGCCTGTTTGCGCCCGCCGTGCTGGCGGTGACACTGCTGGGGTCTTTGCGGGTGACGCTGGATCAAAAGCCCGCCATGGAATTCACGCAGATGCTGCCAGGCGCGCTGCTGTTATTGCTGGCCGGCCTCTACGCCGTGACAACGCTCAATTTGCAAAGCCGCCGTCGACGTCGTGTGAGCGACGTCACCTTGCAATTATTTCGCTATAGCATGGGCGCCATACTGTCGGTCGTCGCGGTGGGAGGGCTGGCTTTACTGCCCATTGATGGCAGCCAGCTTCGTCTTGCGCCACTATTCGGTGTGCTGGTACTGGCAGGGGTGTTTGTGTCGGCGATCAATGGCATGTTGTACAAAATTGTGCCCTTCATCATCTGGCTGCACCTGCAGCGTTACGGAGCCAGCCTTGCCCAAGTGAAACTGGTTCCCAATATGGGCGTGATGATTCCCAGCGGTGCCATGCTGGGGCAGGCACGCATGCACATGAGTGCGGTGGTTTTGCTGGTGCTGGCAGTTTGGTTTCCTGCGCTAAGTTTTGTGGCAGGGATGGTGTTTGCTGCATCGTGCGCCTGGCTTGGGTGGAATCTGATCGGTGCAGTACGCCGCTACGCCGGATTCAGGCGTCGCATTCTCGCCGCCTCTCTACAGATAACATAGGTAACGTAGGTAACAACGCTGCACATCATGCTGTATTCAGCCATCAAACTCATTCATGTGACGTGTGCGCTCATCAGCATCACCGGCTTCATTTTGCGGGGTGTGCTGATGCTGCGCGAATCTTCATTGCGGCACGCCCGCTGGCTGCGCATCGCGCCGCACATCAACGACACCCTGCTGTTGGCAGCAGCGATCACGCTGGCGCTGATGTCGGAACAATTGCCGCTACAGGTCTCGTGGGTCAGTGCCAAGGTGTTCGGGCTGATTGCTTACATCATTCTGGGATCGATGGCGCTCAAGGCGGGGCGCACGCACACGCTTCGCCTGGCCAGCTGGCTTGCCGCCCTGATTGTATTTGCCTGGATTGTGTCGGTGGCCGTACTACGCCATCCGGCCGGATTCTTCATGCAGATGTTTTGAGGACGTTCTGCACGCCTGAGCTCACCGCTCACCCTGCCTTCCCCATCTCCCACATCTTCTGCAAGCGCTTCACCGATACCGGCGAAGGCGTGCGCAGCTCCTGCGCGAACAGCGCGACGCGGAGTTCTTCCAGCAGCCAGCGGAATTCTTCGATAAAGGGGTCGGCCAGATGCCCCACCTGACCGGCCTTGTGCAGGTTGCCGCGTTCACGCACCCACGGGCGTGCCAGGCTTTGCCAGTCAGCCAGCAGGCGTGCATCGCGCACCGGGTCGGCGCGCAACTTGTCCAGTCGCAGCGTCGCGGCTTTAAGGTAACGCGGAAAGTGATTCAGGCGCTCGAACGGCGTAGCACTGATGAAGCGCTTGTGCACCAGTTCCGCCACTTGTGCGGCGATATCGGCGCAGGCTTCCGGAAAAGCCTTCTGCATGCCATGCAGCTTCTTTTGCAAGGCGGCGTGTTCGGTGAGAATGCTTGCCACCAGCCGCAAAATCTCCTGCGCCACCAGCAACACCCGGCCGCGCGCGGCTTCGTGCCGTAGGGCGAACGTCGACTTTTCATCCGGCCAGGGTGCCATCAGGCAGGTGCGCTCCAGCGTTGCGGTGACGAGCTGCTGCTTGAGTTCGGCCTCGGTGCCGGCGTCCCGGTTCATGGTCATGAACTGCAAGGCCGCATCGCGCACGCCCGGCAGTTTTTCAATGGCTTTCACCTGTGCTGTCAGTGCAATGGAAAACAATCGCAGCAAGCCGCGCTCATGCTCGCTGCGCGCTTTGTCTTCGGTATCGAAGGCAGTGAGGCGCACACTCTCACCGTCATCCACCAGCGCCGGAAACCCCACCACGGTGCGCCCGCCGATCTTCACTTCCAGCAACTCAGGCAGCGTGCCGAATGTCCAGCCGGTGAGGCCGCTCAATTCACCCGGCTCTCCTTCCGCAGTTTCGTGCTGCACTTCGGCGGCAGCGAAAGCCTGCGTCACCCGGCTGCCGTGACTGGCGCGCAATTCGGGCAGGCTGCGCGACAGGGTCAACGTGCCGCCGTGCTCGTCTTGCAGGCAGAAGTTCATAAAGAGGTGCGGGCGTAACTCTCCCGGACGGAAGGCATCGAGCGGCAATTTGAGCGCCAGTTTTTCTTCAACTGCGCGCGTCAATGCGCGCACCAGCGGTTCGTCCTGATCCTGTTCGCTGGCACAAAAAGTGTCGGCGAAGGCATCCAGCGGTTGCAGGCGGTGACGAAATTTTTGCGGCAATGTTTTCAGCAGCGCCAGCACTTTTTCGCGCAACAGGCCGGGCACCAGCCACTCGCTGCGGTTGCCCGGCATCTGGTTCAGTGCGGCCAGCGGCAAATGCAGCGTTACGCCATCGTCGGCCGCGCCGGGGTCGTGGTGATAGACCAGCTTGAAACTGTGCCCGCGATGCTCAAAACGCGGCGGAAAGGCGTCGGTGGTAATGCCGGCCGCATCGTGGCGCATCAGTTGTTCGCGGTCGAGAAACAGCAGTTTGGGCTGCGCGGCTTCTGCGTCACGCCGCCACACTTCAAAGGCTGCCAGCGTGGTGATGCCGGCCGGCACTTTGTCTTCATAGAACGCGGCGACCAGTTCGTCATCCACCAGCACATCAGGGCGGCGTGATTTGTGTTCGAGATTTTCAATCTCGCGTTTGAGTTTCTGGTTGTGTTGCAAAAAGCGCCAGCGCTTCAGCCAGTCCTCGCCCACTTCGGCCTCTACCAGCGCCGAGCGGATCAGAATCTCGCGTGAAAGTTTCGGGTCAATGGGGCCGTAATGCACGCGCCGCCGGGCATGGATCATCAGGCCATGCAGGGTCACGCGCTCCCACGCCGCCACTTGCCCCGGCCCCTTTTCCCAGTGCGGATCGTAGATGTGCGAGCGCACCAGGTGCGCGCCGACCTGCTCCAGCCATTCCGGTTCAATGCGCGCAATGCAACGCGCGAACAGGCGTGAGGTTTCCACCAGTTCGGCGGCCATGATCCAGCGCCCGGCTTTCTTCACCAGTGCCGAGCCGGGGTGAATGGTGAAGCGGATGCCGCGCGCGCCGAGGTAATTCTTGTCTTCCTCGTTGATGAGTCCGACGTTGCCCAGCAGGCCGGTCAGCAAGGCCTTGTGGATGGCCTCATAGCTGCCGGGAATCTGATTCTCTTTCCAGCCGTGTTCGTGGCACAGCGTCATCAATTGGGCATGCACGTCGCGCCACTCGCGCACGCGCAACCAGTTGATGAAATGCTGCCGGCACCACTGGCGCTGTTTGTTCGAGGATTCATGCTTCCACACCTCATCGGCCGCCGCCCAGAGTTTGAGATACGAAAGAAACTCGGATTTCTCATCCTTCCACTTTGCATGCGCCTGATCCGCCGCCGCCGCGTGTTCCTGCGGCCGGTCGCGCGGGTCTTGCGTGCCCAGCGCGGCGGCAATGACCAGCACCTCACGCAGGCAATTGTGCTCGCGGGCGGCGAGAATCATGCGGCCGATTTTCGGATCGAGCGGTAACCTGGCCAGTTCGCGGCCGGTGGGCGTGAGCGCCTTGGTGGCCTCGTTCATCGCCCCCAACTCGGCCAGCAACTGATAGCCATCGGCGATCATGCGCGGCGCCGGTGTTTCCAGAAAAGGGAAATCCTCCACATCGCCCAGATGCAAAGACTTCATGCGCAAAATGACGCCGGCCAGACTGGAGCGCAGAATTTCCGGCTCGGTATAGGGCGGCCGCTGGTTGAAATTGTCCTCGCCATAGAGGCGGAAACAAATACCGGCAGAAACCCGCCCGCAACGCCCGGCGCGCTGATTGGCGGCGGCGCGCGCGATGGGTTCGACTTGCAACTGCTCAACCTTGTTGCGATGCGAGTAACGCTTGACGCGCGCAAGGCCAGAATCGATCACATAGCGGATGCCCGGCACGGTGAGCGATGTCTCAGCGACGTTGGTGGCGAGGATGACGCGGCGTCCGTTGTGCGGCGAGAATACCCGCGCTTGTTCGGCGGCGGTCTGGCGCGCGAATAGCGGCAGCACTTCAAGACCGGGAGGGTGGTTCTTTCGCAGCGCTTCCGCCGCTTCGCGGATCTCGCGTTCGCCCGGCAAAAACACCAGCACGTCGCCTGCGCCTTCGCGATGCGCCTCGCTCACGGCATCGACGATGGCGTCATTCAGGTCGGTATCCTTCTTCTCGTCGAACGGCCGATAGCGGGTCTCGATCGGATACAGACGGCCGGAAACTTCGATCACCGGCGCACGATTGAAATGTTCGCTGAAACGCTGCGCGTCCAGCGTGGCCGAGGTGACGATCACCTTCAGATCAGGGCGCTTGGGCAGCAACTGCCGCAGATAGCCGAGCATGAAGTCGATGTTCAGGCTGCGCTCATGCGCCTCGTCGATCAGGATCGTATCGTACTGCCGCAACAGCGGATCGGTCTGCGTTTCGGCCAGCAAAATGCCGTCGGTCATCAGCTTGATGTAGCTGGTCGGCGTGGTCTTGTCGGTGAAGCGAATCTTGAAGCCAACGTGACGACCGATTTCCGACTTCAGCTCTTGTGCGATGCGCGATGCGGTAGCGCGCGCAGCAATGCGGCGTGGTTGGGTGTGGCCGATCAGTCCATTCAGCCCGCGCCCGAGTTCGAGACAAATTTTAGGTAGTTGCGTGGTCTTGCCCGAACCGGTCTCGCCACAGATCACCACCACCTGATGGTGCGCAATGACCTCGGCAATCTCGCCGCGCAGCACATTGACCGGCAGCGTTTCATCATAGGTGATGACCGGGCGCGCCGCCCGGCGGGCTTCGGGGTCGAATCTCACTGCACCAACCTCATTGAGCCAGTTTATGGATCGTAAAAATCCCCAGCCCCGTCATCACGAGCGAGCCGAACAGGTGCAGCGAGGCGGTACCGAATGCCCAGCCGTATTCGGCACGCTGGATCAGCGCCACGACTTCCGCCGAAAAGGTGGAAAAGGTGGTCAGGCCGCCCAGGAACCCGGTGATGGCGAACAGACGCAATTCGGGCGAGAGATCGACGTTGAGATGGAACACGGTGACGGCTACGCCCACCAGATAGCCGCCAATCAGGTTGGCCACCAGCGTGCCCAATGGCAGGCCGGAAAAAGCCGGATTGAGCCATAGCCCCAAGCCCCAGCGCAGCCAGGCACCGAGCATAGCGCCGATGCCGATGACAAGAAAAGAAAACCCGTGCGAAGCCATGCGGCGAATTATGCCCCGATTGCGTTTCACTGGCCGGTAGAATCGGTGTTTTGCATTTGTCCCGACCTGGCACTATGGCCGACCACGAAAAGCCTTCCAACTTCATCCGCAACCTGATCGATGCTGACCTCGCTGCCGGGCGCTTTGCGCAGCGATACAGGCCAAAAGTCGACGCTCAATCTACGGTATCTACGGTAGATGCAGCAAAAATCCGCACCCGCTTCCCGCCCGAACCCAACGGCTACCTGCACTTTGGTCATGCCAAGTCGATCTGTCTCAATTTTGGTCTGGCAAAGGATTACGGCGGCGCTTGCCACTTGCGCTTTGACGACACCAACCCTGAAAAAGAAGAACAGGAATACGTTGACGCCATCACCCGTGATGTGAAATGGCTGGGCTGGGACTGGCGCTTTGGCGACGAGATCAACCAGTATTTCGCCTCCGATTATTTCGCTTCAATGTACGCTTTTGCCGAAAAACTGATCGAAGCCGGCCATGCCTACGTCGATTCGCAATCCGCCGAGGAAATGCGCGCCACTCGCGGCACGCTCACCGAGGCCGGCAAAAACTCGCCCTACCGCAACCGCAACCCGGCCGAAAATCTCGACCTGTTCCGCGCGATGCGCGCCGGCG
Organism: uncultured beta proteobacterium; assembly: GCA_903946745.1. Taxonomy (GTDB): domain Bacteria; phylum Pseudomonadota; class Gammaproteobacteria; order Burkholderiales; family Rhodocyclaceae; genus CAJAWW01. The sequence continues at coordinate 20,436 of CAJAWW010000041.1, forward strand.
AATTTGCCGATGGCACACACATTGTGCGCGCCAAAATCGACATGGCCTCAGGCAACATCAACCTGCGCGACCCGGCGATCTACCGCATCAAGCACGCCACGCACCACAACACCGGCGACACCTGGTGCATCTACCCGATGTACACCTTCGCCCACCCCATCGAGGATGCGCTGGAGAACATCACCCATTCAATCTGCACGCTCGAGTTCGAGGATCAGCGCCCCTTCTACGACTGGCTGCTGAACACGCTGGCCGAGCTTGGCTGCATTGCCCAGCCGGTGCCGCGCCAGATCGAATTTTCTCGCCTCAACTTGACCTACGTCGTGCTCTCCAAGCGCAAGCTGATCCAGTTGGTCGATGAAAAGCATGTCGACGGCTGGGACGATCCGCGCTTGCCCACACTGATCGGGGCACGCCGACGTGGCTTCACCCCTGAAGGTTTTCGCCGTTTCGCCGAGATGATCGGCGTCACCAAATCGGATTCGCTGATCGACTTCAGCGTGCTGGAAGAATGCCAGCGCGAACACCTTAACGAAACCGCGCTGCGGCGCATTGCCGTGCTCGACCCGGTGCGTCTTGTGATCGACAACTACCCGGCCGGGCAGGAAGAAGAATGCCTCGCGCCCAACCATCCGCAACAGCCGGAACTGGGCAAGCGACCGGTGCCGTTTTCGGGTGAATTGTGGATCGAACGCGAAGATTTTTCCGAAGCGCCGCCCAAGGGTTACTTCCGCCTGTTTCCCGGCAACCGGGTGCGGTTGCGCTACGGCTTTGTGATCGAGTGCACGGGCTGCGAGAAAGATGCCGCCGGCAATGTTGTCGCCGTGCATTGCAATTATTTCGCCGACTCAAAATCCGGCACGCCGGGCTCGGACACCTACAAGGTGAAAGGCAACATTCATTGGGTTTCAGCACGGCATGCGGTTGCCGCCCAGGTGCGCCTTTACGACCGCTTATTCTCAGCCGAAGCCCCCGGCGCGGACGGGGGCGATTTTCTCGCCGACATCAACCCCGATTCAAAACAGATCATCATGGCGCAGCTTGAACCGGCACTGAAAGAAGCGCGTGCAGAAGACCGTTTTCAGTTTGAACGCCACGGTTACTTCGTTGCCGATCGCGTCGATTCGCAACCGGGCACGCCGGTATTCAACCGTGCGGTGACGCTCAAGGACTCCTGGGTAAAAGTGAAATAAAGGAAAAGCAAATGGTACCTGTCACGCGCTCCAAGAAACCAAGCATCGTCAAAAATCGCCCAGTATCCGTGCCCACGCCGGTGCCCACGCCGGCGGCAAAACCCCGGCGACGCGCAAGCCGTTCCGCCAAGGCAGGCGACATCGGACCGACAGCATCGGCAGCGGGGATCGAAACCTTTGCCGTATCGAAAGCTGTAGACGCCGCACAGCAGGCGCGCCTGGCGGCGATGCGCGACATCATCTCAGGTGTGCCGGCCGGCGAGGCCGCCACGCTGCTTAAAAACCTGCTGCGGCAACAGAAAAGCACGCTTGAGCCCGGCACGCATCCGGACGATGAACTCACACCCAACTGGCGCGAGGGGGGCTATCCCTACCAAAACCTGATGTCACGCCGCCGCTACGAATTGCAAAAATATCGTCTGCAGGTGGAATTGCTGAAATTGCAGGCCTGGGTGAAAGAAACCGGACAAAAAGTGGTGATCCTGTTTGAGGGGCGTGACGCCGCTGGTAAGGGAGGTGCCATCAAGCGTTTTATGGAACACTTGAATCCACGCGGCGCACGCGTGGTGGCCTTGGAAAAACCCTCGGAGATCGAACGCGGTCAATGGTATTTCCAGCGCTATGTGCAGCACCTGCCGACCGCCGGAGAAATTGTTCTGTTCGACCGCTCCTGGTACAACCGCGCCGGGGTTGAACGCGTGATGGGTTTTTGCACCGATGCCGAATACGTCGAATTCATGCGTCAGGCACCCGAGTTCGAGCGCATGATGGTCAGGAACGGCATTCATGTCGTCAAATTCTGGTTCTCCGTCAGTCGCGAGGAGCAGCGCCGGCGCTTCAAAGAGCGCAAAGTGCACCCGCTCAAGCAGTGGAAACTGTCGCCCATCGACCTAGCCTCGCTCGATAAATGGGAGGATTACACCAAGGCCAAAGAGGCGATGTTTTTCTACACCGATACCGCCGACGCACCCTGGACGGTGATCAAGTCTGACTGCAAGAAACGCGCACGACTCAACGCCATGCGCTACATCCTGCACCGGCTGCCCTATGCCAACAAGGAAACCGAACGTATCGGCTCGCTCGATTCGCTGATCGTTGGTCGCGCCAATGTGGTGTATGAGCGTGGCGAGAAACAGGGCGTGCCCATACTGTAAAAAACGACATGCGGTTGGCCGGCGCTTGCCATTGCTCTGCGACTGCCGTATTTTCTGGATATCCCCTCTGAAACCAGAAAAATGAACACATCCATCGACCGCTATAACCAGATCGCCGACCGTGAGTTGCTGCTGGAATTTCGCGATAGCCTGACAGATCAGGCCGCCGCACTGGAGCGACAGGTGGCCAACCTGCGCCGCGATTCCAATGACCGCGACTCCATCGCAGCGCTGTTCCGCGCCCTGCACACCATCAAGGGCGATGCGGCAATCTGTCGCTTTGAGCTTGGCGTGCGCATTGCACATCCGATTGAGGGGTTGCTGGTGCAGATGCGTGAAGGTACTCTGCATTTTTCACCCCTGCTCGCCGAAGCCGTTTTGCTGGCGCTGGATCGACTGGAACTTGCCGTTGAAGTGCTGCTGGCGGGGCGCTCGATGGATTCTCTGCGTATTGGCGCACTGTTGGATGGACTTGATCGTCTTGGCAACAGCGCGGGTAGCGCGGCGATCGACAACAGCGCCGTGTCGCTGATCGAAGCGGTGACCGGATTCCGTCCGGCCGCCGCGCCAGCCAAGGTCACACCCAAAGAAGCCAGCCGCGGCCATGATCGTTCCGCTGATCTGCGCTTCTTCAAAAGTCTCGCTTTGCTGTTTGAAAACCGCTCCCCCTTGTACAAGGGACGCAGTGGCCGGCTGCTGCGTCTTGCCCTTGACACCAATGCGCGTGGCGGAAAACCTGCTGATCCGGTTCAGCTCGAAGCCGCAGTTTATTTGCACGACGTCGGCATGATGTTTCTGCCAGAACCGCTGTGGTTGAAGGCGGGCGAACTCAGCGATGACGAGCGCACGCGATTGCGTGAGCATCCGAAATACGGTGCCGGACTGGTCGAGCGGATGGAAGGCTGGCAGGAGGCTGCCACAATTATTGCGCAGCATCACGAAATGGCCGATGGCGGTGGATATCCTGCCGGTCTGAAAGAAAACCAGATCGTCCCCGGCGCGATGATTCTGGCCATCGCCGACGCCTTCGAGGCGGTCACGCTCAAACATAACGAACGCGGCGAAGGCCGCTCGCTGGTGCGGGCGATTGCCGAAGTCAATGCCAGCGACAAGCAGTTTTCAACACACTGGATTGGTCACTTCAATCAGGTCATCCGTGGCGTGGTGGAAGGCTGAGTTCAGGCTGAGTTCGGCCTGAGTTCGGCCTGTCTGGCTATAATCGACGACCTTAATCACGCACTGCAGATCATGCGAAAAATCAGCCTCTCCCGCTTTCTGATCGAAGAGCAACGCGAGAAAAATGTCATTTCTTCCGAACTTCGGCTGTTGATCGAAGTCGTCGCCCGCGCCTGCAAGGGAATCTCGATCGCCATCGGCAAAGGCGGTCTGGCCGGCGTCCTGGGCTCCGCCGGCAGCGACAACATCCAGGGCGAGGTGCAGAAAAAACTTGATGTAATCTCCAACGAGATTTTGCTTGAAGCCAACGAATGGGGCGGCCACCTCGCCGCCATGGCGTCCGAAGAAATGGAACTGCCGCACCCGATCCCGAACCGCTACCCGAAAGGCGAATACCTGCTGCTGTTCGATCCGCTTGATGGCTCGTCGAATATCGACGTGAACGTTTCGGTCGGCACCATTTTTTCGGTACTGCAATGTCCTGAAGGCGTCACACCGGATGAACAGGCCTTCCTGCAACCCGGTGTCCGGCAATTGTGCGCCGGCTATGCCGTCTATGGGCCGACGACCCTGCTGGTCCTGACACTGGGGGACGGCGTCAATGTATTCACGCTTGACCGCGAACTCGGTAGCTTCGTGCTGACGCAAGAGAACGTCCGCATCCCCGAAGACACGCGCGAATTTGCCATCAACGCCTCCAACGCACGCTACTGGGAAGCACCGGTCAAGCGGTATGTGGACGAAATGCTGGCCGGTAAAGATGGCCCGCGCGGGCAGGATTTCAACATGCGCTGGGTCGCCTCGATGGTCGCCGACGTGCATCGCATTCTCAGCCGCGGAGGAATCTTCATGTATCCGATTGACAGCAAGACCGTCGCTCAAGGTGGAAAACTGCGTCTGATGTACGAAGCCAACCCGATGGCCTTCATCGTCGAGCAAGCGGGCGGTGCCGCCACCAACGGCCACGAGCGGATTCTGGACATACAACCGCAGCGTCTGCATCAACGCGTCCCCGTCATTCTCGGTTCAAAAAACGAGGTAGCGCGCGTGACCGCCTTCCACACCAACACCGCGAGTGCCAGCTGATGGATCTCTCAGGAAAATCCGGCCTGCTGATCGACGACATTCCCGAAATGCGCACCACCGTGCGCATCCAGCTCGCCGATGCAGGGCTTGAACGTTGCGATGCCGCACGCAACATCAAAGAGGCCATCGACCGCCTGACGGCCAATCGCTACGATCTCATCATTTGCGACTACAACCTCGGCCAGGGTGCCGACGGTCAGCAGTTGCTCGAACTGGTGCGCCGGCAGCAACTGCTGCCCATGTCGACGGTCTTTCTGATGATTACCGGCGAAACCGGTTACGAACAGGTATCCACGGCCGCAGAGTACGCCCCCGACGACTACCTGCTGAAACCTTTTACTTCCGAAACCTTGCGCACCCGTCTGAGTCGGATTCTTGACAAGAAAGAAGCCCTCAAGCGTCTCTATCAGCACATGGGTGAAAAGGGCGATCGCAGCAAGGCGCTGGCGATGTGCGATATTTTGATCGAAGAAAAATCCCGCTACGCGCTCGACATCTTGCGAATCAAGGGCGATCTGTTGCTGGCACAAAAGAACCCCCTTGCTGCGCTGGCACTTTACGAGAGCGTTCTGGCGCAACGCGCCACGCCGTGGGCTGAGGTCGGGCGCGCCCGCGCCTTGGCGGCCGATGGCCAGACAGACGCTGCGAAGGAACACCTAGCCCGCGCGCTGACTGCCTATCCAAACTATTTGGCAGCCTACGATTCGCTGTCCAAAATTCTTGAAAAAACCGACAAAGTCGCGGCTCAGCAACTGGTCGAACAAGCACTCAAGGTTGCCCCGTCAACACAGCGCCAGCGGCAACTGGGTTCTCTGGCGCTAGAAAATAAAGATTTCACACGCGCCGAAGAAGCCTTCCGCCGAACCGTCGAGAAAGACCGCACCGGTTTCTTCAAGAGCCATGACGACTACGCCGGGCTGGCCAAAAGTTACGTTGAGCAGGGAAAGACCAAAGAAGCACTGGCCACAGTCAGCGACATGAGCCAGCACTTTCGCAAATCTCCCGAGCTCACCGCACGTCAGGCCGCCGTCGAAAGTGTGGTGCATATCCGTTCCGGAAACACCGCCGCCGCCGCCGCCGCACTGGAGCGCGCGCTGGCTGTCAGCAAACAGGGCGGGCTTGATCCCACCACCGCACTCGAAGTCGCGCAGGCCTGCTTCGCCGCCGGAAAAACCGACGAAGCCAAGAACATCATCAAGGCCGTGGCGGAAGACCACCACGAAAGCGAAGAAGTCATCGCCCAGGCGCGTTCCGTATTTGCCGCTGCCGGCATGCAGGCAGAAGGCGATCTGTTCCTTGAAGCCACGCGCAAGCAAATGATCAAGCTCAACAACGACGCCGTCGCCATGGCCAAGGCGGGCGATCTCGATACCGCCATTTCCATGCTTGAGGAAGCGGCGAATCGCCTCACCAACAACTGTCAGGTGGCCGTCAATGCGGCACTGGCCATTTTGATGCAAGTGCAAAAACACGGACCAACGCCCGAGCGTTTTGCCCGCGCCCAAGGCTACATCCTACAGGCTCGTCGCGCCAATCCCGAGCATCCTCGCCTCGCCGAAGTCACCGGCTTCTATCGAAAACTAGCGCCAGCCGGAACACCCATCATCGAGGGCTAAACCATGGAAACACTCGTCGCCGCCGCCATTCACGACGCCAAAAACGGCCTCAACGCCCTCAATACCTGGCTTGGCGAAGCCCATCAGCAGGCACCCTCGCCCGCACTCGATGCCGCCATGGAAGTCTCAACGCGCATTAGCGCGCAACTGGTCGAACTGCTGGCCATGTATCGTGCCGACGAAGGTTCACTGCGCCTCGCGATCGAAGATCATCACTTGATGGATTTTTGCTCCGAAACCGTTGCCGAGGTAATTCCTCCGGCCGGCACCTCCAGCCGCGTAACGCTTGCGCTTGACCCCGACCACAGCCCGGAAGTATGGGCTTTTGACGCCTATCAGGTGAAACTGGTGTTGCAGGACGCACTGCGCAACGCGCTGCGTCACGCCCGCACCAGTGTGGTGCTGGACGTCACCGGCGAACCCGGCGGCGGCGTGCGTTTTTGCGTCAGCGATGACGGATCAGGATTCCCCGCCCCCGTGCTGGAAGGCGCTTTGAGCACCATGAACAGCCACAGCAGCGGCCTCGGCTTGCGCTTTGCCCGCGTCATCGCTGCCCACCACGCCACACCGGACGGCCGCCATGGCCGACTGGAACTAAGCAATCAGAACGGCGCGTGTTTTGCGTTGGTTTTACCCTGATGCACCAAAACCCTCTGTGGTTATCTGAGCTTTACGAGTTGTAAGGTTCTTCGCAGCGCCTACTGCTGCCCGTAGCCAGCAAATTTGGCGATGACGCGTTCCATCTCTGCGGCGGGCAGCAATTTTGCCTCGCCCAGTTGCAGCACCCGCCAATACTGTTCGCACAGCGTTTCGAGTTCCACTGCCAGCGCCAGCGCGTGATCGCAGTCTCGGCCAAACACCACCATGCCGTGATGCGCCATCAGGCAGGCGCAGCGGCTGTCGAGTGCGCGCAGCATGGCGTCCGAGAGTTCCTGCGTGCCAAACGTGGCATAGTCGGCGCAGCGCACATCGATGCCGCCAAAGCGCGCCACCATGTAGTGAAACGCCGGTACTGCCTGCTGCTGGCAGGCCAGCGCGGTGGCGAAGGGCGAATGCGTATGCACCACCGCACCCGCCTCGGGGTGCGCGGCATAGATGTCATGGTGAAACCGCCACTCCGACGAGGGTTTGCGACTGCCCGTTGGCGTACCACCAGCGTCGACTTTTACCATGTCCGCCGCGGCGCACGCTGCGTAATCCATGCCGGTCGGGGTAATTAAGAAGCTTGATGGATCATCTATGCACCGCGCACTAACATTGCCGGCGCTGCCGCGATTGATGCCACAAGAATTCATGGCGCGCGCCGTGGCCAGTACGCGGTGCGCAAGTTCGTACCCGGTGTCGTTCATGTCGGCTGCCACGCCTGCAACTGATCGGCCATCGCCACGCCACGCTCGGAAATAATGCCCGAAATCAAGGCCGCCGGCGTTACGTCAAATGCCGGGTTGGCAACCGCAATATCGCCGGCACCGAGCTCCTCGGCGGCACGCTCCTCAATGGGAATACTTGCCCCCGAAGGGCAGGCAAAATCGATAGTCGACAGCGGTGCGGCGACGTAAAACGGCACGCCATGCGCCTGCGCGGCGAGCGCCTTGAGATAAGTACCCACCTTGTTCGCGGTGTCACCATTGGCGGCGATACGGTCGGCACCCACGATGACCAGATCGACCTTACCCTGCATCAGCAGCAAACCGGCCGCATTGTCGGCGATCAGCGTGTGCGGCACGCCGGCTTCACGCAGTTCCCACGCAGTAAGCAAGCCCTGATTGCGCGGCCGGGTTTCCGACACCCACACATGCACCGGCAAGCCGGCCGCATGTGCGGCATACACCGGCGACAGCGCAGTGCCGTGATCCACCGTGGCCAGTCGTCCGGCATTGCAGTGGGTCATGATCTCGATGCGCGCTCTATCGGACTGAACTGTGCGCTGACACGCTTTGAGCAGTGGCAGACCGTGGCCGCCGATGGCAGCATTGGCGGCGATATCCTCGGCGGCAATCGCCCGGGCTTCGCTCCAGGCCGCTGCGCACCGTGTCCCCGGCGTCGACTTTTGCAGTACGCGGCGCATACGCTGCAACGCCCAATGCAGATTAACAGCCGTCGGGCGCGTGGCGGCCAGCGTGGCAATCACATGATTGAGTCGCCTGTTGTCTGTGGCGTCGGCAATGCCGGCAGATTCAGCCAGACCGAGCGCCACGCCGTAGGCCGCCGTGGCACCGATCAACGGGGCGCCGCGCACCTGCATGACGCTGATGGCGTGGGCAACATCTTCCAGTGTGAGCAGCCGCACCATCACCGCCTCACGCGGCAAACGCGTCTGGTCAAGCACGAGGACAGACGAGCCATCCTCGACCAGCGTTGGATATTGGCGGGGACTCAGCTTAGTTTCCCGTGACAGTGTTTGTATTTCTTCCCACTCCCGCACGGGCAAACATCGTTGCGGCCTACTTTGGGCAGGGCACGCTCAACCGGTTGCGCTGCTTTCACGGGTGTGGCGAGCGCTTCTTCGTAGTCCGAATGATGATACTGAACGTTCTCCAGCGGCGCAGGAAGCTCAACTTCTTCAAGCTGTTCCTCGCTGCGGATTTCGACCGTCATCAATAGCTTGGTGACTTCGCTGCGTACGATCTGCAACAAGCCTTCAAATAGCTCAAAGGCTTCGCGCTTGTATTCCTGCTTGGGATTCTTTTGCGCATAGCCGCGCAGATGAATGCCCTGACGCAGATGGTCGAGTGCCGAAAGATGTTCGCGCCAATGCGTATCCAGACTCTGCAACATGACGTTGCGCTCGAACCCGGCCCAGGCGGCGGCATCAACGTTACTGACCTTTTCTTTGTAAGCCGCATCGGCCGCATCGAGCAGGCGCTTGAGAATGTCGTCATCGCCCAGTTGTGGCTCGGCCTTGAGCCATTCCGCCACCGGCAGTTTGAGCTGCAACTCGCCGGCCAGCGCCGACTCCAGCCCCGGGATATCCCATTGTTCCTCGACACTTTCGGCCGGGACAAAATTACGGAACGTGTCATGCACCAAGCCCTGGCACATGGCGATCACGGTCTCGCTAATGTCGCTGCTGTCGAGCAGTTCGTTGCGTTGCTGGTAGATGACCTTGCGCTGATCGTTGGCGACGTCATCGTATTCAAGCAATTGCTTGCGAATATCAAAGTTGCGCTGCTCGACCTTGCGCTGTGCTGACTCTAGCGAGCGGCTGACCAGCGGATGCTCGATGGCCTCACCTTCGGGCATTTTGAGCCGAACCATGATGCTGTTCAGCCGATCACCGGCAAAAATCTTCAATAAAGGATCATCCAGCGCAAGATAGAAACGCGAAGAACCTGCATCCCCCTGACGTCCGGAACGGCCACGCAACTGGTTGTCGATACGCCGCGATTCATGACGCTCGGAGCCAATGATGTGCAGGCCGCCAGCGCTCAGCACCTGGTCGTGCACCGGCTGCCATTCAGTCTTCAAGGCCGCGATTTTGGCATCGCGCTCGGCTGGCGACAGGGATTCATCCTCGCGCACAGCCTCAACAGGTTTTTCGATATTGCCACCCAGCACGATATCCGTGCCGCGACCCGCCATGTTGGTGGCGATGGTAATCATGCCGGGGCGACCGGCCTGCGCGACAATCTCGGCCTCACGCGCGTGCTGCTTGGCATTCAACACTTGATGCGGCAATTTTTCCTGCTGCAACAAATCGGAAAGTAATTCCGAATTTTCGATCGAGGTGGTGCCCACCAGCACTGGTTGCCCGCGTTCGTGACACGCGCGGATGTCGGCAATGATGGCGGTATGTTTTTCCGCCGCAGTGCGGTAGATCTGGTCGTTTTCGTCCTTGCGCACCATCGGCCGGTTGGTCGGGATCACCACCGTTTCAAGGTTGTAGATCTGGTGGAATTCGTAGGCTTCGGTATCCGCCGTGCCGGTCATGCCGGCAAGTTTGCCGTACATGCGGAAATAATTCTGGAAGGTGATCGATGCCAGTGTTTGATTTTCGGCCTGAATCGTCACGCCTTCTTTGGCCTCAACCGCCTGATGTAGACCATCCGACCAGCGCCGACCCGCCATCAGACGACCGGTAAATTCGTCGACGATCACCACCTCTGCACCGCTTTCACCTTGTTGCACCACATACTGCTGATCGCGGTAATACAGGTTATGGGCGCGCAGTGCGGCATACAGGTGATGCATCAACTGTATGTTGGCCGGTTCGTACAAACTGCGGCCTTCGGGCAGCATGCCCAGTCGTTCCAGCACCTGCTCGGCTTTTTCGTGGCCTTCTTCGGTCAGCAGTACCTGATGCGATTTGAGATCCACCGTGTAGTCACCGGTATCTTGCTCATTTTCGCTCTTGGCCGCCTCACCGCGCGTCAGTAGCGGCGGCACGGCATTCATGCGCAAATAAAGTTCGGTGTGATCTTCGGCCTGACCGGAAATAATCAGTGGCGTGCGCGCCTCGTCGATCAGAATTGAATCGACCTCATCGACAATCGCGTAGTTGAGGCGACGCTGTACCCGTTCGTCGGCCGCGTAGACCATGTTGTCACGCAGGTAATCAAAGCCAAACTCATTGTTGGTGCCGTAGGTGATGTCAGCCGCGTAGGCTGCCTGTTTTTCGTCGTGCGGCATTTGCGACAGATTGACGCCCACACTGAGACCCAGAAACTGATAAAGGCGTCCCATCCAAGCCGCATCACGACTCGCCAGATAATCATTGACGGTCACCAGATGTACGCCCTTGCCGGGAATCGCATTCAGATACACCGCAAGCGTGGCTGTCAGCGTCTTGCCTTCGCCGGTACGCATTTCGGCAATTTTGCCGTCGTGAAGCACCATGCCGCCGATCATCTGGGTATCAAAATGACGCATGCCGAGCACACGCCGGCTACCCTCGCGAACCACCGCAAAGGCCTCGGGCAGCAGCGCATCGAGGGTTTCGCCATTGGCGTGACGAGTGCGGAACTCTTCCGTCTTGGCGCGCAAGGCCTCGTCCGACAAGGCCTGAATGGTTGTTTCCAGCGCATTGATGCGCGTGACAGCCTGGGAATACTGCTTAATCAGGCGGTCATTGCGGCTGCCGAATATTTTCTTGAGAAAACCGGAGATCATGGGGTGCTCGGCCACGAAACGGCCGGAAAATGCGAAGCCGCGATTTTAGCACTCGCCGTTCAGTGCTGACGTTTCGATTTACCAGCTTGCGCCATCCGCAGAAAGCGATCGGGGTTTTGCGGTAGTCCGTGAACGCGCACCTCAAAATGCAGATGCGGACCCGTGGAGCGCCCCGTGCTGCCTACCTCGGCAATCCGCTGATTGCGTTTCACCAGTTGCCCGGCCTTGACCAGAATGCGCGACGCATGGGCATAGCGGGTTGTCAGATCCTTGCCGTGATCGATTTCGATCAAATTACCGTACTGCGGATGGCGCTCAGCGGTGATGACCACACCGGCAGCGGCCGCGTTGATCGCAGTTCCGGTCTCGGCCACGAAATCGACGCCTTCATGCATCGCGCGTGCGCCGGTGAATGGATCAACGCGCCAACCATAGTTCGACGCATTCCATTGCGCATTGACCGGCAGACTGGTCGGCAAGCGGCTGTTCTTGATGCGATCTTCAAGCAACTGCGATTCAATCAGGGAAAGCGCATCTGATTTCGCCTCAACCTGATTTGCCAAGGCATCTACGGCACGCTGGAGTTCGTTGGACGACATCGCAGAGGGATTGATAAGTGGGCCACCCCGGCCGTCCTGATGAGGCACGCGGGATTCGAGCGTCTTCAGATCCGGGGATTTGACGCCAGCGAAACCGGCAAGGCGCTCACCGAGTGTATCGAGACGCATCAACTGCGCTTGCATCTCGCCTAGTTTGACCGCCATGGCATTGAGGTTTTCGCGCACAAAGTCTTTCGAGCGTTGCGATTCCTCGGCATTGACCGCGCGCACCAGATCTTGCAGGAAGGGCAAGCGGATTTCCGCAGCGTGGCGGACGGTGACATAAGAAAACAACGAAGACAGCGTAATTACAGTAGCAAACAGGGCGGCACTTGCGATGAATAGATGACGCCAGGTGAGCGTGATCGATCTTGCAGTTGCCAGCCGGTCGGAGACGAGAATAATATGCATCTCTTCCCTTCCTAAGGTTCGTTGAAATGACGGCGCACAGTCTCCAGGAGTTATTGAAGTCCGGTGACAGTATGGCGCGGCTTGCTGCCCACGCCCAACGCCTCTTGCAATTCCAGCAGGTGCTGGAAGCCACACTGCCCGAGACTCTGCGGCCTCATGCACGGGTAGCCAACTTCCGGTTGGGTACAATTTTTATCCACGCCACCAACAGCGCGGTCGCGGCCAAGATCCGACAATTCGGACCCACCTTGGCACGCAAATTATCAACACAATCAATGCAGATTACAGAAATCCAGGTAAAGGTGCAAGCCCTGAACTCTCTGCGCCCCCAGCCTCCTCATGTGCGCCCAGCTCTGCCTGGCGCGCAGCAAAAGCAAGGGCTCGCTTCGCTAGAGGAGAGTCTGCCGCCGGATTCAGCCTTGAAATCGGCGTTGCAGCAATTGCTGCGCACCGTCAAAGAGTAGCGCACGAGGGGGGTAAAAAGCAGATGACCCCCGTGTTCCCCGTGGTTAAACCGGGTTTTAAGAATTCAGGCGAGTTGCGGGTAGAGCCGGGCCACCGCTTCCGGCGCATCGGCTACGTGGTCGAAACTGACCATTTCCCACGCCGACTGGTCGGCCAGCAGGGCGCGCAGTAGTCGATTATTCAGTGCATGGCCGGATTTATGGGCGGCAAAGGCGGCCAGCAAGGGGTGCCCTATGAGGTACAGGTCGCCGACAGCGTCAAGGATCTTGTGCTTGACGAATTCGTCGGCATAGCGCAGCCCATCGCTGTTGAGTACGCGGTATTCGTCCATCACGATGGCGTTTTCAAGGCTGCCGCCCAATGCCAGACCCTGTTCGCGCAGGGTTTCGACATCGTGCATGAAGCCAAAGGTGCGCGCCCGCGCCACTTCACGCACATACGACTGATCGGCGAAGTCAATGCGCGCGCGGGAGTCCGTCTGATCGACGGCCGGATGATTGAAAGCAATCGAGAATTCCAGACTAAAGCCGTCATAGGGTGACAACCGCGCCCACTTGTCGCCCTCGTTGACTTCAACCACTTTCGTCACGCGGATAAATTTCTTCGCAACGCTCTGTTCCTCGATACCGGCCGATTGCAACAGAAATACGAAAGGCGCGGCCGAGCCGTCCATGATCGGCAATTCTGCCGCATCAACATCAACATGGATGTTGTCGATGCCGAGGCCGGCCAGCGCCGACATCAGATGTTCAACGGTCGCCACCTTGACGCCGTCCTTTTCCAGACAGGAGGCCAGGCGGGTATCACCGACGCCGAACGGGTCAGCCTTAAGATCAACCGGCGGACTGATATCGATGCGATGGAACACAATCCCGGTATTCGGTTGTGCCGGGCGCAGCGAAATCGTCACCTTGGCGCCGGAATGCAGACCGACGCCGGTGGCTTTAACAATGGATTTGAGCGTGCGCTGACGAAGCATGAAAAAATTCTAACATGCGCGATCAGGCAGACGGGGGAGGCTCCCGTCTGCCTGATCGCGTTGGAAAAACGACCAGTCCGATTCTTTCAGTCTGACTGACGACGCAAAAATGCCGGAATGTCGTAGGTGTCGACACCCGATTTGGCCATCGCTTCAGCCTGAGAGTTGCGCGGTGTGCTGCGCGCGCTGCTCATGACGGTCGTCAAGTCGAAATGCTGTTGCGACACCGTCTCGTACACTGGCTGATTGTCAGTACCCGTGCGCAGACCAACGGTTTCAACCACCACCATTTTTGGCTTTTCCACGCGCTTGACGGCACCGCCCAGACCGGTCGCCACCACGGTGACGCGCAGGCGGTCTTCCATTGATTCATCGAACACTGCGCCGCAAATCACCGTGGCTTCCGCCGCCGTGTATTGCTTGATGGTCTTCATGACTTCTTTGTACTCACGCAGGCCCAGCGTGCTGCTGGCCGTGATATTGACCAGCACGCCGCGCGCGCCGGAAAGCTCAATGCCTTCCAGCAGGGGGCTCAGTACCGCTTCCTCGGCTGCGATACGGGCACGGTCAACACCGGCCGCCGTGGCAGAACCCATCATGGCTTTACCCATTTCGTTCATCACGGTTTTGACGTCTTCAAAGTCGACGTTCACCAAGCCGGTGACATTGATGATCTCAGCAATGCCGCCTACCGCGTTACGCAACACGTTGTCGGCTGCCTTGAAAGCATCCAGCATGCCAACATCTTCGCCCAGCACTTCTTCAAGCTTCTCGTTGAGAATGACGATCAGCGAATCAACATGCTGCGCCATTTCGGCAATACCTTCTTCCGCCGTGCGCTTGCGCTTGCCCTCATGCTCAAAGGGCTTGGTCACCACTGCAACGGTCAGAATGCCGAGTTCGCGCGAAACTTCGGCAACGACCGGGCCAGCACCCGTGCCCGTGCCACCGCCCATGCCGGCGGTGATGAACACCATGTGTGCGCCTTGCAGCGCTTCGGCGATGCGTTCGCGATCCGCCTTCGCCAGTTCCTTGGCTTTTTCCGGCTTGCCACCCGCGCCCAGTCCCGGCCCTAACTGAAGCTTGATCGGTGCGCTGCTTTTCTTCAGCGCCTGCGCATCGGTATTGCAGCAGATAAATTCAACGCCACCCACACCTTCGCGGATCATGTGTTCGACGGCATTGCCGCCGGCACCGCCCACGCCCACCACTTTAATCACGGTTCCGCTGGGTTCCTCGTGCGGCTCCGGGGTTACGACTTCCTCGAGTTGAAACATGTTTGCCTCCTTAAATAACAACTGCCATTGCGAAAATTGAAACCGTCAAAAATCCATCAAAAATTCTTACCAAACCACGCCTTCATGCGCGACAAAATCTGGGCAAAGCTCTTGGGGTGCTGCGCCTTCATGCCGCGTTGCCGCTGTGCCACGCCTTCCAATAACAAGCCCATGGCCGTGGAATAGCGTGGATTGCGCACAAAATCACGCAGATTGCCGTCGTAATGCGGCATCGCCATCTTCACGGTGTTGTGGAATATTTCTTCCCCAAGCTGGGTCATGCCCGGCATCTGCGCCGAACCACCGGTCAACACGATGCCCGCTCGTAGCAAGCGTTCATAGCCACTGCGATGCAGTTCTTCCTGCACCTTCTGAAAAATCTCTTCAACGCGCGGCTGAATGAATCCGGCCAGCGTCTGTCGTGAAAGCTGAGTCGCCGAGCGATCACCAACCCCCGGCACCTCGATCATTTCCTCTTGTTCGACCAGTTGCTGCAAGGCGACGCCGTAACGCATCTTGATTTCCTCGGCATCCTGCGTCGAGGTGCGCAGCGCAATCGCGATGTCATTGGTCATCTGGTCGCCGGCAATCGGGATCACCGCGGTATGACGGATCGCGCCCTGCACGAATACCGCCACATCGGTGGTGCCGCCACCAATATCCACCAGACAGACGCCTACATCCTTTTCGTCCTCGGTCAGCACGGCATAGCCCGAGGCCAGCGGCTGCAACACCAGATCTTCCACTTCCAGACCACACCGATGCACGCACTTGACAATGTTCTGCACTGCGGTCACGGCGCCGGTCACAAGATGCACCTTGACGTCCAGACGCCGTGCATCCATGCCGATAGGCTCCCTGACGCCATCCTGACCATCGACGATGAATTCCTGCACCAGCGAATGCAATATCTGATCATCGGCCGAAATCGGCGTCGCGCGCGCCGCCTCGATGGCATTTTCGACATCGAACTGCGTGACTTCCTTGTCCTTCACCACCACCATGCCGGACGAATCCTTGCTCTTGATGTGGCTGCCGGCAATTCCGGTATAGACCTCGCGCACCTTGCAGCCGGCCATCATCTCGACTTCGGCAATCGCCTTGGAGATGGAGTTCACGGTGGCTTCGATGTTAATCACCATGCCGCGCTTGAGGCCGGTCGACTCCTGCGTGCCCAACCCGAGAATACCCAGCTTGCCCTCGGCATCAAGCTCGCCCACGATGGCGACGATCTTCGACGTCCCAATATCGAGACCGACGATCAGATCACGTTTTTGTTCCTTGCTCATCAGCTTTTGCTCGCCCTGAGGGCGAATCCATTGGGGTAACGCATATCGACCACGCCGACCGTCTGCAGGCGCGCCCGCGATGCGGCGTAGTGCGTTGTGAATCGGCTCAGACGCTCAATCAGCGGATGTTTGGGCTGGTCGCGCCCCAGTTCCAGCAACACGCCGTCGTCCAGTTTTAGTTGCCAGGCTTCGCGCGCGGACAAACGCGTCGCCACCGGGGTGCGGCCGATCTGCGCCAGTGCCACGACAAATTCCTGATGGCGCGCCAGAATTCTCGGTGCAGAGCCTTCCGGGCCTGAAAATACCGGCAACGGCAGCGGCGTTGAACCGGCGAAGACTTCGCCGCGCGTGTTGACCAGTCGCGGCTCGCCATCCAGCGGCGTCCAGCGTGCCGAGGCGTGATGTTCCTCGATGCGCAGTTCAATGCCATCCGGCCAGACCCGGCGCACATCGGCGCGACGCACCCAGGGCAGCCGTTCGAATGCTGCCTGCGCGTTCTCGAGATTAATGGTGAAAAAATTGCCATTGACCGCAGCGCGTGCCGTGTATTCGATCTGCGCCCGTGATACTTGCGCAAGCGGCGTGGCAACCACAACCTGTCGCAGCGGGAAAAATGGCAGGCGTTGTAACGCCATCGCCGCCGCCCAGATCAGCATCACGCCGCCCATCAGCAACAGCATATCGGCGGCCAGATTCATCAGCGCCGGTCGATTCCAGAAATCTTCACCATCGCCCGGGCTGACACGTTGATTGCCCTTGCCGCTGCCACTCACCCTTGGCGCGGCTTGTTTATTCAAGGCGTGTTTAGCCACAGCGCGCCTCCCCCAGCAGTTTCACTACCAGCGTTCCGAAACTGATGCCAGCCGCGCGCGCGGCCATCGGCACCAGCGAATGATCGGTCATGCCGGGCGAGGTATTGGCTTCCAGACAATAGAGCGTGCCGTCGGCGTCCTGCATCATGTCCATCCGCCCCCAGCCGCAACCACCAAGCACCGCAAAGGCGCGCAATGCGGTTTCACGCATGCGTGTTTCGCTCGCTGAATCCAGCCCGCAGGGAATGCGGTACTGGGTGTCATCGCGCAGATACTTGGCTTCGTAATCGTAGAACTCGGTCGCCGGCACAATGCGGATCACCGGCAAGGCCTGACCGGCCAGAATGCCGACGGTGAATTCACCACCGCCCAAAAACCGCTCGGCAATCACGCTGGGGTCGTAACGTGCGGCAAGTTCAAACGCGGCCTTCAATTCGCCAGCCTGTTTAACCTTGGTGATGCCAATACTGGAACCCTCGTTGGCTGGCTTGACGAACAGGGGCAAGCCGAGCTGCGCCTCCACGGCGGTAAAGTCGCTTTGCGGATTGAGCACGACAAAATCCGGCACCGGCAACCCTGCGGCCTGCCACACCAGTTTGGAGCGCCACTTGTCCATCGCCAAGGCCGAGGCCAGCACGCCGCTGCCGGTATAGGGAATTTCGAGCAGATCAAGCGCACCCTGCAAGGTGCCATCTTCGCCGCCGCGGCCATGCATGGCAATGAACACGCGATCAAAGCCCTCGGCATGCAAGGCTTCCAGCGGTTTGTCGCGCGGATCGAAGGCATGGGCGTCGACCTCGGCCGCTCGCAAGGCGGCCAGCACGGCGGCTCCGCTCTTCAGCGAAACCTCGCGCTCGGCCGACTTGCCGCCCATCATCACCGCTACCTTGCCAAAATCCATCAGCTCTCCGCCCCGTTGGGGGTCGCCTTCCGCATCAATTGTTCCCGCTTCACGGTCATCTGTTCCTGTGTCTCAACGCCGACGATGCGCACCTCCTGCACCAGCCGGATTGCAAACTTTTCATCGACTGTTGTCCTAATTTGGCCGATTAGCATTTCTATCTCACTCGCGCGTGCCGCACCCCCTCGATTAACGATGAAATTTGCATGCTTTTCGGAAACCTGTGCGCCCCCGATCTGTGTGCCTTTCAATCCAGCGGCCTCGATCAGACGTGCGGCATAGTCACCCGGCGGGTTGCGAAACACCGAGCCGGCATTGGGCAGTTGCAACGGCTGGGTCGCGATGCGACGCTCCAGCAGCGCACGAATACGCCCGCGCGCAGCCTCGGTCGAGCCGGCGGGAAAGCGAAACCACGCAGCGGCAAACACTTCATCAGTGACCGCTTTCAACCCGGCGTGGCGATAGGCAATGGAAAATTCATCCGGGCTGCGGGTCACGAACTCACCCTGACGATTCAGCATCAGCACACGCTCGACATAATTCCACGTCTCGCCACCGTGACAGCCAGCATTCATCGCCAGCGCGCCGCCCACGGTGCCGGGCACGCCGGCAAGAAACTCGGCCTCGGCGCGTGCGTGGTTCGCAGCAAAACGCGCAAGCTTGGGTGAGGCAACGCCAGCTTCGGCATAGATGGAGCCGTCCGGTTCGAGCCGAAGCTCAGCCAGCGCGCCATGGGTAAAAATTGCGGTGCCGTCGAAACCGCCGTCACGCACCAGCAGATTGCTGCCCAGCCCGACCATCAATACCGGTTCGTCGGTGCGCAGGGCGCGCAAAAATGTGGCCAGATCGGCAAGGTCAGCCGGCTGATAGCCGCGCGCCACGGCACCCCCGGCACGCCATGAAACATGCCGCGCCATGGGTGCATCCTGTTGCAGCGTTCCGCGCCAGCTTTTAGCCATACCAGGTTTCAGCCATGCGTCATCTTGTTCACGACCTGCGCCGGTACCGCACCGATTGATCCGGCACCCATGGTGATGACCACGTCGCCCTCGCGTGCGCTGTCCAAAATGGTCTGCGGCATGTCGGCAATGCTCTCGACAAAAACCGGTTCAACCTTGCCGGCCACGCGCACGGCACGCACCAGCGTGCGGCCATCGGCGGCAACGATGGGCGCTTCGCCCGCGGCATACACCTCGGCCAGCAGCAGCGCATCCACGCCAGAGAGCACCTTGACGAAATCCTCGAAGCAATCACGGGTGCGTGTGTAACGATGCGGCTGAAACGCCAGTACCAGCCGCCGCCCCGGGAAGGCACCGCGCGCCGCCGCCAAGGTGGCCGCCATTTCCACAGGATGATGACCGTAATCATCCACCAGCGTGAACTGGCCGCCCGTGCTGCAAGCGACTTCACCATAGCGCTGAAAGCGCCGGCCGACGCCATGAAACTCGGCCAGCGCCTTGATGATCGCCGCATCGCTCACGCCCACCTCG
>CAJAWW010000042.1 GCA_903946745.1 uncultured beta proteobacterium
GCGATGTCCGCACTGATCCGGCGCCTGCGAGCGCTGGCACCCAGCCGCGAGCAACTCGAGGCCAACCCCTGGTTGCGCCGGCTGGCACCCTATCTGGCCGACCCGAAGCTGTGGTGCTGGTCGCGCCGGGGCGTTGCCATGGGCGTGGCGATCGGCCTCTTCATCGGCTTCCTGATTCCCATCGCGCAGATCCTGCTTGCCGCCGCGGCGGCGGTGGTGCTGCGCGCCAACGTGCCGATCGCCGCCGCCGGGACATTTGTGACCAACCCGTTCACCGTGCCGCCCATCTACTACGGTGCCTATCAGCTGGGTGCCTGGGCGACCGGAACATCCGGCACGGCCGCAGTCTCGTGGACCGACCCCTTCAGCATCATGGAAAGCCTCGGCTCGATCGGTCTGCCGTTGTTTACCGGTCTGGCGATCACGGCATGCTTTGCTGCCGCCGCCAGTTACCTGCTGATCTCGCAGGTCTGGATTTGGCACGTCGCCGCGAAACGGCGCGGGGTGCGCCTGATCGACAGAATAAGGACTGCCAAATGAATCTCCGGCAAAAGTGCAGCACGCCATCGACGCGACGCAAATGACCTCGCCGCAAACCAGGTAGAGCCATGACCCGAAAGCATTTCCATCTGACCAAGCATCGACAGGACGCCTCAACGTGAAAGACATCGCCAACTTCATCGCCGGATTCCGGCGATTCCAGGAAAAATACTTCAGCGAAGACCGCGAACTGTTCGAGCAGCTTCGGCAGGGACAGCGCCCCAAAGCCGCGATCATCGCCTGCGCCGATTCCCGCGTCGATCCGGCCTTGCTGATGGGCGCGGAACCGGGAGACGTGTTCGTGGTGCGCAACGTGGCCAACCTGGTGCCGCCCTACGAGCCGGGCGGCGGCTTCGCCAGCGTACCGGCGGCGCTGGAATTCGCCGTGCTGTCGCTTCAGGTCGAACATGTCATCGTGCTCGGCCACGCCCAATGCGGGGGCATCAACGCATTGATGAATGAAACAAGCAATGGCGGAGAATTCATCGGCAAATGGGTCGGCATCGCGCAACGGGCGCGCGAGCGCGTGCTGGCGGAGCTGCCGGCCAAGCCACCCGCATTGCAGGCACGAGCCTGCGAACAGGCCGCCATCCTGGTCTCGCTGGAAAACCTGATGACCTATCCGTGGATCGCCGAGCGTGTTGCGGCCGGCGCGATGTATTTGCACGGCTGGTATTTCGACATTGCGGAGGGTTCTTTGTTGTACTACGCCGCGGCCCGCAACGCCTTCGAGCCAATCGGAGCCGATGTGCTCGCGGTATCGAGCGTTTCCGTTGTTCCCCGCTTTACATGAGCTGTTTTGTTGTGCACTAAAAAGGAGATTTACCATGAAACGTATTGCAATTGCCCTGTTTGCCGTCGTGATGGGTGTCGGCGCAATGGTTCAGGATGCCGAAGCCAAACGCTTGGGTGGGGGTAAAACCTCCGGCGTCAGCCGCGATTCATCGGTGATGAAGCGCGAAGCCGTACCGGCCAAGCCCGCCACCGCACCCGCGCAAGCGGCTGCACCCGCCGCAGCCCCGGCATCCGGGATGAGCCGCTGGATGGGTCCGCTGGCCGGCCTCGCCGCCGGTATTGGCCTGGCCGCCCTGTTCTCGCATCTGGGCATGGGCGAAGGCATGGCTAACATCGTGATGATTCTGGCCCTGGCGCTGGCCGCCGTGTTCGCCGTCCGCTGGCTGTTGAAAAAGCGTCAGCCCGCAGGTGGCCTGCAACCCGCCATGCAATATGCCGGCATGCCCGCTGGCATTGAGCCGCCGCGTTCAGCCGCTGCGTCAATGCCCTTATCCGCCGGCGGCACCGGGGCTGCGGTCGCCGCCACTGCCGCAGCAAATGTCCCAGCCGACTTCGATGTCGATGGCTTCCTGCGTCAGGCCAAACTCAATTTCATCCGCATGCAGGCCGCCAACGACCGGGGTGACATGGAAGATATTCGCCAGTTCTGTACTCCCGAGATGGCGGCCGAAATTCAGATGCAGTTTCAGGAGCGCAATCAACTCGCCCAGGAGACCAACGTCCTGCAACTGAATGCCGAGTTGCTGGATGTGAGTACCGAAAGAAACTTGGCACTGGCGAGCGTTCGCTTCTCCGGTGAACTGACAGAAGAGGCAAGCGCCGGGGCCGTGGCATTCTGCGAAGTCTGGCATCTGACCAAACTGCTCGCCGGCGGTCAGGGATGGCGCATCGCCGGCATACAGCAAAGCTGATGGTCATGATGCGGTCGCGCAGATAACCTTGCGTAATGCCGGCACACGCTACGTGTGATTGGCATGACGCTCAAAGACGCACACGGGCGTAGCAGATCTCCGGTGCGCATGTGTAGGGTCGGCGATGTACCGGTCCGGCTCGGGTCGTATTTGACTTTCAAGAGGAGTCTGTCATGACAAAACAGGGACGTAACAGCACCGAAACTCAACAGCAGGAAACGCCGGTCGTCCAAGAAGGCGCTACGGCGACCGAACGCGAGCAGATGATCGCCGTCGCCGCCTATTACCGGGCCGAACAGCACGGATTCTCGCCGGGACAGGAGATGGAGGACTGGCTACGGGCCGAAAAGGAAATCGGGGCGCTCGCGACCGGGACAGGCGCTGAAGCCTGAGAAGGCTGGTAAGCGCAAACAAGCGCGCCATGGCACCGGGTAGTCCGATGTTGTAGCGATCGGATTGAGCAGGAAATGGCCGTACAGAAACTCACCAAAACTGCGATGGCAAAGAAAATACACACCAGCCGTGCTGCGCTTAACCGGCTATTAGACGAGACCGACACCAGCCTGGCGCTGACGACTCTTGCCAGTGCCGCCGCTGTCTTGGGCAGGCAACTCAAGATCGAGCTGTGCCCCGCCTGACCTAGACCTGAACCGCTTACCGGCGCTAATGCAGCAAGTGTTTATCCTGCAACGCGCGCGCGTACTTATGCCATGGTGATGGACAAATTTGGGACACTTGGCTACAGAACAGCGCAACTAACTCCCGAACCTTGGAATGCTCGGCCAGCAGATCGGCAACGTATTGAATCAGCCCAGCACCTTCAGCGCGGCATCGTAATCCGGCTCTTGCGCGATCTCTGGCACTAATTCGCTGTGCAGTACCTTGTCGTGTTCATCGACCACTACCACGGCGCGCGCGGTCAGGCCGGCCAGGGGGCCATCCATCATCGCCACGCCCCATGCTTTGAGAAAGCCGGGATTGCGGAATGTGGACAGATGCGCCACATTGGCCAGCCCCTCTGCACCGCAGAAACGTTTGGCGGCGAAGGGCAAATCGGCGGAAACGCATAGCACCACGGTGTTGGTCAGTTTGTTGGCGGCTTCGTTGAACTTGCGGGTGGACATGGCACAGGTGGGGGTGTCGATGCTGGGATAAATATTGAACACCTTGCGCTTGCCGGCATACGTTGCCAACGTAACGTCGGCGAGATCGCCATTGGTGAGCGTAAAACCGGGGGCATTGCTGCCCGGTGCGGGAAGTGTGCCGTCGACTTGAACGGGGGTGCCACGCAGGCTGATGCTTGTTGTCATGATGCGCTCCTTGATGGGTTGGGGTGCTGCAAAAAAGGCATGGCCGCCAGCGCGTTGGCGGTGGTGGCGGTGGTGAGTTCCTGCACCGTAATGCCGCGCAGTTCGGCCAGTAGGGTGGCGATACGCGGTAACTGAGCCGGCGTGTTGCGGGCGTCGACTTTTGGCATCGATTTTGGCATCCACTCGGGCGGCATGTCCGGCGCATCGGTTTCCAGCACGATGGCGGGCAGCGGTAATTGCGCGGCAAGTTGGCGGATGCGCCGGGCGCGGGGAAAGGTCAGGGTGCCGCCGAAACCAAGCTTGAATCCGAGCTTGATGAAGGCATCGGCCTGCTGTCGGCTGCCGTTGAAGGCATGGGCAATGCCGCCGGACACGCGGATTTTGCGCAACGTTGCCAGCACCAGGTCGATGGCGCACCGCACATGCAACAGCACGGGCAGATCGAGATCACGGGCAATTTCAAGCTGTGCGATGAAATAGGCCATCTGGCGCGCATCGTCGCGTTCTGCAACAAAGCGATCCAGACCGATTTCACCCACCGCCACCGCCGGCTCACGTTGCAGGGTTGCGCGCAAGACATCGAGGTCTTCTTCACGGGCACGATCCACAAACAACGGGTGAATGCCGTAGGCGGCGCGACAACCCACGTAATCCCGGCAGACTGAAGCGACGGCACCAAAGTTGGCGCGCTCTACCGCCGGTACGACAATCAGACCGACGCCAGATTGCGCTGCGGCACGCGCCACCGCATCACGATCCGCGTCGAACTCGGCGGCATCGAGATGGCAATGGGTGTCGACCAGCATCGGAGTGCTGCTTCAGGCGCTCTCGTCGATCCAGGCCTGCTGAATGGCTTCGAGCTTTTTTTCGCCGCAGTGGCTTTCGTTTTCCTCGAAGCCGGGCAATTCCATCACCCAGCGCATCAGATCAACAAAGTTCAGACGCATCGGGTCGGCGTCGGGGTGGCGTTCAGCGAGTTCGATGGCGATATCAAGGGAGTCTGTCCATTTCATTTTTTGGAATGCCCTTCCTTGACCATGTTGATGGTGTATTTGGGAATCTCGACCACCAGCGGCACCGCGCCCACCTTTGCCTGACAGGACAGCCGCGAGTTGGGTTCCAGACCCCATGCCTTGTCGAGCAAGTCTTCCTCGATTTCTTCGGCGGCTTCCAGCGAGGTAATGCCCTCACGGACGATCACATGGCAGGTGGTGCAGGCGCAGGATTTTTCACAGGCGTGTTCGATATCAATGGCATTTTCAAGCAGCGCATCGCAGATGGAAACGCCGGCTGCAACCTCCAGCACGGCACCCTCCGGACACAGCTCGACATGGGGGAGAACAATGATCTGCGTCATGGCACGATGCTTTCTACGATACTGTCTACGTTGCGTCCGGAGAGCGCGCGCTGCACACTGCGATTCATGCGGCGGGCGGCGAATTCGTTGGTAGCGGCGCTCAACGCCAGCATGGCACCATCGATGGCGCGGCGATCATCGCCGATCATCACGGTTTGCAAGCGTGTCACGGCGGCGTCAATGTGGGCACGTTCCAGCAGCGAGAGCAGGTCGGCGTCGTCACGCAAGGCCGATTGCGTGGCTTCGATCAAACGCTGCGCTTCCACCTGCGCCTCACGCAGGGCGCGGCGGAAGGCGTCGTCGCCGGCGTGGCTGAAACTTTCTTTAAGCATCGCGGCAATTTCATCATCGTTCAAGCCGTAGGAAGGCTTCACTTCGATGCGCGCCTCGTGCCCGGTGGTTTGCTCGCGCGCGCTCACCGAAAGCAAGCCGTCGGCATCCACCTGAAAGCTCACGCGGATGCGTGCAGCGCCCGCCACCATGGGCGGAATGCCGCGCAACTCGAAGCGTGCGAGGCTGCGGCAATCGGACACCAGTTCACGCTCGCCTTGCACCACATGCACCACCATACCGGTCTGGCCGTCTTTGAAGGTGGTGAATTCCTGCGCCCGCGCAATCGGCAGGGTGGCGTTGCGTGGAATCACTTTTTCCACCAACCCGCCCATGGTTTCCAGCCCCAATGACAGCGGAATCACATCGAGCAGCAACCAGTCGTCGCCCGCAGCGCGATTGCCCGCCAAGAGGTTGGCCTGAATCGCCGCACCGAGCGCCACTACCTTGTCCGGGTCGAGATTATTGAGCGGTTCCTGTTTGAAAAATTCGCCCACGGCATGCTGAATTTGCGGCATGCGGGTGGAACCGCCAACCATCACCACGCCCTTCACTTCCGCAACGCTCAGGCCGGCATCGCGCAGTGCCTTTTTGGTCGGCGTCAGGGTTTTCTGCACCAGCGTGCGGGTGATCTCGGCGAAGACATCGGTGGTCAGCACCAGATCAACATATTCGTTGCTGCCCAGTTTGACGGTGATGGGCGCTTCGCCGTGCTGCGAAAGATATTCCTTGGCTTCACGCGCACGCATTTGCAGCAAGCGCGCATCGTGCAGCGACAAGGGCTTCAGCCCGGCCTGTTCGATGATCCAGCAAAACACGCGATGATCGAAATCGTCGCCACCGAGTGCCGAATCACCGCCCGTGGCCATGACTTCAAACACGCCCTTGGACAGGCGCAGGATGGAAATATCGAAGGTGCCGCCACCCAGATCGAACACCGCGTAAATACCTTCGGAACCATTATCGAGACCATAGGCAATGGCTGCGGCGGTCGGTTCGTTGAGCAGGCGCAACACATTCAGCCCGGCCAGCTTTGCGGCATCCTTGGTGGCTTGGCGCTGCGCGTCGTCAAAATACGCGGGCACGGTAATCACGGCCCCCGTGAGGTCACCACCCAAGGCGGCCTCGGCGCGCTGGCGCAGGGTTTTGAGAATATCGGCAGAGATTTCGACCGGGCTTTTGATGCCAGCCGCCGTCTTGATGCGCACCATGCCTTCGCCATCGACAAAATCGTAGGGCAGGGTTTCGATATGAGCGATGTCGCGGCGACCGCGCCCCATGAAGCGCTTCACCGACAACACGGTATTTTTTGGGTCAAGCGACTGTTTCGCCTGTGCCGCATATCCAACCTCAATGGCACTGCCGGTCGCACCATCGGTCACACTAGCGGCGGCGTAATGCACCACGGACGGCAACAGCGGACGGCCGCGATCGTCACTGAGCACCACGCTCATGCCGCTGCGCAGCGTGGCCACCAGCGAATTGGTGGTGCCCAGATCGATGCCTATCGCCAGCCTGTGTTCATGCGGCGCAGCGGACTCGCCGGGTTCTGCAATCTGTAGTAATGCCATATCAATTCATTTACGCGGTAACGGCCTCGAGCGCGTCGTCAATTTCGTTCAGCAGTTTTTCCTGAAACATCAATTGGCGCACCAGCGCGCTCGCTGCCAGATAGTTTTTGTGTTGATCGATGAGTTCGACGAGGTATTGATACGCAGTTTTCATGTCGCCCAGCAACTGGGTGCGGGCAGCGTCCAGTGCGGATTCATCGCCATTGCCACGCGCTTCGCTAACGGCTTCACGCAGTTCCATTTGCGCCATGAGAAACTCCGCCGGCATTGCGGTGTTGCTGTCCACCTGCGGGTCGTAGCCCAGCAGTTGCAACAAATAGCGGGCGCGACTGAGCGGAGACTTGAGCGTTTGATACGCCTCGTTGATGCGCGTCGCCCACTGCATGGCCAGCCGCCGGTCGGATTCACCGGCATGCGCATGTTTGTCCGGATGCACGCGTGCCTGCACGTCACGAAAGCGCGCGTCCAGCTCCGCCAGATCGAGTTGCTGAGCGCGCACAAAGCCCAGCAGTGAGAAATGATCGGCAGAAAAATTCAGATCAAACGAAGTCATCAGCGATCAGGTATTGAATGACTCGCCGCAGCCGCACTGATCCTTGACGTTCGGGTTATTGAACTTGAAGCCCTCGTTCAGCCCTTCCTTCGTATAGTCCAGCTCGGTGCCCTCCAAATAGGGCAGGCTTTTGGGATCAACCAGCACCTTGACGCCGAAGCACTCGAACACCACGTCTTCCTCATTCGCCGCGTCGGCAAACTCCAGCTTGTAGGCCATGCCGGAACAGCCCGACGTGCGCACGCCAAGACGAATGCCCACGCCCTTGCCACGCTTGGCGATGAAGTTGGCGACGTGTTGTGCCGCCGGTTCGGAAAGCGTTACCGGCATGTCAGGCCTCCTGCTTTTTCTTGTAATCGGCCACGGCTGCCTTGATGGCATCTTCGGCGAGGATGGAGCAGTGAATTTTCACCGGCGGCAAGGCCAGCTCTTCGGCGATCTGGGTGTTCTTGATGTCCAGCGCCTGATCCAGCGTTTTACCCTTGACCCATTCCGTCACCAGCGAGCTCGATGCAATGGCCGAGCCGCAACCGTAGGTCTTGAACTTGGCGTCTTCGATCACACCGTTCTTGCCGACCTTAATCTGTAGCTTCATCACGTCGCCGCAGGCCGGCGCGCCGACCATGCCGGTGGCGACGCCTTCTTCATCCTTGCCAAATGACCCCACGTTGCGCGGGTTCTCATAGTGCTCAAGTACTTTTTCGCTATATGCCATGATGCTCTCCTGAAATCAATGTGCTGCCCACTGCACGGTACTCAAATCGACGCCATCCTTGAACATTTCCCACAACGGCGAAAGCTCGCGCAGTTTGCCCAGTTTGTCATGCAACAGCTTGATGGTGAAATCGACATCTTCCACGGTGGTGAAACGCCCCAGCGTGAAGCGGATCGAACTGTGTGCCAACTCGTCGGAACGCCCCAGCGCACGCAACACATACGAAGGTTCCAGACTCGCCGAGGTGCACGCAGAGCCGGAAGATACCGCAATATCCTTGATCGCCATCAGCAGGGATTCGCCCTCGACATAGTTGAAGCTGATGTTCAGATTGTGCGGCACGCGTTGTTCCAGATCGCCATTGACGTAGGTTTCTTCAATGTCCATCAGGCCTTTCATGAGACGGTCGCGCAGCATGCGGATACGTTCGTTTTCGGTGGCCATTTCTTCGCGCGCGAGACGGAAACATTCGCCCATGCCAATGATCTGATGCGTGGCCAGTGTGCCGGAACGCAAGCCGCGTTCGTGGCCGCCACCGTGGATCTGCGCCTCGAGCCGGATGCGCGGTTTGCGCCGCACATACAGCGCACCGATGCCCTTGGGGCCGTAGGTCTTGTGCGCGCAAAACGACATGAGGTCAATCTTCATCTGGGAAAGATCAATCGGCATCTTGCCCGTGGCCTGTGCGGCATCCACATGGAAGATGATGCCTTTTTCGCGGCAGATTTCGCCAAGCTCGGTAATCGGCTGGATCACGCCAATCTCGTTATTTACCGCCATCACCGAGGCCAGCACGGTGTCCGGGCGTAGCGCAGCCTTGAACTGTTCGAGCGTAATCAGGCCGTTTTCCTGCGGCACCAGATACGTCGCCTCAAAACCCTGCCGCTCCAGTTCCTTGAAGGTATCCAGCACCGCCTTGTGTTCGGTGGAGACGGTAATGATGTGCCGGCCTTTGGTGCCGGCATAAAAGTGCGCCGCGCCCTTGATCGCCAGGTTGTTCGATTCGGTCGCACCGGATGTCCAGATGATGTCTTTGGCATCGGCACCCACCAGCGCGGCGACCTGTTCGCGCGCTTCTTCAACCGCTTTTTCGGCCTCCCAGCCGTAAGCATGAGAGCGCGAAGCCGGGTTGCCAAAATGCTCGGTGAGCCACGGAATCATGGCCGCGGCGACACGCGGGTCGACCGGGGTAGTGGCTGAATAGTCGAGATAAATCGGTCGTTTCATTGCTGCATTCTCCAGTTTCAATGTATCAGGGCACCGGCCGCTTCAATTGCCGTCAGCCCTCTGAGTTGCTGTATCACAGACGCCAATATTTCAAGAAAACGGCTGACCTCACCCACCGTATTGCCCTCCCCAAAACTCACCCGCACGGCGCCACGCGCGAGTTCGTCCGGCACACCCATCGACAGCAAGACATGCGAAGGTTGTGGGTTTGCGCTCGAACAGGCCGCACCTGCCGCAACGGCAAAACCGGCGCGATCGAGCCGCCCCACCAATGTCTCACCATCAACCGCCGCCTTGCCATCCGTGGCCGGAAAAGCAAAGTACACGGTGTTGGGCAGACGGTCAGCATGCGTTGCAAAGAGCGTCGCCCCTTGCGCCAACAGCCCGGTTTCAAGTTGGGTACGCAGCACCAGCAACTTTGCCGCACGCGCTTCCAGCCGCGTCATCGCCAGTTCGGCAGCAAGACCAAAACCGACAATCGCAGCGACATTTTCGGTGCCCGAGCGCAATCCGCGCTCATGCCCCCCCCCCGCAATCAGGGGCTGCAATTCGATGCGCTTATCCAGCACCAGCGCCCCGGCACCCTTGGGGCCACCAATCTTGTGCGCCGACAAACTCAGGGCATGCACACCCGCCGCGTTGAGGGCGCGAAAATTGATCGCACACTTGCCCAGCGCCTGTACCGCATCGGTATGAAACCAGGCACCAGTCGGCACAGCCTGCGCTGCCAGCGTCGCAACATCCTGAACGACACCGGTTTCGTTGTTGGCGAACATGATCGAAATCAGCGCTGGCTTCTCGCCCAGCGCAGCAGAAAAGTCGACGCTGGAGACACGGCAATCGCGATCCACCGCGATCTCGCGCAGACGCCAGCCCCGCCGCACCAATTGCCGAGCCGGTTCGCGCACGCAGGGATGCTCAACTGCTGAAAACGCCGCCGTACTGGCAGAAACCGAACGAAAAGCCGCAGCGCCCTTGATGAACAGGTTGTTGGCTTCCGATCCACCACTGGTGAAAATCACTTCGGTCGGATGTGCGCCCACCGCAAAAGCCACCCGCTGCCGCGCCTCGTCAATCGCCTTGCGTGCCGCACGGCCGTACTCATGGCGGCTGGAAGCATTGCCGTACTGCTCGCGCAGAAACGGCAACATACCTTCCAGCACCCACGCATCAAGCGGCGTGGTGGCGTTGTGGTCAAAATAGACGGGAGCGAACATGGCCTGGCTTTCCTGTGACCGAAATCAGGCAGCAATCGCCTCTGCGGGACGACGCAAGCGCCGCAGCGGCCGCTCGACATGGATCACCGCTTGCGCTCCACCCTGCTGTTGGGCAACCAGATCAGCAAGACTCACCGAATTAAGGTACTCGAACATCTTTACATTGAGGCTCGTCCACAACTTGTGCGTCATGCAAGGGCGGCCGCCGTCGGCGCAATCCGCAGCGCCACCGCATTGCGTGGCGTCCAGGGTCTCATCCACGGCATGGATGATGTCAGCCACCGACACGGCATCCAGCGGCTTGGCCATACAGTAACCACCGCCCGGCCCGCGCACGCTGGACACCAATTGATTCCGGCGCAGCTTGCCAAATAATTGCTCAAGATAGGAAAGCGATATCTTCTGACGTTCGCTAATACCCGCCAGCGTGACCGGCCCTGCGCTTTGACGCAGCGCCAGATCGATCATCGCAGTGACAGCGAAACGCCCCTTGGTCGTCAATCTCATACGGCCTCCACAAATTAGCCTGATTCCGGTTGCAGGAAATGCCCCGAATAAATACCCGAGCACTTCAGTCAACTATATTGTATCCCGATCATTTTAGTCAACTATTTTTGAGAGATAGCTCGGATCAAACTTATCTGCAGTGGCCATGTCATCTTCGAGGCTGACACCGGTGCGCTCTATCACCTTCAACAGCAACTCAATCCGGCGATCGGTCTCCACCGCATGGTCAAGCAAACCATGAATCGCCCTAGCCAACGGATCGTCGTCGTTCTGGGTCACCGCATAGGCAGAAAAACCCATTTTCTCGGCTTTTTCTTCGCGCGCCGCCGCCCGTTCCCCTTCGACGATACGCGCCGGAATGCCGACCGCGGTCGCCCCGGGCGGCACGTCGCGCACCACCACCGCATTCGAGCCAACCTTGGCACCCTCGCCCAGCGTAATGGGCCCCAACACCTTGGCACCAGCACCGATCACCACGCCGCGCTCCAGCGTTGGGTGACGCTTGCCATGGTTCCACGACGTGCCACCCAGTGTGACGCCGTGATACAGCGTGCAATCATCGTGAATCACGGCGGTTTCGCCAATCACCACCCCCATGCCATGATCGATAAACACGCGGCGGCCAATGGTCGCTCCGGGATGAATTTCGATGCCGGTGAGGCCACGCGTCAGATGCGAGAGAAATCGCGCCAGCCAACGCAACTGCACCACCCACAACCCGTGCGCGCACCGGTGCAGCGTCAGCGCATGAAAACCCGGATAGCAGGTGAGCACCTCCCAGGTGGAACGGGCGGCCGGATCGCGTTCAAAAACGCAGGCAATATCTTCTCGCAGGCGGGCAAACATGGGTTTATCTCATGGGCTTATCGATACATATCTTCTTGAATGGTAGGAATCCCGACTGCGGCGGTCAAGCATTTCCGGATTTTTTCTCTGCTGCCTTTTCCAGCGTGGCGATCAAACCACGCAAAATCGCCACCTCCTCCCGCTCCACCGTGGCACGCGCAAACAGCCGCCGCATGCGCGGATTGAAACGCTTCGGGCTGGCCGGATCGAGAAAGCCGCAACCAATCGCCGCACGTTCCAGATGGGCAATGAAATACTCCACCTCATCGTGTCCGGCCGCCATGCCAGCACCTGAAATCGCCGGTGGAGCACCCGGATCGAGCAGCGCCATGCGCAGCTCGTAGCACATCAACTGCACCGCCGCCGCCACATTGAGCGAACTGAATTCCGGATTGACCGGCACCATCGCCCAGCGCGCGCACTGTGCGAGTTCATCGTTCGACAAACCTGCGGATTCGTTGCCGAATACCACGGCGACCTCGCCTTCTGAAGCACCTGCCTGCGTCGCCAGCAACGCCGCCGCATCGCGCAACCA
>CAJAWW010000043.1 GCA_903946745.1 uncultured beta proteobacterium
CCGCCCCGGCGAGTGCGCCGCAGAACACCGTGAGTTCGCCCGCGCCCGGGATATAGGGCATCAGCAGATATTTCGAGAACACCGCATTGCCGGCGACGTAAGCAAAGATGCCCAGCGCCGACCCCACCAGTACGGTCGGCATGATCGCCAGCCCGTCAAGGCCATCGGTCAGATTTACCGCATTGCTGGTGCCGACAATCACCAGATAGGTCAGCACGATAAAGCCGAAAATGCCCAGCGGGTAAGAAACACTTTTGAAGAAGGGCACGATGAGCGCGGTCTTGGTCGGCAGCTCGAGCGTAAAACCGCTGGAAACCCAGCTGAAGAACAGCTCCAGCACCTTTTCGTTGTTGGGTGCCGAAATTGAAAACGCGATATAGATTGCGGCAATCAGCCCGATCACCGACTGCCAGAAAAACTTTGAGCGCGCCGACAGGCCATCGGGATTGCGATACACCACTTTGCGCCAGTCATCCACCCAGCCGACCGCACCAAAACCCAGCGTGACAATCAGGATGATCCAGATAAAACGGTTGGACAAATCCGCCCACAACAGCGTGGATACCCCCAGCGAAATGAGAATCAGCGCCCCGCCCATGGTGGGCGTGCCGGATTTGATGAGATGCGTCTGCGGGCCATCGCTGCGCACCGACTGACCAATTTTTTTGGCCGCCAGCCAGCGGATCACCATGGGGCCGAAAACGAATGAAATGGTCAGCGCCGTCATCGTCGCCAGCACCGCCCGCAAGGTGATGTAGGCAAACACATTGAAGCCACGAAAATCTTTCGCCAGCCATTGCGCGAGTTCTAGCAGCATGGGAAAACCTTTTGTTTTTTCATACCGCCTCCGCAACCGCTTCCACCACGCGCTCCATGCGCATGAAGCGCGAACCCTTGACCAGCACCGTAGTTTGAGCGTCGACTTCTGCCTTTAATGTCTTGATGAGATCAACAATGTCATCGAAATGCGTCGCACCGGAGCCGAAGTTGTGGGCTGCTGCCGCGGCATGTTCGCCCAGGCAGAGCAAACGGTCGATGCCGTGGCTCTTGGCGTAACCGCCAATCTCGTCGTGATACTGGCCGGCCTGATCGCCCACCTCGCCCATGTCGCCCATGACAAAAATGCGCTTGCCCGGCACGCTCGCCAGCACATCCACCGCTGCCCGCATTGAATCCGGATTGGCGTTGTAGGTGTCGTCAATCACCAGCGCGCCCTGCTGACCCGTGCGGCGGTAGAGCCGTCCCTTGACGCCGGCAAAGCCTTGTAAGCCGGCAACCACTGAATCCAGCGAGACACCGGCAGCCAGTGTGGCCGCAGCGGCAATACTGGCGTTGCGGGCGTTGTGGCGACCGGGAATGCCCAGCACGATGCGCGCATCGCCAAACGGCGTGGAGAGCAACAAGGTGCCACCGAAACCCTGTTGCTGGTAGCGCCCACACACCTCCGCAGGCACGTCAATACCAGCGGCGATTACCGCCCGATCGCCGGCATGGCTGCGCCAGAGCGACCCATAGAAATCATCGGCGCTGAAACTGGCGATGCCCTCATGCGGTAGCGCATCGATTAGCGCCGCATGCTCCTCGGCCACGGCCTGCACGCTCTTCATGAATTCCTGATGTTCGCGCTGCGCGTTGTTGATGAGCGCGACCGTCGGGCGCGCAATAGCGGCCAACTCGGCGGTTTCGCCCGGATGATTCATGCCGATTTCCAGCACCGCCACACGATGCGTGTCACGCAAGCGCAGCACCATGGTTGGCAGGCCGATGTCGTTGTTGAGGTTGCCGGCCGTTGCCAGCACGGCCGCGTCACCATAGTGGGTGCGCAAAATTGCGGCACACATTTCCTTGACCGTGGTTTTGCCGTTGCTCCCCACCACACCGATCACCGGAATATTAAAACGCTTGCGCCAGTGCGCCGCCAGCTGCCCCAAGGCGCGACGCGGATCGGCCACGGCGATCAGTGGCAGATCGGGATGTGCGGCGGCAAATTCGTGTGTCACCACGGCACCCACGGCACCCCCGGCGATCACCCCGGTCACATAACCGTGGCCATCAAAACGTTCGCCCTGCAAGGCTACGAACAACTCGCCGGCCGCAATGCTGCGCGAATCGGTCGACACTGCGCTAAATGCAGCGTCGGCATGATGTAACGGCACCGATACCCCCAATGCTGCCGCTGCGTCCGCCAGATTCATCATGCGGCAGCTCCTGCGCACCGTAGTTTCAGCGTCGACTTTCCACAATCGAGATCTGAAAACGCAACCCGCACACCGGCGATCTCTTGATACGACTCATGCCCCTTGCCGGCAATCAGCACCACGTCACGCGAATCTGCGGCGCGCACAACATCGGTAATGGCGCGTGCGCGATCCACCTCGATGGCTGGCGTGCACGTCATGCCCGCCGCAATTGCAGCAATAATCGTTTGCGGATTTTCGCCGCGCGGATTGTCGCTGGTGAGCATCACGCGATCCGCCAGTCGTTCGGCAATGGCACCCATTTGCGGGCGCTTGCCCACATCGCGATCACCACCGCAGCCAAACACGCAAACCAGTTTGCCACCCCGCGCCGTCGCGGTTTCGCGCAGGCAGGTCAGCACCTTTTCCAGCGCATCCGGGGTGTGCGCGTAATCGATCACCAGCAGCGGCTGAGCGACGCCCCCCAGCGACTGCATGCGGCCAGGTGGTGCGGTCACGGCAGCAAGCGCGGGCACGCAATCCGCCAGGGATTCGCCGTGCAGCAGCAAGGCGCCGATCACCGCCAGCAGATTGGCAACATTGAAGCGCCCCACCACCGGTGCCGTGAAGCGCACGCCACGCACCGTGAAGGCCACGCCCGTCGCGGTCATCTCCAGATCTTCGGCACGCAAACGCTGCGCGCCGTGACGTTCGATATCGGGTGCGTTATCCAGCGTGTAGCCGATAAAGTTCAGATGACTGTCCCACTGCGCGGCCAGTTGCCGGCCAAAATCATCATCGAGATTCAGCACCGCACCGCGCAGTCCCGGCAACGCAAACAGCCGCTGCTTGGCCGCTGCGTAAGCGGCCATATCGCCGTGGTACTCAAGATGGTCGCGCGTCAGATTGGTGAAGATTGCCACATCAAACTCAGCGCCATTGACACGCCCCTGATCGAGTCCGATCGATGACACTTCCATCGCACAGGCGGCAGCGCCTTCAGCCAGAAAACGTGCCAGATCGCGGTGCAGGGTCACGGCATCCGGGGTGGTGTTGGGGCTGTCAATTAGTGCTTCGGGGAAGCCATTGCCGAGCGTACCGATCACCGCGCAGCGACGACCGAGAAAATTCAGCGCCTGCGCGAGCCAGTGCGATACCGAGGTTTTCCCGTTGGTGCCGGTGACACCCGCCAGCCACAGTTGCGACGAGGGTTGCCCCATGACCAGATGGGCAATATGCCCCGCCAACTGTGCCAGCCCCGTTACCTCCAGCACAGGCACCGAAGTCATGGGCGCACCGGTGATGCCTTTTTCCGCAATCACGGCCACCGCACCGCGCGCCACCGCATCGCCAATAAACGCACGACCATCACTGTGCGCCCCGGGATAGGCCAGGAATACGTCGCCTGGCACCACCCGGCGCGAATCGATCGCCAGCCCATTGACGACACAGCCCTGCTGTCCGAGCGCCTCGATGAAACCCATCACGCTCACATTTCCTCCTTCACCGGTGCCGCATTGGCCACCTGCAACGGCTTTTGGGGGGCGTCGGATTCGACACCCAGCGTGCGCAAGGACTCGCCCATCACCTGCGAAAAAACCGGTGCCGCCACATCGCCACCGTAATGTTTTCCGTTCGACGGCTCGTCCACCATGATGGCAATAATCAATCTTGGATCAGACACCGGGGCGAAGCCGACAAAAGACGCCACATACTTATTGGCATACGCGCCGCCTTCAAGCTTGTGCGCGGTACCGGTTTTGCCGGCGGCACGGTATCCCGGCACCTGAGCCTTGGGCGCGGTGCCACCGGGCAGCACGGCCAGTTCGAGCATGGCTCTCACCTCGCGGGCGGTCTGTGTCGAAAATACCTGCTTGCCGATCGCCGGCGGCATATCCAGACGCGTCAGCGACAATGGCGTCAAATCGCCATCACGCGCGAAGGCCTGATAGGCTCGCGCCAGCTGCATCAGTGTCACTGAAATGCCGTGGCCATATGCCATGGTGGCTTGCTCGATCGGTTTCCAGGTTTTTGCCGGTCGCAAGCGGCCACTGACTTCGCCGGGGAAGCCCAGCTTCAGGGTTGTTCCGAAACCCAGGGCATCGAACATCTCCCACATCTCGGCCGGAGTCATCGATAACGCCAGCTTGGAAATACCGACGTTGGAAGATTTCTGGATCACCTGTGCCACCGTCAGCACACCATGCGGATGTGCGTCGGAAATGGTTGCGGTGCCGATGGTGAGCTTTCCCGGTGCAGTTTGAATCGGCGTATTGAAACGTGCCTTGCCCTTTTCCAGTGCCAGCGCAGCGGCAAACGGCTTCATGGTCGAGCCCGGCTCGAAGGTATCCGTCAATGCCCGGTTGCGCAGCTGCGCCCCGACCAGTTTGACCCGATTGTTCGGGTTGTAAGTCGGCATATTCACCAGCGCCAGCACTTCGCCACTGCGCGCATCCAGCACCACAATGCCGCCCGCTTTGGCGCGATGCTCTTCGATGGCCTTACGCAAGTAGGTGTAGGCAATAAACTGGATTTTTGAATCCATCGACAGCACGATGTCTTTGCCTTCCACCGGCTGGCTGATGCTCTCGACGTCTTCCACCACATTGCCGCGTCGGTCTTTGATGATGCGACGGCTGCCAGGCTTGCCGGTCAGTTGCGTATTGAACGCTAACTCGATGCCTTCCTGTCCGGCATCATCAACCCCGGTAAAACCAAGAATGTGCGCCATCACCTCACCCGAGGGATAGTAGCGGCGATACTCATTTTTTTGGCGCAAGCCCGGCAACTGCAGGGCGGTGATGCGGTCGGCCAATTCTGGCGGCAACTGCCGCTTGACGTAGGCAAAGTCACGCTCCGAGGCTAGTTTGCGGTTCAGCTCGCGCACGTCCATATCCAGCATCTGCGCCAGATCGCGCGATTGCGAGGGCGTCAGCTTGGTATCCTCGGGAATCGCCCAGATCGAGCGCACCGGGGTGGACACAGCCACCACGTCCCCATGACGATCGGTGATTCGCCCGCGCGTTGCTGAAATATCGATCACCCGTTCAAAGCGCGCGCGGCCCTTGTCACCCAGAAATTCATTGTTGATGCCCTGCAAATACAGCGAGCGACCGACCAGCACCGTAAAACCGGCCAGCAGCACGCCGAGCACCAGACGCCGCCGCCACAGTGGCAGCCGCTCCGACAGCAAAGGATTGCGGGAAAATTTGATCGCCTTCATTTGCGCGCGGCACTTTCCGCAGAAATCATCTGCCCCGCGGCCGGCGGGTGCATGCCCAAGCGCTCGCGGGCAATTTTTTCAACCCGCACATGCGCAGCCCAAGTGCTCTGTTCCAGTTGCAGTTGCCCCCATTCAACTTCCAGATCGCGCATTCGCTTTTGTTCGCCTTCCAGTTCGGTAAACAATTTGCGCGCACGATGGTTGGCGCTCACCGCAGACAGCGCGCACGCCACAACAATGAACAGAAGGATGAGGTTCAGGCGCGCCATCACATCTTCTCGGCGATGCGTAACACAGCACTGCGAGCGCGCGGGTTCGCCGACACTTCAGCGTCTGAGGGAAAGATCGCCTTGCCCACCAGTCGCACCACCGGAAGCGGCAAATCCACCGCGCGGATTGGCACGCCACGCGGCGGTTGCGGCGGATTTGCCGCCGCGCGCAGCGTGCGTTTGACGATGCGGTCTTCCAGTGAATGAAAGCTAATCACGGCCAGTCGTCCTTGGGGCGCCAGGCGCTCAATGCATTGCGGCAGCGCTAGCGACAGCTCCTCAAGCTCACGGTTGATGTAAATCCGTAAGGCCTGAAAAGTGCGCGTCGCCGGATGCTGCCCCGGTTCGCGCGTGCGGACGGCTTGCGCCACGAGCGTGGCAAGTTGCCCTGTGCGTGTAATACCGTCTCCGCTCCGAGCAGCAACAAGCGTCTTTGCAATCGCATAAGCAAACCGTTCTTCGCCATAGTCCCTGATAACCTTTTCTATTTCAGATTGTTCGGCCCGTGCCAGAAAATCCGCCACGGTCTCCCCCTGCGTCGTATCCATGCGCATATCCAGCGGCGCATCGAAACGAAAACTCATGCCCCGTTCGGGCGTATCCAGTTGCGGCGACGAAACGCCGATGTCCAACAGAATTCCATCCACCTGCGTCACGCCCAGCGCATCCAGCACCGCCGGCAAGCCGCTGAACGCCGCATGCACCAGCGTCAGGCGCGTGTCGCGCATGGCCTGCCCGGCAGCAATCGCCGCCGGATCGCGATCCAGCGCGATCAGTCGTCCGGGTGAACGTCCCTGTGAACCCAGTTGCTGAAGAATTTCCCGGCTGTGGCCGCCGCGCCCGAAGGTGCCATCCACATAAACGCCGTCTGGCCGAATCGCCAACGCGGCGACGGCTTCCGTCAGCAGCACGCTGACGTGAATACCCGGACTCACCTTGCCGCTCACAGCGCAAGGTTTTCCAGCCCCGGCGGGAGCAGTTTGTCGCCCAGCGCGAAGATTGCCTCTTGCTGCGCGCGCCAGCCGGCATCCGACCACAGCTCGAAATGGCTGCCCTGACCGATCAGCCAGACGTCCTTTTCCAGCCCGGCAAACTGGCGCAGCGCGGGCGACACCAGCAAGCGGCCGGCACCATCCATTTCAATATCTTCGGCAAAACCGACCAGCAGCCGCTGCACCATGGCCGAGCCGGCCTGCAAGCTGGAAGCGGCCAGCACTTTTGCGCGAATGGGTTGCCAGGCGGGTTCGGGGTAGAGCAATAGACAGCGATGCGGATGTGCGGTCAGCACCAGGCGACCTTCGGCGGCCAGCGTAAGGGCGTCCCGATGCCGGCTTGGCACGGCCATGCGCCCCTTCGCATCCAGACTCAGCGCCGTCGCTCCCTGAAACATCCAGCCCCCTTGATTTGGCACGGGCTGAACCGGTATCAAGCACCTGATTCCCACTTTCCCCCACCTTTTCCCACTTTATGACACAAACGCATGCACGTCAAGCGTTTCATCCAATGAATATTCACTATTTTCCTAGGCGCAACAAGGGCTTATGAGCGTATTGCAATGCTTGGCTCGCTAGTAATAATTCATATAAATCAATATGGATGGCAGTGAAACCGAAAGTGATTTATCAAGTTAAACTTAGCTGCGACGGGGGGCGCAACGCGCTTATCATTGCGGCATGAACTCGCCATTGCTTTCCCTGCTGCTCCTGCTGTCCGCCGCCGTGGGGGCGGTGGCGGTGTCGCGGCGCTTCAAGCTGCCTTCCATCCTCGCCTACCTGGCGATCGGCATGGCACTGGGGCCCTTCGGTCTGGCGATGCTCAAAGAAAACCACGAAGTCGACGTCTTTGCAGAATTCGGCGTGGTGTTTCTGATGTTCTCTATCGGTCTCGAATTCAGCCTGCAACGGCTGCACGCCATGCGCAGGCTGGTGTTCGGTTTTGGTGGTGCACAGATGACGCTTACGGCGCTGGGTGCAGGTTTAGCCACCGCGTTTGCCTACGATCAAGGCTGGCGCGCCGGCATTGCCGTGGGGCTGGCGGTGGCGATGTCCTCCACCGCCATCGTCGCCAAGCTGCTGTCAGAAAGTTTCGATCTGCATTCACGCTCCGGCCGACAGACCATGGGTGTGCTGCTGTTTCAGGATATCGCCGTGGTGCCCTGCCTGATTTTGCTGCCGGCGCTGGCCCAGCCCGGCGAAGGCATGCTGCGTTCGCTGGTCATCGCCAGCGTGCAGGCATCCGCCGTGCTGGCACTACTGATCTGGATCGGCCAGAAACTCATGAGCCGACTCTACGACGCCGTCGCCGCCTATGGTTCGGAAGAACTGTTCGTGCTCGCCACGCTATGGATTGTGGT
This sequence comes from uncultured beta proteobacterium, assembly GCA_903946745.1. Classification (GTDB taxonomy): domain Bacteria; phylum Pseudomonadota; class Gammaproteobacteria; order Burkholderiales; family Rhodocyclaceae; genus CAJAWW01. The sequence continues at coordinate 8,023 of CAJAWW010000043.1, forward strand.
CGGGCTCTCGTGGGTGACGGGTGCCACCGGGCTGTCGCTGGCGCTGGGCGCGTTTGTGGGCGGCATGCTGATTTCAGAAACCGTGTATCGGCATCATGTCGAATCCAACGTGCGGCCATTCCGCGACATTTTGCTCGGCCTGTTTTTCGTCACCGTCGGCATGATGCTTGACCTCAGCTTTGTGTTTGCCAATCTGCACAAACTGGCGCTGGCCGTCTTCTTGCTGATCGCCGGCAAGGCGCTGGTGATGATGCTCATCACGCTGGCGACCAAAACGCCCCTCACGGCCGCACTGCGCACCTCGGCACAACTGGCGCAGGCCGGCGAATTTGGCCTGGTGCTGATCGAACTCGCGCACCAATTGAAACTGATCGCCACTGACGTGTTCCAGATCACGCTCTCGGCCATGCTGATCTCGATGTTTATCGCCCCCTTCCTGATCGCCCGCGCCGCACGTTTCTCCGGCGAACTCGGGCGCGGCGACTGGGCGCATCAGACCCAGGTGATTCATGACATTGCGGTGCACAGTCTCGTGCTTGAGAATCACGTCATCATCTGCGGTTTCGGCCGCAGCGGCGAGCGCATCAGCCGCCTGCTGACGCTGGAAGCCATCCCCTTCATCGCTCTCGATGTCGACCCCGCGCGCATTGCCAAAGCGCAGGCGGGCGACGGCCATGTGGTGTTTGGCAACGCTGACCGGCGTGAAGTGCTGCAAGCTGCCGGCGTCGCCCGCGCACGCACCGTGGTAGTGACCTATCCTGACGCCCATTCCGCCGAGCGCGTGATCCACGCCGTGCGCCATTTTCGCCCCGACATTCCCATCGTGGTGCGCACCCCGGACGAAAAAGATGTCGCCCGGCTCAAGCAAGCCGGCGCTACGGAAGTGATTCCCGAAGTGCTCGAAGGCAGCCTGCTGATCGCGGCAGAAACCCTGGTGCAATCCGGCGTACCCACCGAGCGCGCCATGGGACATGTACGCGCCGCCCGCGCCGCCCGCTACGCAACGCTGCGTGCGTTTTACGGGAAAAAAGAGCCAGACCCGCCGGTGTGATTGGTGTAATGTTGCAAAAGCGGCGCACATTCTGTATGGGTAGGCATGCCATGAACAAGTTTTGAGTAACAGGCCACCCATCCGACCAACATCCCGACACTGGAGTTTTTCATGTCATCGATCAATCACCTGTGCACCGTTGCCCTGCTGGCCTTATTTTCTCTGACCACCCATGCGGGCGACGAACCCGTGCTGTCGAGCGGGCAGACACTGTATCTGCCGGTGTATTCGCACCTCTACCACGGCAACCCGGACAAGCATGGCAAGCCCGCTGAAACGCTGGTGTCGACGCATGTCAGCATTCGCAACACCGACACGCAAGCGCCGGTGCGCATCACCCACGCCCGCTACTACGACACCGGCGGCAAACTGGTACGCAATTACATTGCCAGCCCGGTGACCATTCCGCCACTGGGCACGCATGAAATTTTTGTGCCGCGCACCGATACGGCTGGCGGCAGCGGTGCCAATTTTTTGATTGGCTGGACGGCAGAAACGCCGGCCAACCCGCCACTGGTTGAGGCACTCCATGCCGACATCCGCGAAGCGCGTACCCTGATGTTCATCACCACCGGGCGGGTGATTCGTGTTCGGTAGGCGTTAAGCATGGTTTAAGGCAGCACCTTCATGATGTGGCTCACACCCACCTCATGGAGACATTCATGCGCCGCATTCAATCTGTACTCATCACCGCCCTGCTGCTCAGCACCGCTGCGCACGCTGAAACCCCGCGTGATTTTTTGACCCGTTTTGAAAAGGAAGCCGGTGCCACGGCCAGCGTCGAGCGCGGCGGGCGCTTTTTTGCCAGCAAACAGGGCAGCGACTGGAGTTGCACTTCGTGCCACACCGAGCGCCCGACGCAACCGGGGCGGCACGTCAAAACCGACAAGCCCATTCAGCCACTGGCACCCGCTGCCAACGCCGTGCGCTTTACCGACACCGGCAAGGTGGACAAATGGTTCGGGCGCAACTGCAACGACGTGCTTTCACGCGTCTGCACGGCGCAGGAAAAAGCCGACGTGCTGGCTTGGCTGATGGCGCAAAAATAAGGGGAAACATCATGAAAAAACGACGCCCTGTTCTACTTCCTGCACTGGCACTCCTGATCGCGTTACCCGCATACGCCGACCGCTACCCCGTGCCAAAAAACGCCCCGTATCAGGAAGAGTGCGCATCCTGTCACATGGCCTATCCGCCGCAACTGCTCGATGCCAACTCATGGCGCGCGGTGATGAACGGGCTACCCAAACACTTCGGCACCGATGCCAGTGTGGATGAAAAACACCGTGTCCCCATCGTCGACTTTTTGACCCGCAATGCCGGTGGCGGCAAGACCGGTGTGACCGTTGACGCCAGCGGCAAACCCTTGTTACGCATCAGCGAGACGGCACGTTTTGTACGCAAGCACCGTGAACTCAGCGCCGCCACCTTCAAGCGCGCCAGCATCAAAAGCCCGGCCAACTGCGGCGCCTGCCACACGGGCGCGGCAGAAGGCGACTACAACGACGACCACGTGAGGATTCCAAAATGACCACACTGAACACAACGACAACGACAACGCAAAACCTCCGCGTCTGGGATCTGCCGACGCGACTCTTCCACTGGTCGCTGGCGGCCTCGTTCGTCATCGCCTTCATCACCGCAGAATCGGAACGCTGGCGCGACATCCACGTTGCCGCCGGCTACACCATGGCGGGGCTGATCGTATTTCGCCTGCTGTGGGGGTTTGTCGGCAGCGTGCATGCACGTTTTGCCGATTTCATGCCCACACCCGCCAAGCTGGTCGCCTATATCAAATCCTTGCTGACTGGCCAGCCGCAGCATTATGTCGGCCACAACCCCGCCGGTGCGGTGGCCATTCTGCTGCTGCTCGGGCTCGGCCTGCTGGCGGCGGCGAGCGGCTGGATCACTTATCAGGACATGGGCGGACATTTCATGGAAGAACTCCACGAAGGGCTGGCAAATGGCATGATGGCGGTGGTGGTCATTCATATTGCCGGGGTAGCAGTCAGTAGCTGGTTGCACCACGAAAACCTGGTCAAGGCGATGATTACCGGATGGAAGAAATCGACCTGAAAAGGCGGTTGACCACGGGGGGCACGGGGAAAACAGAGATTCGTGGCAAAGATGCGACAACGCTTTGTATTTCCCCGTGCCCCCCGTGTCCCCCGTGGTTAATAAGGTTTTAAGATCAAAACCAATATGAGTACCCATGAGAATTCTGCTGGTTGAAGACGATGCGCTGCTCGGCGACGCGCTCCATGTGGGCTTGCGTCAGGCCGGGCATGCCGTCGATTGGGTCAGGGATGGCATGGCGGCCAGCACTGCGCTGGCGAGCGAAGACTATGCCGCGCTGGTGCTTGATCTGAGCCTACCCAAGCGCGATGGCCTTGACGTGTTGCGGCGGCTGCGGGCGGACAAAAAAGCTTTGCCGGTGCTGATTCTCACCGCCCGCGATACGGTGGATGACCGCATTCGCGGACTGGATGCCGGCGCTGATGATTACCTCGTCAAGCCCTTCGACATGGGCGAACTCAACGCCCGGCTGCGCGCGCTGCTGCGGCGTTCGGCCGGCCAGCCCGCGCCCTTGCTCACCGCCAGCGGCATCACGCTGGATCCGGCGACGCGTGAGGTGCGCTGCGCCGGCAATCCGGTCGAGCTTTCGGCGATGGAATATGCCCTGCTCCACGCCTTGTTGCAGCACCCCGGCCGCGCCCTCTCACGCGCGCAACTGGAACAACATCTTTACGCCTGGGGCGAGGAAACCGGCAGCAATACAGTCGAGGTGTACATTCACCATCTGCGCAAGAAACTCGGTACGGAATCCATCCGCACTCTGCGTGGCATTGGCTACGTTATTGCGCCATGAATAAACCATCGTTACGCAGCCGCCTCGTGCTGTTCACCCTGCTGGCGGTGTTTATCGCCTGGGCGGCTACGGCGCTGGTGGTGTGGAATGCCGCGCACCATGAGCTGCATGAGATTCTCGCGGAACTGCCGGCCGATCTGCGCATTACAGTGGCGGGTGAGCACGACGAGTTGATCGAAGAGGTTGCCACACATCTGCTGCAACCGCTGCTGATTGCCCTGCCGGCACTCGCATTGCTGTTGGGGCTGGCGGTGACGCTTGCCTTGCGGCCATTGCGCGAGATGGCCGACGCGCTGGCCACGCGCGCGCCCGATCATCTGGCGCCGCTCACACTCGACAACACCCCCAGCGAAATCGCCCCGCTGGTGACACGGCTGAATACACTGTTTGCCGGCATCGAACGGGCGCTGGAGAACGAACGCCGCTTCACTGCCGACGCCGCCCACGAGTTGCGTACCCCGCTGGCCGCGCTGAAGGCGCAGGCGCAAGTGGCGCTGGCCGCTGGCAGCGAACAGGAACGCAACCACGCCCTGCAACAGATCGACGCCGGCTGCGACCGCGCCACGCGACTGGTCGAACAACTGCTGACCAGCGCCCGGCTCGACGCCCACACGCTGCAACACACTGAACCCGTGGGCTTGCGTGCGCTGGCCGCAGAGGTGCTGGCGGCCAGTGCCGGTGCGGCCATTGCCCGGCATTGTGATCTGGTGCTGCAAGAGGGTGATGCGACGATTCCAGGGGATGCCGACCTGCTGCGCGCACTGCTGCGCAATCTGATCGACAACGCCATCACCCACAGCGGCGCGCAGCAAATCGAGGTCGCCATCGTCCCCCATGCGGACAGCGTGAACATTCTGGTCAGCGACGACGGCATCGGCATTCCCGAGGCTGAGCGCGAACGCGTGCTGCAGCGCTTTTACCGTGTCGCCGGTATCGACTTTTCGACCTCAACTGGCAGCAGCATTGGTAGCAGTGGCGGCAGTGGCGGCAGCGGCCTGGGGCTGTCGATCGTGCGGCGCATTGCCGAGTTGCATGGTGGCTCGGTATCGATTGAAGCCCCTTTGTCTGGAAAGGGCATCGTGACGGGCGTTCGCTTTCCCTTACCCCGCATTGGCACCACCATCGACGCAGGCATTGCACCGCATCCGAAACCCGACTAATCTAGCAACCACTAACATCGACAACGCCCGTCAAAGCGGGGAGCGACGCACGGATGGAGACTCTGTCAAAAACAACAATCGCGCAGCTGGCGCTTCTGGATGGCATCATCCAGAGCTCGCCGGTGCCGACGTTTGTGATCGACATCGCGCACCGCATCACCCACTGGAACCGGGCGTGCGAAGCGGTACTCTGTGTTCCCGCCGCCGGCCTGATCGGTACCACCCACCAATGGCAGCCGTTTTACCCTGAACCGCGACCGGTCATGGCCGATCTGGTGCTGCGTGGGGATCTTGAACGTGGTGTCGATACGTATTATCAAAAAAAGTACCGGCGCTCGGTGCTGGTGCCCGGCGCCTTCGAGGCCGAAGACTTCTTTCCGGAAATGGGGCCGCAAGGCACCTGGCTGTATTTCACGGCAGCACCGCTCTACGACGACGAAGGCCGGCTCATGGGCGCCGTTGAAATTCTTCAGGACATCTCGCCCCGGCGACGCGCCGAACAACAACTCATCAAAGAGCACGACACGCTCACCGCACTGGTTGAACACTTTCCCTTTGGCGTCACACTGATTAACAAGCACGGCAAGATCATCCAGCACAACCAGCTTTTCCGGCAACTGCTCGACCTGCCCGACTCCTTTGTCATCGATGCGGAGACCAGCCTCGAAACCATGCTGCGTTACAACGCCGAGCGTGGTGAATATGGCCAGGTCGATGTCGACACCC
>CAJAWW010000044.1 GCA_903946745.1 uncultured beta proteobacterium
CTGCATTGAGCTGGTTGGCGTTAAGTTGGCTGGTGGCGCTTGCGTTGGAAGACATGGCGGGAACTCCGTAGGCTGAAGGTTTTAATGCCCGCGATGCTAGGGCTAATCTATGCACACATCTTGCTTACCCAGGATCCTTTAGCCAACCCATGGTGAACGAGATGGAATATGAGCAAAACGACGTAGGTGACTTTGGGGATGCGCGGTTAAAAAAGCGGTGCGGTGTTGTTTCAGCGCATCGTGGCCCAGCAAACCGTCTGTCTGAGGAAACTGGCAGGAACGCGTGCGAAGGAAGTTCAATTTGGTCGCTGGCTGGCGAATGACAAAGTGACCGCCAAGGAACTGATTACCCGAGCCTGCGCCCGCACTGGGGCAGCTGCTGCGGGGCGGCACATCCTGGCAATCCAAGATACGACAGAACTGAACCATCAAGCCCATGCCGGGCGTGTCAGCGGTCTAGGAACGGTCGGCAACGGAACGGACGTCGGCATGTTTCTCCATCCGCTACTGGCGATTGATGCGATCGATGGCAGCTGTCTTGGCCTGGCGCATGTTCATCACTGGTGCAGAACAGGCAAAGCAGCACCCAACTATCAAAAGCAACCGATCGAAGAAAAAGAGTCCTATCGCTGGCTCGACGTTGCCGAAGCCGGCAAAAAATGCCTCTCTGAAGCGGCAATGACCACCATTGTGGCCGACCGTGAAAGCGACATCTACGAAGAATGGGCACGCCTACCCGACGAGCGGACTCACCTGCTCACACGCGCTTGCCGCGACCGTAACCTGGCTACGGGGGGCAAACTGTATGCGTGGATTGAGGCTCAGCCGGTACAAGGCACCTATTGCTTTGAAGCGCCGGCGCGTCCCGGCAAGCGCAGTGCCCACCGGGCGCAGATGACGGTACGTTTTGGGCGCGTCACCCTCAAACGTCCCGCCGCCTGCTCGGACAAGACAGCACCAGCACAGATCGAATTGCAGGTGGTCGAAGTCAAGGAATTACCGGAGAGCGTGATCGGCAATGAGACCCCGATCCACTGGCGGCTACTGACCACGCACCGGATCACCTGCGTGAACGACGCCTTGCAATGCGTTGACTGGTATCGACAGCGCTGGCACATCGAACAGTTGTTCAGAACCTTGAAGAAGCAAGGGCTGAATGTTGAATCTAGCCAAGTCGAAACAGGAGAAGGTCTGGCAAAGCTAGCCTGTTTGGCCATCCAGGCGGCAGTGCGCACCATGCAACTGACTTTGGCGCGCGAGGGTAGCGGCACGGCCCAAGCGGTCACGGTATTCGATACGGAAGAAATAGCGGTCTTGCAGCGAATACGGCCAACGCTGGAAGGGCGAACAGAAAAACAGAAAAATCCTCACGATCCCGACTCACTCGCGCATGCCGCGTGGATCATCGCCCGCTTGGGGGCTGGAAAGGCTACGCCTCCGAAGCCAAGCCCGGTCCGATCACCATGCTGCGCGGATTACAGCGCTTCGAGGCGATATGCCATGGATGGAAATTGGCGAGGAAAGATGTGTGCATAGATTAGGGCGAAAGGGGAGAGGGAAGCAGCTTGTCTCCTCTCGCCATGATAGTGAGGGCGGCAAGCTAGCCGCCTGAGATTCCTGCTGCGGGCGGGCATCGCAGTGGTTGGTCAGACCGGCACCCCGCCACA
>CAJAWW010000045.1 GCA_903946745.1 uncultured beta proteobacterium
CCGATCTTGACCCGCTGCGCTACGAACTACTGTTCGAACGTTTTCTCAACCCCGAACGCGTGTCGATGCCCGACTTTGATATCGACTTCTGCCAGGAAGGGAGGGATCGGGTCATCGACTACGTGCGCCGGCGCTACGGCGCCCACGCCGTGTCGCAGATCGTTACCTTCGGCACGCTGGCGGCCAAGGCGGTGATTCGCGATGTCGGGCGCGTGCTTGATCTGGGCTTCAATTTCGTCGACCAGTTCGCCAAGCTGATTCCCAATGAGCTGGGTATCACGCTCAAGGATGCGTTGGACAAGGAACCGCTGATCCGCAGCCGGATTGAAACCGAAGAAGAAGTCGCCCAGTTGTGGGCGCTGGCGGAAAAGCTCGAAGGGCTCACGCGCAACGTCGGCATGCATGCCGGCGGTGTGTTGATCGCGCCGGGCAAGCTCACTGATTTTTGCCCGTTGTACGCCGCCGACGGCGCTACTTCGGTGGTGTCACAGTTCGATAAGGATGACGTTGAAAAAGCCGGGCTGGTGAAGTTCGACTTTCTCGGTCTGCGCACGCTGACCATCCTCGATGAAGCGGTGCGGCTGGCCAAAGAGGTGGAAGGTGCCGACATCGATCTGGCTACGCTGCCGCTCGATGACCGTGGTACCTATGACGCCGTGTTCAAGGCCGCCAACACCACGGCGGTGTTCCAGTTTGAATCCGGCGGCATGAAAGACACGCTGGTGCAGGCGCGCCCTGATCGCCTTGAAGACCTGATCGCGCTGAACGCCTTGTATCGCCCCGGGCCGATGGATTTCATCCCCGACTTCATCGCCAGAAAGCACGGCCGGCAGCGCGTGGTGTATCCGCACCCCATGCTCGAACGTGTGCTCTCGACCACCTACGGCATCATGGTGTATCAGGAGCAGGTGATGCAGACAGCACAGGTGGCAGCCGGCTACAGCCTCGGCGCGGCCGACCTGTTGCGCCGCGCCATGGGTAAAAAGAAGCCGGAAGAAATGGCCGAGCAGCGCGTCATTTTTGTCGAAGGCGCGGCCAAAAATAACATCGAAGAAAAGCAGGCCAACGAAATCTTCGACACCATGGAGAAGTTCGCCGGCTACGGTTTCAACAAATCGCACGCCGCCGCCTACTCGCTGGTGGCCTATCACACCGGCTGGCTCAAGCATCATCATCCGGCCGCCTTTGCGGCGGCCACCTTGTCGTCGGAAATGGCCAATACCGACAAGGTGCAGTTCTTCTACAAGGACGCCAGCGACAACGGCCTCGTCTTTTTGCCGCCCGACATCAATCACAGCGGCGTGCGTTTCAAACCCACGGACGGCAAAACCATTCGTTACGGCCTGGGTGCAATCAAGGGCACGGGTGAATCGGCGTTGTCGGTGATTCTCAAGACGCGCGCGGCAGATGGCCCCTTCACCGATCTGTTCGACTTCTGTCGTCGCGTGGATAAGCGCGTGGTCAATCGTCGTGTGGTCGAAGCCCTGATCCGCGCCGGGGCTTTTGATTCCATTGACGACCACCGCGCGCGCTTGCTGGCATCCGTGGGCGTGGCGTTGGAGGCCGCTGAGCAGGCCGAGCGCAACGCCTTGCAAGGAGGCCTGTTCGACATGAGCGGCCCCGCTGACGACACCGTGCATTATGTTGATGTGCCGCGCTGGAGCGAGCGTGAGCGCTTGATGCACGAAAAGCCGGCGCTGGGTTTCTTCTTCTCCGGCCACCCTTACAACGACTATGCCGATGAGATTGGTGCTTTCGTCAAGCGCCGGCTTGGGCAGATTGAACCGCAACGCGAACCGGTGCTGATGGCCGGCGTGGTGCTGGCGACGCGCACGCAGATGGGGCGGCGCGGCAAGATGGCCATCGTCACGCTGGATGACGCCACCACGCAGCTTGAAGTGGTCGTGTTCAGCGAGTTGTGGGATGCCGAGCGGCCGAAAATTCGTGAAGACGAAATTTTGTTGGTCGAAGGCAAAGTGCAAAAAGACGATTACAGCGGCGGCCTGCGCGTCACCGCCGAAAAACTCTACACGCTGGCCGAGGCGCGCGACCGCTATGCCCGTGGTTTGCGGCTCATCATGAATGGTGGTTCGGATGCGCGCCGGCTGCACGATTTACTGCAACCCTACCGCAACGGTGCCTGCCCCGTGCGCCTGGCCTACGGCAATGCCGACGCCACGGCCGACCTGCCACTGCCCGAAGCATGGCGTGTGCGGCTTGACGACGCGCTGCTGGCCGGGTTGGGCGAATGGCTCAAACCCGAAAACGTCAAGGTGCTCTATTCATGACCATGCCGACTATGACCATGCCAACCCTGACCCTGATCGATGACAACCTGCTGGACGAAGTTTGCGCCGAGGCTGCCGCAAACCCGCGCCGGCGCAAGAACCACAACTTTCATCCGCGCGACGACTTCCCCGCGCATCGACTGCTCAATGCAATGCAGCCCGACTCCTACATCCCGCCGCACCGGCATCTCGATGCCGACAAGGACGAAACCTTTGTCGTGCTGCGTGGCGCACTCGGTGTTTTCATTTTCGATGACACCGGTGCGGTGGTACAAAAAATAACAGTCGGGGTAAAAGTCGACGCTCAGAGTACGGTGCAAAATGCGGTGCAGGGCGTCGATATTCCACACGGCGTCTGGCATACCGCCATTGCGCTGCTGCCCGATACGGTGTTTCTCGAAGCCAAGGCGGGGCCTTATCTGCCTTTCACCGCCGCCGAACGCGCCCCTTGGGCACCGCAGGAAAATACCCCGGATGCGGCGACGTATCTGGCGTCGTTGCGAGGGTTGTTCAACGCTTAAACCAGTGGTTTCTGTTCGATCTCGTAGGTTTCGATCAGGTCGCCGACAATCGTCAGCAAGGAATACAGCGGATGCGTGCGGTCGTCACGCACCGTATCCAGCAGCGCATTGAGCAAGGCCGTTGTCCGGGCGTAGTCGGCATCGTTCTCGATATGTGCAAGCGGCACCGCAGACTGGAGCGCCAGCCAAGCCGGCACAACCTGATGCAGGTCAATTACGGCGTTCATCGTTTTCTCCATGCATTGCGGTCATATTCGGCGTGCGTCATTACTTCCCTGACATAGATGCGCTGCTTGTCGTAGTGGATGACCGCCGCGATACGGTAGCGGTTCCCGCCAACATCGAATAGCGTATACCCATCGACATAATCCGCCGAACCAAATGTCTCACGCAAGGCCGGGAAAGAGCCAGCCTCGGCGCGTGACGCTTTATGGAACCACTCCTCAAGCATCGGCTTGGCCTCAGGATGCAGCGACCAGAATTCCCGAAGAGGCCTTTTGGAAATGACACGCATGGCTTGATCCTAGCGAAAACTCGTGTCAAATTGAATCAAATCTGCCATTGCTTTCGCTTTTGCGGCTCCCGTCCGAACATCTTTATGGTCGCCTTCATTTAGATGCCATCAGCAACCCGGATAGATTAACTTACCCTAAATGATTTCACAATCCAATTTTGTTATGGTGATGGTCACTGTCGCGCCAGCGTCGCCATGTTGACAATCGATTCAAGCAGCATGCCGGGCGTCAGCAAAAGCAAGCCGCTTGACTGATCGAGGTGAGTCTTTCGTCTGTCTTCCTCAGTCGCTTTGCAGCAGTTTCTTGATGAACTCTTCCACCTTGGCCGGGCGGATGGGTTTGAGGAAGTAGCCGCGTGCGCCGCCGGCGACGGCGGCGGTGACGATTCCGCGGCCGGCGTTGCCGGTAATCATTGCAGCCTTGGTTTTTGAATTCACTGTGCGCACCAGTGGCAGCGCTTCCAGCCCGGACATGCCGGGCATATCGACATCCAGACACACCAGTGCGGGACGCGTGCGGCGCACCATTTCAAGGCCGTCGCGGCCATTCATCGCCATGGCCACGACCTTGATCCCCAGTCCTTCGAGAATGCCCTTTAGCAACAGTCGCACCGAGGCGCTGTCATCGACCACCACGGCGGTACGCGGCACCACGGTTGTTGCGGTTTCATGCGTAGATGTTTCGGGTGCTGCGGGTGTCGCTGACGGTTCCGGGGATGCCGCTGGTTCCGGGCTGACCGCAGCGCCGGCAGTGATGCGGCGGGTCTCTTCGATGGCCTTGTACTCGTTGATGATCTGCGATTGCTCGAAGGGCTTGTGAATGAAGCCGGTTGCGCCTGCATCGGCGGCTTTGCCTTTCAGTTCCGGGTCGTCCGAGCCGGTAATCATCACCACATCCACCTGATTGTTGGCGGCATCCATTTGCTTGAGCAATTCAAGGCCGTTGGTGCCGGGCAGATTGAAGTCGAGGCAGACCACATCCGGATGATGCTGGCTCACATAGTCGAGCAGGCCGTTGCCGTCGGCGAATTCGGCGACCACTTCATGGCCCTGGCTCACGCACAGCGCACGCAGCACCACGCGCATGGATTCATTGTCATCAACGATTACGATTTTCATAGTGAGCTGGCTCCGGATGTGTGCGTGGTTGGTTGTAGAAAAAAAATCGCAGGCTGGGTTTGATTGCGGCAAGACAATCGTCGGCCGAGCCGTCGTGTATGACGGCATGCCGGTAGCCGACATAATAATGCGACCAGATGCCCATGCAGCGCGCCGGAATGTCGTCCGGTTGCGCCTGACTTCAGGTGCGATTCAAGATGTTTGGCTAAAAATCACTGCGCGCGTGAGAAATAATGGAATTTACGCTGTCTTCGCTATGATGTGACTAACTGGGATGATTCACCGAGAAATCACCGAGAAATCACAGAGGAATGGCGGCATGGACAGAATTCTGATTGTCGATGATGACCCGATGTTTATTGAATCCATGGCCAGCATGCTTGAGCCGCACTATGTAACGCATGGCTGTCGCCGGGGCGCTGAGGGGCTGGCCTGGGCAAAAGCACATCTGCCTGATCTGATTTTGCTCGATGTGATGATGGACGACATGAACGGAACGGATGTCTGTCAGCAGTTGAAGCAGGATTTCGCCACGCGCGATATTCCGGTGATTTTTATGACCTCGCTGGGTTCAGTCGATGACGAAACGCTGGGACTCTCGCTGGGTGCCATCGATTACCTGTCCAAACCCATCAATAAATCTATTGCACTCGCGCGCATCGCCAACCATCTGCAACTCAAGCGACATGAAGATGCCTTGTGCAAACTCAACATTACGATGGAAGATCTGGTGCGGCAGCGTAACGCCGAGATCCGTGATGGCGAGGCGCGCTTTCGCGCCGTGTTCGAACAGACGGCGGTGGGTGTGGCGCAGATCGATACCACGCGTGGCCGCTTTCTGAACATCAATCGCAAATATTGCGAGATTCTGGGGTATCAGGAATCGGAGATGTTGCAACTCGGCTTTCAGGCCGTCACCCATCCAGACGACCTGGCGAACCATCTGGCGAACATGGAGCGCCTGACTTCCGGTGAGGGGCCCGATTATGAAATAGAGAAACGCTGTCTGCACAAAGAAGGTTCCATCGTATGGGTGCACCTTTCGGTGTCGCC
>CAJAWW010000046.1 GCA_903946745.1 uncultured beta proteobacterium
CAGAAGCCCGCGCCGGTGAGCAGTGCAAACACTCAGGCAGCGAAGAAAAAAGCCGCCGATGAAGATATGTCGAATGTCGCCGAAGCCCTCAAGGATATCAAGAGTCTGAAACTGGACCACTGACACCGTCACGAAGCGCCTATTTTTGAAGCGTCTATTTTTTGAATGGATTGACCAGCGGCACCTGAAAGCGGGCAAAGTCAGCCACATTGCGTGTGACCACCGTCAGCTTGTGCATGCGCGCGCAAGCCGCGATCATGGCGTCTTCATAGACGGTATCCGACTGCCGGTGCATCAGTTTCGCCCATAGCCGGAAAGTTGCCGCATCCATGGGCAGGACGTTGTAGCTCGCCGCAACCTGCTCGACCCAAGTTTCCAGTTCTGCGGCCTTGGCCGCATCCTGCTCGCGGGTGAGTTCAATGCCGGCCTGAATTTCGCCCAGCGTCACGGCGGAAAGATAGATATCCGCGTCGTCAATGGCGTCAATCCATGCCAGCACCGCACCATGCGGGCGCGGCTTGCGGAGTTCGGAAACGACGTTGGTGTCCAGTAAATACATTGACTATGACGCAACTACGACGCAACCACGGGCCGGCGCTTCGCCGCACCCCGTGGCTGTAATGCCAACTCGGCACGACTGGCGTCGGATAACAACAAAGTCTTGAGTGAAGGCCGTGCGCCTTTGCTCAAGCGCTGCCATTCGGCAAACGGGACGAGCACAGCGGTTTCTGCACCGCGCCGTGTGACTACCTGTGGACCTTCGCTTACACACGCGTTCAGCAATTCGCTAAACCGCGCTTTTGCGTCCTGAACCGGCCAAGCATGCATGGGAAACCTCAACTGACTAGATAGATGACTATATTATGGGCAGCGCAGCCGGGAAACTCAAGATCCATGCGTGGAATCATTCACCCACGGCTATTCACCCAAGTAAGCCGCCCGCACGCGTGAATCGGCGAGCAGATTGGCGGCCGTGTCGGCCAGCGTGATGCAACCGCTTTCCATGACATAGCCGCGCGAACAAACATCGAGCGCGAGACGGGCGTTTTGTTCCACCAGCAGAATGGTCACGCCCTCGGCGGCAATACTGCGGATGACTTCGAAGACTTTTTGCACCACGATGGGTGCCAGCCCCATCGAGGGTTCATCGAGCAACAGCAATTTGGGCCGTCCCATCAGGGCGCGCCCGATGGCAAGCATTTGCTGCTCACCGCCCGAAAGCGTGCCGGCGACTTGTGTCATGCGCTCTTTCAGGCGCGGCAGCAAACCGTAAACACGCTCGGTATCGGCGGCAATCTCGGCGCCATCGCTGCGGTGATACGCGCCCATGGCCAGATTTTCGGCCACCGACAAGCGCGCAAATACGCCGCGCCCTTCCGGCACCAGCGCCAGCCCTTTGCTTATCAATGCGTGACTGGGCACCGCATCGATGCGCTCGCTGCCGTAATGAATTTCCCCCGAGGACGGAATCATTCGCGCCAGCGCCTTCAGCGTGGATGTTTTGCCCGCGCCGTTAGCACCGATCAGGCAAACCATCTCGCCGGTTTCGACGACGAATGAAATCCCCTTCACGGCGCGAATGCCGCCGTAGCGAACCTCAAGATTCAGTGCTTCAAGCAGCGCCTGTGCCAAGATAAGCCTCGATCACGCGCGGATCGGCGCGCACGGTTGCGGGAATGTCTTCGATGATTTTTTGGCCGTAATCAAGCACCGCCACGCGGTCGCACAGCCCCATCACCAGTTTGACATCGTGTTCGATCAGCAGCACCGTCAGGCCGTCGTCGCGCAGGCCGGCGATCAGCGTGCGCAAGCTGGCGGTTTCGGTGGCGTTCATGCCGGCGGCGGGCTCATCCAGCGCCAGCAGTTTGGGTTCGGTGGCCAGCGCGCGGGCGATTTCGAGACGGCGCTGGTCGCCATAGGAAAGATTCTTGGCCATATCATTGGCGCGGTCGGCGATGCCAACGTAGTGCAGCAGTTCTTCGGCGCGCCGCTTGATCGCGGCTTCTTCGGTGCGCTGGGCGCGTGTGCGAAACACCGCACCGCCAACGTCGACTTTTGTCCGCGCATGGCGGCCAACCATGACATTTTCCAGCGCCGTCATGTTGGCAAACAGGCGGATGTTCTGAAAGGTGCGGGCAATGCCGGCACGCGTCACCCGATGCGGACTGCCCAGCGCCAGCGGCTGGCCGGCAAAGGTGATTTCGCCTTCGTCGCGCGGATACAAGCCCGTCAACACATTGAAGAAAGTGGTTTTACCGGCACCATTGGGGCCGATCAAGCCATAGATTTCACCTTCACGAATTGTCAGCGAAACATCCTTCAGCGCCTGCACGCCGCCGAAACGCTTGCCGATGCCGTGGGCTTCGAGTAGTACGGTCATGCTTAAAACCTTTGATTAACCACGGGGTGCACGGGGCACACGGGGAAAAACCAGTGCGGTGCAGTATTCATGCCGTTGCTTTTCCCCGTGCCCCCCGTGTCCCCCGTGGTCAACTGCTTTTAGTCTCATGACTTTTTCAACTCCGCCCGATGCCGCGGCTCCGGCCACAGCCCGGCGGGCTTGTAGAGCATGACCAGAATCAGCGCCAGCCCGAACAGCAACATGCGCAGGTTTTCCGGGTCGATCAGGGTCTTGCCGAACAGCGCCTGTTGCAGCGGCGCAGCACCGTGGCGGAAGGCTTCAGGCAACACCGCCAGCAGCAAGCCACCGAGAATCACGCCGGGAATGTGCCCCATGCCGCCCAGCACCACCATGCACAACACCATGACGGACTCCATCAGGCCAAAACTTTCTGGCGAGACAAATTCTTGAAACCCCGCAAACAACCCGCCCGCCACGCCGCCGAACGAGGCGCCCATGGCGAAGGCCAGCAACTTGACATTGCGCGTATCAATGCCGCAGGCCTTGGCAGCAATTTCATCTTCGCGGATCGCCACCCAAGCGCGGCCGATGCGCGAATCCTGCAAACGGATGCCGACCACAATGATGAGAATCGCCAGCACCAGAAACAGGTAGTAATACAGCGCCAGCCCCGGCACGGTGAAGCCGAACACGTCCAGCGATTTCGACAAGGGATGCCCGGCAATCGTGATCGGATCGATGCGGGCGATGCCCTTAGGGCCGTTGGTGATGTTGATCGGCGCATTCAGGTTGTTCATGAAAATGCGCACAATCTCGCCGAAGCCCAGCGTAACAATCGCCAGATAATCGCCGCGCAAGCGCAGCGTCGGCGCACCCAGCAGCACGCCAAAAACACCCGCCACCAGCGCCCCCAGCGGCAGGATCGCCCACACCGGCCAGTGCAGGCCAAAGTGCGGTGAGGCGAGCAAGGCATAGAGGTAAGCACCCACTGCGTAGAAAGCGATATAGCCCAGATCAAGCAGGCCGGCAAAGCCAACGACGATGTTTAAGCCCAGCGCCAGCATGATGTAAATCAGCGCGAAATCGAGAATCCGCAACCAGGCATTGCCCAGCGTGGCGCTGACGACAAAGGGCAGCAGCGCCAGCGCAAGGGCGATGAGCGCGAGGCCGAGGTGGGGTTTGGTGCGTAGGGACGTCACGCCGAAAACCCTGATTTGACCACGGGGGACACGGGGGTCACGGGGAAAAGCAAAAAACTACAGCATGAATTTCTGCAATGCATTGGGTTTTCCCCGTGACCCCCGTGTCCCCCGTGGTAAATCGTTTTTGATGCAGACATCTCAAGCACGCTCCGACACCTTCTCGCCCATCAACCCCGATGGCCGGAACACCAGCACCACGATCAGCACGAAGAACGCAAACACATCCTGATAGTGGCTGCCGAGCACGCCGCCGGTCAGGTCGCCAATGTAGCCGGCACCCAGCGCCTCGATGACGCCGAGCAGCACGCCGCCGAGCATTGCGCCGCCGAGATTGCCGATGCCACCCAGCACCGCGGCGGTGAAGGCTTTCAAGCCGAGCATGAAGCCCATGTTGTAATGGGCGATGCCGTAGTTAGCACTCACCAGCACGCCCGCCAGTGCGCCCAATGCCGAGCCGATCATGAAGGTCATGGCGATGATGCGGTTGGCGTCGACCCCCATCAGCCCGGCGATGGCCGGGTTTTCAGCCGTGGCGCGCATGGCGCGACCGAGCCGGGTGCGATTGACCAGCAAGATCAGCCCCGTCATGGTGAGCGCGGCGACCAGCAAAATGATGAGTTGCAACTGGGTGATCTGCGCGCCCAGCACCTCGTAGGATTCCGCCGGCAGCAGTGACGGCACGGCATGGTAGCTGCGCCCCCAGATCATCATTGCCAGTTGTTGCAACACGATGGAAACGCCAATGGCGGTAATCAAGGGCGCCAGACGCGGCGCGTTGCGCAAGGGACGATAGGCGATGCGCTCGATACTGAAACCCAGCACCATGCAGGCCATAGCGGCAACGATCAACGCAATCAAAAAAATCAGCGGTAAGGGCAAACCGCTGGCGGCCAGCAGTTTCATCACCGCCAGCGCCACCAGCGCACCGATCATCACCACCTCGCCATGGGCGAAGTTGATGAGGCCGAGAATGCCATAGACCATGGTGTAGCCCAACGCCACCAGCGCATAAATGCTGCCGAGCGTGAGGCCGTTGACGAGTTGCTGAAGAAAGATATCCACGGGGGCGATGATACAAAAAGAAAGGGTAGCTACGTTACCGGGAAAAAATTACAGCGCCGCCGCGATTTCCCGAAAACTGTTTAACCCCGCCTCAAGGTTGTCGATGATCTCGCCGGCTAAAACATCCGGGTCGGGCAGATTATCCAGATCGGCAAGACTCTTGTCTTTGAGCCAAAAGATATCGAGACTGGTCTTGTCGCGTGCGACGATCTGTTCGTAACTGTATCTGCGCCAACGTCCTTCCGGATTACCCTGATCGTTCCAAGATTCGGTGCGCAGATGCCGGTTCAGCGGGTTATAGGCGGCGATGAATTCCTGCAAATCGTCAAACCGCAGCGGCTTTTTCTTCAGCGTGTGATGAATGTTGGTGCGGTAGTCGTAGAACCAGATTTCTTTCGTCCATGGTTCCTTGCTGGCAGCATGGTTGTCGAAGAACAACACGTTCGCCTTGACGCCGTTGGCATAGAAGATACCGGTCGGCAGACGCAAGATCGTGTGTAGGTCAGTCGTTTCCAGCAGCTTCCTGCGCACCGTTTCGCCCGCACCACCTTCAAACAAGACGTTATCTGGCACCACCACCGCAGCGCGCCCGGTAGTTTTCAACATGGTGCGAATGTGCTGCACG
>CAJAWW010000047.1 GCA_903946745.1 uncultured beta proteobacterium
GCCCTTAAGTGACACATGATGTATGTATTTCACTTGACCTCTTTCGCGCCGACATCGGCCACTCAGGGCGGGAGAAGGTCAGCCAGCCATTGCCGAAATCAAACCCGCGAATTTCTTCAAACCTTGCTTAGCAAGCGTGTCGGCGCACTCCCGAGTCGTCTTGGGCGGATTTCGGAGGTTGTTCTGCATTCGCGTGAAGGCCGTGACTACAGCTTCAGGTGAGTCCGCGAGCAAACGGCACAAGAAATCATCTGGGCTTTCGGTCACCACTCCGACCTTTGCCAGTTCCTTGCGATCAAAATCTCCGAGGTTCCAAGTGATGATCGTTACGATGTCTGCCTTGGAGCGCTTGCGTGCCGCGACCGCTGCGGCGGCAACGTGACGATCCTTGGCGTCGGTATTGGTGAACAGGTGTTCGTGCTGGCGATAATGTCTGATCAAGGCGTCGCCAGCAGCGCCATCCATCAGCTTGCGCACACGCTCCAGAACACTACTGGCAATGCCGTAATCGTGCTCGACATTGCGCATCCACTCGTCGTGAATTTCGTTTGTCCAGTGCGCTCGAATCACGCCCCCGGCCGCCAACCACATGAAGAAGTCCCGCTGCGCGGCAGGGTAGAGGACGCAGGCGTCGAGGACGACAACCGGCGGCATGGTCGTCAATAGCCAAGTTGGTGGCGCTGAGATAAGGAGGCGAGTTCCTTTAGCGCCGCTTCGCGCTGGACATCCCTGGTACGCTTGTACTTCAACACGGCACTTCGGGCGACGCGACGATGGCGACCGACCTTGGGCAGTTGGGGAATTTGCCCCATCTCGAGCAACTTGACCAGATGAGGACGCGAAACATTGAGGAGATCAGCCGCTTCCTGAGTAGTCATGGCTTCGTCGTCCTCGATGACTCGCACCTGTTTGCCAGCGAGGAGCAGTTCCGCGGTCCGCTCGATGACGCCCGTCAGCGAATCAACCAAGTCGGTCATGTCTTCTGCGGAGGTCTTTCTAGATGTTGCCCGATGAATGACCGAGATAACAGCTCGCGCCGATTTCTCGCATGCACCGTGCAGCAAAGGCGACCGTTTGGCACGCGGCTGTGTTGCAGTAGATGGACGCACGGCAAATCTCCCTTCGTTTCAAGTGTTTCGATTATATATCTTTATTCGAAACATTCAAGAACGATTTCCCGCTGCCTCAGCGGCAGCTTACAAACAGTGACCCGACGCTCAAAAGTGCGGCATTTCTTCGGCTTCACTGTCCGTTGATGGCCGGGTTCGGAAATTGGTGGTCGCCCCCGATAGCCGCCATCGGCGAAAATCGTCAAATTGCCGACTGACCGCTATGTGGAGCGCGGCTCACAGGCGGAACCCGGCCAACTGGGGACACTCGACCATGGAAGCTAACCGGCAGGGTGAGACTGTCAACAGCCATTCATAACTCTAGCAACCGATCAAAACTATGCCGAGTACGATGCCTCGAAACTTTTTTTGGTAGCGTCGGCGTACCGAAGTTAACCAACGAGGGACATCGCGCTGCACGTAGTAGTGCTGCCATTTTGGAACGATATACTATCCACTTAAAGCATATCCAAAAGAACCGGTAGGAGCCGTCCATGGCAGCGCATAAGGTGCAAGTGATCCGTCGCCAGTACAACAACTGGGTGGCCAACGAGTCGATTGAGGACTACGCACTACGTTACTCGCCGTCGAGTTTTCGCAAGTGGACTCCGGCGTCGATTGGCAACACCATGATTGGCACCAATTCCGCGTTGTCCTACGAGGCAATCGGCGCGTTGCTGTTGCTCAGCTACGGCTTTGCCAACGCTATGTGGGCCATGGTTTTTGCGGCCGTGGTGATCTTTGCCGTCGGCTGGCCGATCTGCCACTACTCCGCGAAGTACAGCATCGACATGGATCTCCTGACTCGCGCCGCTGGCTTTGGCTACGTCGGGTCAACCTTCACCTCGCTGATTTACGCATCCTTTACTTTCATCTTCCTCGCGCTTGAAACGGCGATCATGGCGCAAGCCATCAAGCTGTGTTTCGGAGTCCCCCTCTGGTTGGGTTACATCCTGTGTTCGTTGATCGTGATCCCCATCGTTTTTTATGGGGTAACGGCGATCAACAGCTTCCACAAATGGACGCAGCCACTTTGGTTGGTTTTGCTGATCATACCGTTCTACTTCGTTCTGACGCGCGACCCTCAGGCGCTGGAGTCGATGCAGCAATTTGCCGGTGACGTCTCCAAGAGCAATGGATTTGATCTGTTCCATTTCGGAATCGCCGCAGGAATTTCGTTTGCGCTGATCGCCCAGATCGGTGAGCAGGTGGACTATCTGCGCTTCATGCCAGACCGGACGCGGGGTAATCGTTTCAGTTGGTGGCTGAATATGCTGGTTGGTGGCCCCGGTTGGGTAATCATTGCATTTATCAAACAGATGGGTGGTGCGCTACTGGCCGCATCGGCCGTTGTAGCCGGCTTGGCAATAGCTGACGCCAAGGAACCGATCCAAATTTTTAATCACGCGTTTCAGTTCGCAGTAGGCGATCCGTTGGCGGCGCTACTGATCAGTACGCTTTTCGTATGCGTTTCCGAACTCAAGGTCAATGTCACCAATGCCTATGCCGGATCGCTGGCGTGGTCAAACTTCTTTTCCAGGGTGACTCATTCCCATCCTGGTCGCGTCGTCTGGCTGATATTCAACTGCGCAATTGCGTTGCTGCTCATGGAACTCGATTTGTTCGAGGCCATGAATAGCGTGCTCGGCCTCTACTCCAATATTGCAGTAGCGTGGATTTTCTCCCTAGTGGCTGATCTGGTGATCAACAAGCCCATGGGCTTCAGTCCGAAGATAGTGGAATTCAAACGCGCTCACCTTTACGACGTCAATCCGGTGGGCGTTGTCAGCATGGTGGTCGCCTCCGTCGTATCCACCGTGGCTTTTAGCGGCGTGTTGGGCGACTATGCACAGGCCTACTCATGGCTGATCGCAGCGGTGCTGGCTTTTGTCTTGGTGCCGCTCATCGCCATCTGGACGAAGGGCAAGTACTACATCGCAAGAACCGGTCCGTTTGACGAGTTGTCCAACCGTCCAACGGAGTGCACGGTATGCACTCATCATTACGCTGAAGCAGACTCCACCCATTGTCCCCACCACGAGGGAACCATTTGTTCGCTGTGTTGTACGCTGGAATCAACTTGCAAGGACAAGTGCAAACCAAAAATCGAAGCGCCGCTGGATCACTACCGTGATTGGGTAGGCCTCAGTTTGAGAAAACTGCTGGGGCGGGAGGTCGCGCAGCAAATCTCATTACGGGTGGCCAATTTTGCGTTGATCTGGAGCGTAATGCTGGCCATTATCGCCATGATTTTGTGGATGACTCTTCCGGCAAAACTGGGGGAACTGGATCCGTCCGTATTTGCGCTGATCGGCGACTATCGTTGGCGAGTTTTTTTTGGCGGGGCGCTGCTTTGCAGTATGGCAACATGGTGGATTGTGTTGGTCAGCGAGAGCCGCGACATTGCCGAAGGTGAATTGCGTTTCGCGCGCGACCAGGCCGAAGATGCCACCCGGGCCAAGAGCGACTTCCTGGCCAACATGAGTCATGAAATCAGAACGCCGATGAATGCCATCATCGGTATGTCTCACTTAGCCCTGCAAACCGATCTGAACCAAAAGCAGCGCAACTACATCAGCAAGGTGAAGCGCGCGGCTGAAAATCTGCTGGGCATCATTAACGACATCCTCGATTTTTCAAAAATTGAAGCTGGGAAGCTGACCATCGAAGAAACCGACTTCCGTATCGAAGAGGTGATGGATCATCTGGACGATCTTGTCGGTCTCAAGGCCGAGGACAAAGGCCTTGTGCTCAAGTTTCTGCCTGCGCCCGATGTTCCAGCAGCACTGATCGGTGATCCCTTGCGGTTAGGGCAAATTCTTATCAATCTGGGCAACAATGCCGTCAAGTTCACCGACGCCGGAGAAATCCTCATCGGCGTCGAAACAGTTAGTCGTCAGGATAATCAAGTCGTCCTGCATTTCTGGGTCACGGATACCGGCATAGGGATGACACCGGAACAATGCGGACGGATGTTCCAGTCATTCAGTCAGGCCGATAGTTCGACAACGCGAAAGTACGGCGGCACAGGCCTCGGCTTGGCGATCTCGAAAAATCTGGTGGAACTGATGAACGGTCGCATCTGGGTGGACTCGATTCCCGGCAAGGGTTCGACCTTCCATTTTCATGCGCAGTTCGGTGTGCAAGCTGATGCCCAGGGGTTGGCCTATCAGCACAACCGGCCGTCGGCCGGCAGTCAGACCGAGTTGATGAAGCTTCTGGCCGGCAGTCGAGTACTGCTGGTCGAGGACAATGAGATGAATCAGGAGCTTGCCGTCGAACTGCTGCGCGCCGCGTCAATTCGTGTGGTCGTCGCCGCCAACGGACAAGAAGCGCTTGATGTGCTGGCGCGTGACACCCGCTTTGACGGGGTGCTCATGGATTGCCAAATGCCGGTGATGGACGGCTACGCCGCAACCCGTGCGCTACGAGAAAATCCTGAGCTTGCAATGCTCCCGGTTATCGCGATGACGGCTAATACCATGGCGGGCGACAAGGAGAAGGTCTTGGAAGCCGGTATGAATGACCATATCGCCAAACCGATCGATGTGGCCGAAATGTTTGCCACCATGGCGCGCTGGATATCGCCCGGTGCGATGCCTCAGCCCTTGGAGGCCAGCGCTGATACGGAGCGCTCCGTCAATCAGGCACTCATTGAAGGATTGCCGAAATTGAACGGCATTGACACCCATGCCGGGATGGCCGTAGCCATGGGCAAGCTAACCCTCTACCGGCGCCTGTTGCAGAAATTTCACGCCAGCCAGTCCCATTTCGCCGAGGCGTTTACCTTGGCAAGAGAAACGTCGAAATTATCGGATGCGACAACAGCAACCCGCTGCGCTCATACGCTCAAAGGCAACGCTGCCAATATTGGTGCCAAGGCAGTAGCACAGGCCGCGGGCGAACTGGAAGCCGCCTGTGCCCGCTGCGCCAACGATGATGTCATTGACCAACTTCTGGCGAAGGTGCTGGCCGAACTGGAGCCAGTGCTTGCTGGCCTGTCATTGATGGACCTACCAGAGTTTTCGGAAAGCGGCACAACCCAGGAGCTAAACCGAAAGGAAGTCCATGCTCTCGCCCAACTGTTGGCGCGACAACTTGCAGATGCCGATGCCGAGGCGGTGGAGACGGTCCAGCGCCTACAGTCGCTGACTGACGGTACTGTTCTCGAACGGTCGGTGCGGTCACTTTCGCACACGATTTTCGAGTTCAACTTCGAACAGGCCGAGGGAGCGCTCAGCCGACTGACGATTCCTTAACCGGCCCCCATTTCTACATGCGTCGGTACTGTCATGAAGGCGCTGTAGTTCGTTGGAACCCGCCCAAACCATGCCCATTGCTGACATTGAGAATACCGATATCGGGACGGCCGGTTCAAGATGTTGAGCAGTCGTAGACTTTCTCCGACATTCCACCCTTCACTGTCCCTGCGCCCAGGGTTTCCGGGCAAAGTAATCGCTGAAGTAGTCGATCAGCGCTTGTACGCGTGCCGGCCTGCGCCGACCCGGTGGCGTCACCAGATGCAGTGCGATGGGCTCGACCTGCCAATCATCTAAGGCCGTTTCCAAAGCACCCAACTGGATGTGCTGCCAAGCCAGAAACTCTGGTTGCAGGGCCAACCCGAGACCGGCGTGCAAGGCCGGCGCCAGGGCTTCGGCGTTGTTGACCCGCAGTAGCGCCTGCATGACCTGGGTGAACTCGCCCTGCCGGGGATGCGTGAAACGCCAACTAGTGCCGCTAGGTGAATAAGCATACTGGAGGGCCCGATGCGTCGCGAGATCGCGTGGATGCTTTGGCCTGCCGTATTGCTTGAAATAGTCCGGAGAGCCGACCAGCAGAATCCGGACGGCACACAAGCGCCGGGCCAGCAAGCTTGAGTCCGACAGGTTGGAAATGCGAATGGCCAGATCGAACCGGCCTTGCACCAGATCGACCAGCGCATCACTGAAATCCATGTCCAGGCTGACCTCGGGATATTTCGCCATGAAACCGGGCAGCGATGGTGCCACATGGGAAAGGCCAAACGACATCGGCACGGCAACGCGTACCTGACCGCGCACACTGGCGGCTTGTTCCATCAACTCGGCCTCTACTGCCACGCCCTCCTCGAGAATCCGGTTGGCGTAATCGAGAGCAATCAATCCGCTCTCGGTCAGCGACATGCTGCGTGAGGTACGGTGAAATAGCATGGCCTTCACGCGCCCTTCAAGGCGAGTAACTGCCTTTGATACCGTGCCTTGCGACAGGGCTAACTCCTCCGCCGTACGCGCAAATGAGCCTGTCTCGGCGACTTTGGCGAAGATCGCCCAGGCTTCCAGATCGGGAAGATTAGCCATGCCCCCTCCAACGCGATTGTTTCATTCGGTGTGTTGCAGGCCGTTGCCGCGCATCGGTGCGACCGGCTGATCGAATCATATTTGGAAAGTATGTTATTCCAAAGCTTCTATTCTCTTTTGTGCGGACGACCGCCATCATGCAGCCATCGCAACCTGCCAACGGAGACCACCATGATCGAGCATCGTCCCTTCACTAGCCTTGGCCATGCAGATCACGGCTGGCTGGATGCCCGGCACCATTTCTCGTTCGCCGAATACCACGATCCCGAGCGCGTTCATTGGGGTGCGCTGCGGGTCTGGAACGACGACACCATTCAGTCCGATACCGGGTTTCCGCCGCACCCGCACACCAACATGGAGATCGTCACTTACGTGCGCGAAGGGGCCATCAGCCATCAGGACAATTTTGGCAACCAAGGAAGGACGGTCGCCGGAGATGTACAGGTCATGAGCGCCGGCACAGGGATTCGGCATTCCGAGTACAACCTTGAGCCCGGCGTGACCCGCATCTTCCAGATCTGGATCGTTCCCGAACAGCGTGGCGGCCAGCCCTCGTGGGGATCGAAGCCATTTCCGAAAGACGACCGTTCCGGGCGATTCATCGTCCTGGCGAGCGGCCTGGCGGATGACACGGAGGCACTGCCGATACGCGCCAACGCGCGGGTTGCCGGAGCAACACTGAATCCGGGCGAAACCGTGGAATACCGCTTTGCGGATGCGAGCCGTCTGGGCTACCTGGTCGCCGCACGCGGCCGCGTGACCGTCAACGGCATCGCGCTGGATGCTCAGGATGGCGCGGCGATTTCCAGTGAACAGTCGATCACCGTGACCGCCGAGGAAGCGGCCGAGCTCGTCCTGGTCGACGTCGCCGGCTAACACCGATTCGAACCCTGCGGGGATCCGTGTGGCATCCCCGCAGGCCACTCAGGCAAGCCACACCCCCCCAACCTCAAGGAGAAACCTATGAGCAAGCCCTACGTCAAGCTCGACAAGAACAATGCCGCCGTCCTGCTGGTGGATCACCAGGCAGGCCTGCTGTCGCTGGTCCGCGACATCGAGCCGGAGCGCTTCACCAACAACGTTCTGGCGCTGGCCGATGCCGCCAAGTATTTCGGCCTGCCGACCATCCTGACCACGAGTTTCGAGCAAGGCCCCAACGGGCCGCTGATGCCCGAGCTCAAGTCGCTCTTCCCGGATGCCCCGTATATCGCCCGCCCGGGACAAATCAACGCCTGGGATAACGAGGACTTCGTCAAGGCCGTCAAGGCCACCGGCAAGAAGCAGCTCATCATCGCCGGCGTCGTCACCGAAGTGTGCGTCGCCTTCCCCGTGCTGGACGCCATTGCAGAAGGCTTCGAAGTGTTCGTGGTTACCGACGCTTCCGGCACATTCAATGAGTTGACACGCGACTCCGCCTGGAACCGCATGACGGCGGCAGGTGCGCAACTCATGACCTGGTTTGGCATGGCCTGCGAACTGCATCGTGACTGGCGCAACGATGTCGAGGGTCTGGGTACGCTGTGCGCAAACCATATTCCCGACTACAAAAACCTCATTACCAGCTACAACGCCCTGAAGGGTATCAAGTAATCGCCGGAGCGCGTCTGCAATCATGCAGGCGCGCTTTCTTCCCCCCCAAGGCCAACCATGACCTCCACAGACCATGCAATCGACTCCAACAGGCTAGATAGCGCGCGCTCAACATCAGCGTGGCGGTGTCGTTGAGCGGTAATACCTGAGTCAGACCCACGCCGACACTCCAGAAGTCGGTGTTGGCATGGTAGGCAAGCCGGGTAGCGCCCCGCATCTGGGTGCTATCCATCTGCACCTGGCCAGCGCTCAGATTGGTATTGAGGATCAGCCCGTTGCCGAGGTTGTAGGCCACGAAAAAACCACCGGCATTCACATCGTTATAGTTTCTGGCGCTATCGCTGGATGTTGTCAAGTTGTCAAGTTTTGGCTTGGAGACATTTGTGGAAAAAATAAGGGACACGGTTCTCACCGTATCCCCAGCGTCGACTTTTATGGTTTATCCCGGTCTGGCCGGCAGGCCAGACCGGGAACACAACTTTGCGCCACTTCTTAACCGCGCCGATTACTTCCCGCCCAGCGTCATCGCCAGCATCAGATCATTCACGCGCTTGACGAAGGTTGCCGGGTCGTCGAGTTGGCCGCCTTCGGCCAGCAGCGCCTGATCGAACAGCACCGCTGCCCAGTCATCGAACTTCGACTCTTCATATTTCAAGCGCAGCACCACCGGATGCTTGGGATTGATTTCGAGGATGGGTTTGGACGGCGGTGCGCTTTGGCCAGCGGCCTTGAGGATGCGCGCCAGATTGCCGGAAACGTCGTGTTCGTCCGCCACCAGGCACGCCGGGCTGTCGGTCAGGCGGTGCGTCACGCGCACTTCCTTGACGCGCTCGCCGAGCGACTTGCCGATTTTGTCGGTCAGATCCTTGAATTCTCCGGCCGCCGATTCCTGTTCCTTCTTCTCGGCTTCGTCTTCCAGCTTGCCCAGATCGAGGCCGCCCTTGGCCACGGACACCAGTTGCTTGCCCTCGAATTCGGTCAGGTGCGACACCACCCACTCATCGACGCGGTCGGTGAGCAGCAGCACTTCAATACCCTTTTTGCGGAACACTTCAAGGTGCGGACTGTTCTTCGCGGCGTTGAAGGTTTCGGCGGTGACGTAATAAATTTTTTCCTGTTCCGGCTTCATGCGACTGATGTAATCGGCCAGTGACGCGGACTGGTCAGGCGTATCGGCCACGGTGGACGCAAAGCGCAGCAAGCCGGCAATTTTGTCTTTGTTGCCGAAATCTTCGCCGACGCCTTCTTTCAGCACCTGACCAAATTCGCCCCAGAACTTGGTGTATTTCTCTTTCTCGTTTTCAGCCAGATCCGCCAGCATGCCCAGAATCTTGCCGGTGCAGCCCTTGCGGATGGCTTCGATGTCTTTCGATTCCTGCAAAATCTCGCGCGAAACGTTGAGCGGCAAATCGGCCGAATCGACCACCCCGCGCACAAAACGCAGGTAAGTCGGCATCAGTTGCTCGGCATCGTCCATGATGAACACGCGGCGCACATAGAGCTTGATGCCGTGCTTGGCGTTGCGATCCCACATGTCGAACGGCGCGCGGCCGGGAATGTAGAGCAGTTGCGTGTATTCGGAACGCCCCTCGACACGGGCGTGCGTCCACGACAGCGGTTCTTCAAAATCGTGGCTGACGTGCTTGTAGAACTCTTTGTATTCGTCTTCCGTGATGTCGCTCTTGCTGCGCGCCCACAAGGCCGAGGCCTTGTTGACGGTTTCGTCCTCATCGGTCTCAACCTGCGCCTTTTTCTCCTCGTCCCACTTTTCGCCCTTCATCACAATGGGCTGAACAATATGGTCGGAATACTTGCGAATGATCGATTTGAGCTTCCAGCTTGAGAGCAGATCGTCTTGTCCGTCCTTCAGATGCAGCGTGATTTCAGTGCCGCGCGTGGCCTTGTCCACCATCTCGATGCTGAACTCGCCCGCGCCTTCCGATTCCCAGCGCACCGCCTGCTCCGCCGCCACACCGGCGCGACGGGTGACCACCGTAACGCGGTCGGCCACGATGAACGACGAATAAAAACCGACGCCGAACTGGCCGATCAGGTTGGCGTCTTTCTTCTGGTCGCCGGAGAGTTGCGAGAAAAACTCGCGGGTGCCCGATTTGGCGATGGTGCCGAGGTTAGTAATCACTTCCTCGCGGCTCATGCCGATGCCGTTGTCGGCAATGGTCAGGGTCTTGGCGTCTTTATCGAAGGCAAGGCGAATTTTCAGATCGCTATCGTCACCAAACAGCCCGGCATTGTGCAAGGCTTCAAAACGCAGCTTGTCGCAGGCGTCGGAGGCATTCGACACCAGCTCGCGCAGGAAAATCTCGCGGTTGGAATACAGCGAATGAATCATTAACTGCAACAGTTGTTTGACCTCGGTCTGGAAGCCCAAGGTTTCGCGGCTGGATTCTTGGGTGGTGGCGGTGGTGGACTCAGTAGCGGTAGTCATGGGTTTTCTCCAGAAGATGGAACACAATCAAGCGACCGATATGGGGGCATAAATGTCCAGTTCAAGGGCAGGGGTAAAGCTTGTGACGCCGGAGCCGATAACCTGTAATGCTTACCCCCGTCATCCTCGCCACCTTCATCAGCGTCTGCCTGCCCATGGCCGACCCGGTAGTCGCCCACGCGCTGGTGGCCGCCGGATCGAGTGGCGAACCGCTGACCGTCATGGATGCAGCGGGACAAAAGCTTGCCGGCGGTACAGAACGCGAACTGGCTGCCGCGCTCAAAGCCGCCCCGGCCGACCAGGAACTTTACGTCGGCCTGACCCAGATACCCCGTTCCGCCTTGATAAAGCTCGGTATTCCACCCGAATCAACGCTAGCCCCATGCACCAACCTGCGCATCGGCTATCAGCTATACAGTGAGGCACGGGAAGTCGTTGCAGCCTCTCAGAAAAACCCCAAGAAATTGATGGCCGTGTCAATCAACTATTACCGAAACCGGCAAAAAACTGCGGAGGGTGCCTACGCACAGAAAGCCGCCGACGCGTTCACCAAACCCGCATTTTCTCCACCCGCCTCATTCGGCAGCCGGTTGCACATGGCCATCGCGGCGCAGGCCATGCGATCTGACGCGAGCACGCTGCATCAAACCGGCGGCCAAATAGCCCGCCTCACCGTTGCGCGCCTCAACAACCCACAGTGAGTTGCAGCAAGCTGCCATGCCTGAAGCCAGCCCACCCGCTACCGGAATAATCTGGCGCGCATCAATTTTTTCCAGCACAATCACCGCTGCAGCGAACAAGTACTGCTGAAAAGATATGGCGAGACATGAATCGACTTGATGGCAATCTGATCCGCGTGGGCGAACCTGTGCCATGTGACTGTTTTGACAGTCAGGGTCAGCTGTTGCTCAAAAAAGGGCTGGTGGTTCTGTCACAAAAACAGGTGGATTTTCTACTTGAACGTGGACTATTCGGCCAAAGCAAAAGCGAGGCGTCGTCGCAACACACTGCCGCAACCAACCGGCCTGCATCACCGTTTCAGGTGCTCGACGGCTTCCTCAACCAACTCAAGCAGTTGTTTTCTTCTCTGGCAGCATCGGCACCCCCCACAGAGGAAAAAAGTGGTCGTACCGATACCAGCGCATCCGAAAACATCTTTCCCCAGCGCATTCTTGGCATGGCGGCGAACCTGCAGAAACTCTGCGAAGCAAACGCCGATGCGCTCCTCGGTGCCATCCATCTGCATAACTCGGCACCCTACGTCATTATTCATCCGGTTCACCGGGCGGTACTGTGCGAGCTGCTGGGGCGACGAAAAAATCTCTCGATAGAAGACCGTGCGCAGCTGATCGCCGCCGCACTGACCAGCGACTTGTCGATCCTTCGGCTGCAACTGGAATTATTCAAGCAATCGACACCGCTACAACCCGAACAACAAAACGCCATCGCGGCCCATCCCGAAGACACCGTAAAAATACTGCGCTCGCTTGGCGTGTCCGACCCTCGCTGGCTCACAGCAGTGCTACAGCATCACGAACTGCTGAACGGCAAGGGTTATCCCATGGGCTTATCCGGGTCAGACATTTCCACCCTGCCGCGCATTCTCGCGCTGGCCGACACCTACACCGCCATGGTGGCGCCCAAAGGCTATCGCAAAGGACTGCTGAGCACTGCGGCAATGCGCCACATCATCCTCAAACGTGGCGTCGAGCTCGACGACGAACTGGCAATTCAGGTGGTCAAAGAACTGGGCGTGTATCCACCGGGTGCATTCGTCAAGTTGCGCAGCGGCGAGCTGGCCATCGTGGTGCGACGCGGTACAAACCCCAAGGCTCCAACGGTCAAAGCCATGTTGGGGTCTCGCGGTGCGCCCTTGCTGCGCCCCATTCCGCGCAACACCACTGCTCATGAATATGAAATACTGGACGTATTCGAACGCGACGCGATCGTAGCCGTCGATTTGCATCAATTATGGGATGTCGAAGCAGCCTGAGTATTTAGGCTCCAGCACTCAAAATAAAGATTTGAAACTAGGGGGTTTACGATGAGCCAGACAACACCGGGCGACGAGTTTGTCTTTACCGACGAGGACGAGGCACTTGCTCCGAATGAGTTGGCGAAATGGAAGGTTCTGCTTGCCGACGACGAGGAGGACGTGCATGTGGCCACCAAGTTCGTACTCAAAGACTTCATCTACAAAAATCGGGGCATCGCCTTCCTTGACGCCTATTCCGGCGATGAAGCCTGCCGGATTTTGCGTGCCAACCCCGATATCGCCGTGGTGTTTCTCGATGTCGTGATGGAAACCGACGATGCCGGATTACGGGCCGTAAAACGCATCCGCGAAGAACTCGAAAACAGCATGGTGCGCATCATCCTGCGTACCGGTCAACCGGGACATGCTCCCGAAGAACATGTGGTACTCAACTACCACATCAACGATTACAAATCGAAATCGGAGATGACGACCCAGAAGTTGTTCACCTCCATTGTCTCGGCGCTGCGCTCATTTGAAGATCTGCAAACCATAGAAACCAGCCGGCGCGGCCTGACAAAAATTCTTGATGCGGTTGGCAACGTCGATTTCCATTCGCGAAACCTGTTCGTTTCCGGCTTGATGATGCAGATGGGTCTGTTGCTCGACATGAGCGACAACGACATCATTCTGGTACGCCGCAGCGAAACCCGGCAGGAAGACAAGATTCTGGCAGCCTGCGGCAATTTTGATCCGTTTATCGGCGACGTGATCAAAGACGTCCTGGACCCCGTCAGCATTGCCGCTATTTCTGGCGCATTTGCTCAGCAAACCCATCATCTTTCCGACAAATTCTCGATCTACCACGTACCGCTAGCGGGTCTGGGCGAGGTGGTGGTCTATGTGGCCGGTACGCGACGAATCGCCGACGCCGAGTTTGCACTGATCGACATTTTTTGCCAAAAGATCGTACTCGCCTGCGACAACTACGAGTACGTCGAACAATCGCGCCGCGATCAGACCGTGGAACTGGCCATGCTGGCCATGCTGGCCGACCACGCCCACATTGCAACCCTGCAACAGACCGTCGACCGGGCGAGACTGGCCAGCGATATTGCACGCAACATGATCGATACCGGCATACCGGGAACCGTAGGGCCCAGACTGCCAGACATTCTGGTGCGCGCTGCCATGCTGACCGACATCGGCAATCATCGCGTAGCCACCGAGATTCTGACAACACCAGGTCCGCTTTCCGCCGAACAAACCGCGCAGATGCGCCAGCATACAAGACTGGGGTCAGAAATCATCAAGGAAGCCACCGTGGCACAGGGGCGGGGCGGGCAGGTGATTGACATGGCCAGCGCGATTTGCCGCACCCACCATGAAGCCGTTGATGGCTCCGGCTATCCACGTGGATTGATGGGATCAGAAATCCCCCTGGCGAGCCGCATCGTAGCGGTGGCAGACGGCTATATCGCCATGACATCACCCCGTCCATGGCGACCAGCGCTGTCCCATGATGCGGCAATGGCGATCATTCAAGCAGAAGCCGGGAAGAAATACGACACGCAGGTGGTCGAAGGTTTCCTTCAGATATCCGACGCCTATCGCACGGCCTGATCGACTGGCGAATAGGCGCCCGTAGATCCAGAAAAATCAGGAGTCGGCCGTTTTGACCGACTCCGGCGCCTGTAACGGCAACGTCATAGCGAATGTGGTACCAAGCCCGACGGTGCTATCAACCGAAAGACGTCCGCCCAGAACACCGGAAACGATGTTGTGCACAATGTGCAAGCCAAGACCGCTGCCGCCCTTGCCCAACTTGGTAGTAAAGAACGGATCAAAAATCCGTGGCAGATTTTCAGCCGGAATGCCCCGGCCGTCGTCACGCACACTCAACTTCACCTGACTGCCCTCGCCAACGAGAGCCGCTTCGAGTTTGATCGAACCCTGTGCCATCTCATCGAAACCATGCAACACGGCGTTATTGATGAGATTGGTTAACACCTGCCCAAAAGGCCCGGGGAAGCTGTCTAGCACAATACCTTTCGGAATGCTCTGCTCGATCACGAAAGGCGTCATGCGTAGTGTTGGCCCCATCGTCAATACAATTTCACCGATCACCTCGTCAAGCACAAACTGGCGTCGCTGCGAACTGGTCTGATCCACGGCCACCTGTTTGAAGCTACTCACCAGTTCTGCCGCCTTATTCAAGTAGCGAACCAGAAGATCGCCGGTGTAATGGTTATCGGCAAGATATTCATCCAGCAATGAACGCTTGAGACCGGACTGCATCGCCACACCCATCTTGCGATTCGCCTCAACGAAACGCGAAGCGACCATCAGGCTGTTACCAATTGGTGTATTCAACTCATGCGCAACACCGGCAACCATAGCACCCAGCGCCGCCAACTTTTCGCTGCGCACCAACTCGTCCTGTGTCTGCTCGAGGTTCTGGATAACCGTTCCAAGCTCGGTCAGCGCACTTTGTAATGCATTGGTGCGTTCCGCAACCCGGTTCTCAAGCGTGGCATTGAACCCCTTTAAACCCTCCTCGGCCCTGTGCTGCGCAGTGATGTCCTCAAAAGCAAAAATTCCATAGCGCTTGCCGGGCAACTCGAATACTTTCCCGGAGATTCGACAGAGTATCGGCTCACCCGAGCGCGAACTATGCAGCCACGCCTCGAGCCCACTGAGCTCGCCAGCGCCCATGACCCCAGCGTACAACTTCACTCGATCCGCCGGATCGGTCCAGAAATCAAACTGCAGCCCGGATTTCCCCAGCACTTCCTCGCGCGTGTGTCCGAACTGCCGAAGCCAAACGTCATTGACGTCAATGAGTGCGCCATCGTGCCCGGCATCCACCACGGACATGGGAACCGGCGACGAATGAAAGATCGCGGAAAACCGCGCCTCGCTGAGGCGCTCAGTCTCCGCCGACCTTTCGCGCTCGAGCATGGCGGTAGTACGCTCGAGCATGGCCTCGTTTTCAAGCTCTCGCTGACGACGCTTGATATCAGAAATATCCGAAAACAGTGCCACATAATTGATGACATCACCATCCCCGTCACGCACGCAGTTGATGTTCAGCAACTCCGGATACACCTCGCCAGATTTCTTTCTATTCCATATCTCTCCGCGCCAGTGACCGCACGCGCGCAACTCAGACCACATCGCCGCATAAAATCCAGCATCCTGCATATCGGACCTGAGAATGGACGGATTCTTGCCGATCACGTCTCCTGCTTCATAACCGGTAATCGTCGTGAACGCGCCATTGACCGATACGATGCGCGCCTTGTCATCAGTAATCACAATACCTTCTTGAGCATGATCGAAGACACTCGATGTAAGTCTCAGCGCAGACTCGATGCGCTTGTGATGCGTCAGGTCGTGCAGGGTTTCAACTGCCGCGATAATATTTCCGTGCTCATCGCGGATCGGCCCGACATCGATGGCAAGGTAAAACCGGGAACCGCGCAACGGCATCACGACCCAGTTTTCGGCGTGCGCACCGAACAGGTCGCCCTCCCAGGTGTTATGAACGCTGTAATGCTGATCGATCTCGTCCGCGCGTCCCTGAACAATCAAATCGGCCAGGCAGGGCCGCGGTGCATCATAGAAAGCACGCCAATGCTCACGGGTGCCAATGACATCGTGAGCGGCCATACCAGTCAATCGCTCGCAGGGCTCGTTCCAGACGATCACACGAGAATCCGCATCAAGCACAAAGGTCGGCACGACCAGATGCCGAACGAGTTCAACCGCAAGGCCATGCGACGACCCTGATACAACCGGCGGCGCAGCGGCTTCCGGCACCGTGGTTCGAGCTCCGGTAGTCATGTGTGGAAACCCTCGCTCCTCTGAGTCGCGAACCCAATGTCGCGATCAATCATTCTTCTTTTGGCTATTATCGATGCTGCCCGAATTTTTGTGTGAACGGGTTTTCAATGCGTTGAACACACTCCTTGAAATTCAGGTTCATTGCCCCCATAATCGACGCATAGTTGTAATTCCGGCAATCTGGAAGCGCTTCGGACGCGGGTTCGATTCCCGCCACCTCCACCTAAGAGCATCGTTAGTATGCGTGGGTTGGTATACCTAATGTTCTTAGGTGGGGGTGCACTGGTTTCGACGGGGTGATTGAAGGAAAGCAGGCAACTCGTCAGGCGATCGACGTTAATGAAGCAAATCTCTAAACGCCAACGATGAGCGTTTCGCAATAGCCGCTTAAGGCCTTTGCCGAGGCTGCTTGAGCCTTGTTACCAAAGAAAAGCCGGCGGGGACCTTCGGGTTCCCGTCGTCAATTGTGCTCTGCCAAGACTTTTTTAGGTCAGTGAATCGCCAGCAATGCCTTGATTTTGGCGCGCACGTGCATCATCACGTCAGCAGACACCGTGGCCTTTTTCTTTGCTTTGCGAACCTTCCAGTCCAATGATTTGACCTGGTCGGAGAGGACCGCGCTCGCCACGCCGCTCACTTCGGTAAGCACTTCAAAAGGATGCCCTTTAATCTTGGTGCTCATCGGGCAGCAAACCATCAGATCAGTTTTGCCGTTGTAACTCGCTGGACTGATGACCAGCGCCGGACGATGGCCGGCCTGCTCATGACCGGCTTGCGGGTCAAACTCCAGCCAGACAACATCACCTGATTCAGGAATATAGCCACGCACTGCCATCAAAGTGCTTCCTTACCGACCGAGCCACCAAAACTCACTTCGCCGTGCGCATTCGTGTCCGTGATACCACTCAGCAGTTGGTCAAGATCGTATTCGACGATATCAGATGGCTCGATCACAATACGTCCCCGGGTAACGCTGATGCTGACCTTTTGCTCAAGATTGAAGTCCGCTTCCTTGATAACAGCAACAGGCAGGCGTAGCGCTGGGCTATTCCCCCATTTACGAATAACAGCTTCCATGATTGCAACTCCTCGCCAGAATGTTTATACATTGTAGATACGCGACAGCCGAGATTCAAGACATTTCTTGCGGCGAAGCGGCGCGTTCTCAACGTTATCGCACCCCGTAAAGCAACCCCATCAACGCGCAGACACCGATGACTTTCATGATGTCGATCTTGTAGCGCCACAAGGCGACGAATGCAGCAATGGCGATCACCGCCGCCAACAGATCGAAGCTAGTTGCAAACGGCGCGCTGCCGCTGGCACCCGGCCAGAAGGTGTGCCAGGCAAAAAATGCTGCAAGGTTCACGATCACGCCGACCACAGCAGCGGTAATGGCGGTCAGCGGTGCGGTAAATCGCAGTTCACCGCGCGTCGCCTCGACCAGCGGTCCGCCCGCGAGGATGAAGAAAAAACTCGGCAGAAAAGTGAAAAAGGTCGCAACCGCCGCGCCGGCTAGGCCGGCCGCCCAAGGTTGAGCGAACACTGTCTTGCTCACGCCGCCGAGATAACCGACCCAGGTGACCACCATAATCAATGGCCCCGGCGTGGTTTCGCCCAACGCCAGACCATCCATCATTTGCGGCCCGGTGAGCCAGCCGAACTGTTCGACGGCACCCTGATAGACATAGGGCAGCACCGCATAGGCGCCACCAATGGTCAAGAAAGCCGCACCGGTAAAGAATCGGCCCATCGCGGCGAGCGTGGGATAGTCGCTGATAAGCGAAAATGCGGCCGCCCAGAGTGCAACGAATACCGCCACGTTAAGCGCCAACCGGGGCGCGGAAAATTTGGCGTGTGCCGGTGGCGGAGTATCGTCATCAATCAACGCCGGCGCATGCGCGGCAACATGCGCGCCATGGCCACCGCCACCGGTACTGAATTTTTCCGGCAACAGCTTGCCACCTAGAATACCGATCACTGCCGCAGCAAATACGATCCACGGAAAATCAATGCGGAAAAACAGTATGCCAATCAAGGCCAGTGCGGCGATGCAAACCAGAACGCCATTTTTCAGCACGCGTGAACCAATACGCCAGGCAGCAAACAGCACCACCGCAACCACGGCCGGACGAA
>CAJAWW010000048.1 GCA_903946745.1 uncultured beta proteobacterium
AATTGCCCGCAACCAGCGCTCGGGTGCTGCCAGAAAAGACAACGGCGACATCACCACAAACGGAATCCCATGCACCAGACTGGAGAGCCACGCACAGATCAGCCCCATGTCGTGATACAGCGGCAGCCAGCTGACGAAAACGTCGTCACCACCAATGTTCGCGGCCTGCGCCATGGCGCGGATATTGGCGAGCAACTGGCCGTGCGTGAGCATCACGCCCTTGGGGTTGCCGGTGCTGCCGGAGGTGTATTGCAGCAACGCCAGCGCATCGGCACGCATTGGCACAGATATGGGCACAGATACGGGCACGCCACGGCCGCTCAGCAAGTCAGCCGCCTGCACAACACCCCGCAGCGTTGCCACTTGCGAACACAAAAGCCGTGCAGGCAACGCCACCTCGGCAGTGGCAATCAGCAGCCGCGCCCGCGCATTGGCGAGAATCGTCACATGGCGGCGCAGATGATCCTCAATCTGTGAGGGTCGTGCCGGCGGGTAGATCGGCACCGGCACCGCCCCCGCCAGCAAGATGCCAAGAAAGCACGGAAAAAACGCCGGACAGGTGGGCAGCATCAGCGCCACAGAATCGCCGGGCGACACATCGCGCTGCTGCAAAGCAACGGCAACGGCCTGCGCCTCGCGCCACAAGCGGGCAAACGTCAAGATTTGTTCGGTACCCGCTTGTTCTGAGCCCTGTTCGTCGAGAAAAATCAGATGCACACGCTCAGGCTGGTGCTGCCCATGCCAGACCAGCACCTCACCCAGTGTTTCCAAGGCGTCGGGAGCCGCCATAGCAGCCCCCACATCGCCGGATTTTGCAAACGCCGGAACCGGAACCTGCGTCATCGTGGCAACTCCAGCAACCCTGGCATCCCCGGCAGCCGCGATCGCATCAAAAAAGTGGCGCGGCGTTTCTGCATTCCCTAGCAAACTCTGAGGTAAATGCAAACCAAACTCGCGCTCGATACGCAGTAGCAGTTCAGCGCGCGAGAGACTGTCAAACCCAAGCTCTCGCTCCAATGCGCTATCCAGACGCGCCGGCGCCGATGCCGGCCGCCCCGGTTGCAGTTCAGCACGCAAGGCCTCTACCAGCGACAAAAGTCGGGCAGTGGTGATAACGGCGTCAGCCACTTCATTCAGAGACATAGTCGCAGTGTCGCGCACTGTCGCAGCCGGAGTCAATTTCCACGATCACGCGCACGACACCGAAAGGTGGCTAATAATGGCCACATCAATCGCTGACCTGAATGCCCCCCTGAAGGAGAACACTCATGAAAAGAAAAATCCCGGAACCCCTGTCCAGCCCAGAGCGCCGCCGGCTGATTGAACGACCCAAAGGATATTTTTGGGAAGACACAGAAACCGGTGAAACCTTCGGCCCCTTTGCCACCGTGGAGGAGGCGATGGCCGACAGCGAAGATCAGGGCGATGAAACCATCGGGCCGATCGAGAGCATCGAAGAGGCTGAAGACGAATTGGGCATTGCCAGCTGGATCGATCCCGATACCGGCGAACTCGCCGAGGAATCCGTTCCCCGCCTTGAAGACCACTGAGCGACAGAGCGCTCGCCGGCCCGGCAAGCTTTCGGCACTGACCGGGCTCTGGCCGTTTCTGCGCCCTTACCGGGCACGCATCGCACTGGCCTTTGTGTTGCTGTGCTGCGGCTCCACAGCAATTTTGCTGGTGCCGCTGGCCTTTCGCGATCTGATCGATTTTGGTTTTGGCAGCGCATCACCATCACGGCCTGCGGGCAGCGTGCTGGGCGCGCTGAGCTTGAACGCGCACTTTATTGCGCTGTTCGCACTCGCCGCATTCTGGGCGCTGGCCGTCGCGGCACGCTATTACACGGTGTCATGGATCGGCGAACGCGCCACGGCCGATCTGCGCAGCGCCGTCTACGCCCGCGTGCTGGGACAGTCGCCGCAATTTTTCGAGACCTTGCAAACCGGCGAGGTGCTATCGCGCTTGACCGGCGACACCACACTGATCCAGACCGTGGTCGGCAGTTCGGTGTCGATGGGGCTACGCAGCCTGTTCCAGTTCGTCGGCGGCATGGTGATGCTGGCGGTCACCAGTTTTTATCTGTTCGCCCTCAACCTCGGCCTGATGGCGCTGCTGATTCTGCCGATTTTTGCCATCGGTCGATCGGTCAAAAAACTCTCACGCGAATCGCAAGACCGCATCGCCGACGCCTCGGCGCTGGCCGGCGAAATTCTCAATGCCATGCCAACGGTGCAGGCCTTTACGCAAGAACACCAAGAAGCGCAGCGCTTTACCGAACGCACCGAGGCCAGCTTCGCCACCGCCATTCGCCGCACGCGGGTGCGCGCGGCACTCACCGCACTCATCATCACGGCGGTGATGGGCACCATTATTTTTGTGCTGTGGGTGGGTGCGCGGCAGGTGCACGAAGGCGTGCTGACCGGCGGCCAACTGGCTTCGTTCGTGTTGTATGCCGCACTGGTCGCCGGCGGTGTGGGCACCATGGCCGAGGTGTGGGGCGACGTGATGCGCGCGGCCGGCGCGACCGAGCGACTGCTCGATTTGCTCCATGCCGATGCGGTCATCCGTGAAGCGGCGCAACCGCACACACCAGCACACCCCACGCAGGCGGCCATACGGTTCGAGCAGGTACGCTTTTGCTACCCGGCACGGCCGCAAACCCGCGCGCTCGACGACATTTGTCTCGACATTGCACCGGGCGAGAGCGTGGCGCTGGTCGGCCCCTCGGGTGCCGGCAAGACCAGTGTGTTCCAGTTGTTGCTGCGCTATTACGAGGTCTCTGAAGGCTGCATTCGTATCAATGGTCAGGACATTCGCGATCTGCGCCTGCACGATCTGCGTCACGGCATCGCCATCGTGCCGCAAGACCCGATTATTTTTTCTGCCAACGCACTGGAAAATATCCGTTACGGCCGCGCCACCGCCAGCGATGCCGAAGTGATACAGGCAGCAAAAGCGGCACTGGTGGACGAATTTGTCACACAACTGCCCGAGGGCTACCAAACCTTTTTGGGTGAACGCGGCACGCGCCTTTCCGGCGGCCAGCGCCAGCGCATTGCAATTGCGCGCGCCATTCTCAAGGGCGCACCGTTGTTACTGCTCGACGAGGCCACCAGCGCGCTCGACGCGGAATCGGAAATCCTCGTCCAGCAAGGCCTCGCCGCCGCCATGCGCGGACGCACCACGCTCATCATCGCCCACCGTCTGGCAACGGTGCAAAAGGTCGACCGCATCGTGGTCATGGAGGGCGGCCGCATTGTCGAAACCGGCACGCCGGAAGACCTGCGTAATCAGGGCGGCCTTTACGCACGGCTCGCGACGCTGCAACTTGATCTTTGAACCTTAAACCTTAAAACCTCAGTTCAACCACGGGGATGCTTTGCATGATTGAGATTCCGCCCCGAGCCTGGCCCCTTTGATTCTTAACCACCCTTATCGTTGTCTTTTGGCGGTACCTTGCCGAATCCCAACCAGAGAAACAGGCCCAGCAGACCCGCTGAGATCAGTATTACCAGAATCTTTGTTGCCAAGATATTCCCCTTGAACGGTTTTACAGAATATGAGGAAATTCACTTCCATGCCCGGGTCAGCAACTCATCCAGCGCATCAATGATGCCCTGGCCTTGCGCCTCCAAGGATTGAACAAACGCCCCCAACTGCTCGTTGGCTACCGAGACAATTTCCAGTGGGTGCAGAACCACCATTATCCCGTCGATCTTGTAGCTCGGGTTGAAGCGCGGATTCGCGATCTTGCCGATCACTGACTTGCGCACCAGCGGAACGACAACGCGTCGTCGGTAGCCGTCGTACAGAGAGGACTGAACCAGGACGACGAAAGGAATGTCGTCCCCATGCCTGCCGGTATTGCGATGAACATCGAATTGAGCCATCAGGCATTCAGAGAGTTGAATGTTCGTCAGCAAACGATCCGTGCTTGGCGTTAAAGTTATTCCAAGCCGCCACGGTGGCTTCAACAACTTTGGCCTTTTCACGCGCTTCCTGTTGCTGGCGTTCGACGAAGCCTACCAACAGATGTTCGACAACGCCGGATAGGTTTTCCGTCAGTCCCCGTGCCTGAACAACCAAGTCCTCATTCAAGGTCAGATTGACCGGGCGCTTCCGCGCTTCCGTGTTGTACATGGCTTTCATTGCACGCCTCCTGATGCACATTGTATGCGCATTATATGCGCATACAATGTGCATCAAACGACTCCTTCGACAATATCAACGGGGATCACGGGGAAATTCAATGCATCGCAGCGCTTCTGGCTCACCCAATGGGTTGTCGCATTGCCTACTGTAAGCTTCTGTTTTGCCCCGTGTTCCCCGTGCCGCCGTGGTCAACTGCCTTTTCTAGATTTAACGTTGATCTAGACCCGCGCGGCGGCTTGCGGCATAGTGCGCCCCCGTTTCACATTTTTGACGTCTCATGCTGCCCTCTATTCAACAACGCATCGCCACGGAACTCGGCATTCGCCCCGCGCAGGCTGCCGCTGCCATCCAGTTGCTCGACGAAGGTGCCACCGTGCCCTTCATCGCCCGTTATCGCAAAGAAGCCACCGACAACCTCGACGACACGCAACTGCGTAATCTCGAAGAACGACTGGGCTATCTGCGCGAACTGGAAGACCGCCGCGCCGCGATCATCGCCAGCATCGACGAACAGGGCAAACTGACCCCGGAACTGCGCGCTGAGATAGATTCCGCTGAAACCAAGCAGCGGCTCGAAGACCTCTACCTGCCCTACAAACAAAAACGTCGCACCAAGGCGCAGATTGCGCGTGAAGCCGGACTGGAACCGCTGGCCGATGCACTATTCGATGACCCGACGCTGACCCCGGAAACCGAGGCGGCAAAGTATGTGCAGCTGGATAAAGAGCCACCAGAAAAACACGTCCCGGACATCAAAGCCGCGCTGGAAGGCGCAAAACAAATTTTGATGGAACGCTTTGCCGAAGATGCCGCG
Source organism: uncultured beta proteobacterium (assembly GCA_903946745.1). Lineage (GTDB taxonomy): Bacteria > Pseudomonadota > Gammaproteobacteria > Burkholderiales > Rhodocyclaceae > CAJAWW01. The sequence goes on from CAJAWW010000048.1 coordinate 4,967, forward strand.
CTGCTGGAAAAACTACGCAGCTATCTCAACGACACCGCGCTGCTGGTGTCTGTCGTGGCTGAAGGCAAAGAAACTTCAGCCGACCCGGCCATCGCCAAGTTTCGCGACTGGTTTGATTTTCGCGAGCCGATCAAGACCGTGCCCTCACACCGCGCGCTGGCAATGTTTCGCGGCCGCAACGAAGAGGTGCTGCGTCTGGCACTCAAAACAGAACATGAATTGCGCGAACCCGCCCCGGGTTGCAGCCCGAATTCGTCGCCCTGCGTGAGTATGGTCAGCAAGCATTTCGGCCTCAGCGATCAGGGTCGCGCCGCCGACAAATGGCTGCTTGAAGCCGCACGCTGGGCGTGGCTGGTGAAGCTCTCGCTGCATCTGGAACTGGAACTGATGAACCAGTTGCGCGAACGCGCCGAGGAAGAAGCCATCCGCGTCTTTGCGCGCAATCTGCACGATCTGCTGCTCGCCGCCCCGGCCGGACCCAAAGCGGTGATTGGCCTCGATCCGGGCATTCGCACCGGCGTCAAGGTGGCGGTGGTGGATCTGACCGGTAAGGTGGTGGATACCGCCGTCATTTATCCGCACGAACCCCGCCGCGACTGGGAAGGCTCGCTCGCCGCGCTGCGCCTGTTGGCGCAAAAGCACAAGGCAGCACTCATCAGCATTGGCAATGGCACGGCCAGCCGCGAAACCGACAAGCTGGCCGGCGAACTGATGAAACGCCACCCCGAACTGGGGCTGACCCGGATTGTGGTGTCCGAAGCCGGCGCGTCGATTTATTCGGCCTCAGAACTCGCGGCCAAAGAATTCCCGGATCTGGATGTCACACTGCGCGGTGCGGTCTCCATCGCCCGCCGACTGCAAGACCCGCTGGCGGAACTGGTGAAGATCGACCCCAAATCAATCGGGGTCGGCCAGTATCAGCACGACGTCAACCAAGGACGCCTCGCTCGCCAGCTCGACGCGGTGGTGGAAGACTGCGTGAATTCGGTCGGCGTTGATGTAAACACCGCCAGTGCACCGCTGCTGGCGCGTATTTCCGGGCTGAACAGCACTCTGGCGGCCAACATTGTTGGCTACCGCGATACCCACGGCGCTTTCACGTCACGCGAGCAGCTTAAACAGGTGCCGCGTCTGGGCGACAAAACCTTTGAACTCGCGGCAGGTTTTTTGCGCGTGAATGACAGTGACAACCCGCTCGATGCCTCGGCCGTGCACCCGGAAGCCTATCCGGTGGTCGAACGCATCCTCGCTGACATCAAAAAAAGCGTGCGCGAACTGCTCGGCGACAGCAGCGCCGTGCGCGCACTGGATGCGAAAAAATACACCGACGACCGTTTCGGCCTGCCGACCGTGCAGGACATTCTCAAAGAACTCGAAAAGCCCGGCCGCGACCCGCGCCCCGAATTCAAGGCCGCATCCTTCAAAGAAGGCGTCGAAGACCTGAAAGATCTGCAACCGGGCATGCTGCTCGAAGGCGCGGTCACCAACGTTACCAACTTCGGCGCGTTTGTCGATATCGGCGTGCATCAGGACGGTTTGGTGCATATCTCGGCGCTCTCCAACACCTTCGTCAAAGACCCGCATTCAGTCGTCAAGGCCGGCGACGTGGTGAAGGTCAAGGTGCTGGAAGTCGACATCGCACGCAAGCGCATTGCCCTGACAATGCGGCTGGGCGACGAGGTGGTGCGTAAGGCACAAAAAGTCGACGCTCAGAACACGGTAAATAATGCGGTAAATCGCACGGTAAAACCACCACCGCAACGCGCCCCCGAAAGCGGTGGCACGATGGCGGCGGCGTTTGCCAAGCTCAAACGCCCCTGACGTCGCCAATGATTTCGCGTGCCATGAACTATTTTTCCTGTCCTGATTTTGCGATTAAAAGCCCACCAGACGACGCACAATGAGCAATCGTTGTAGTGGTCTGCGTGGAGGATCGGATTGTGGCTGATCGTACCGTATGTGTTTCAATTCTGGCTCTGAAGCCAGGTGCCCGGCTGGCCTACGAAGTGCACCGCCCCAACGGCGGATTGCTGCTGCCAGCCGGAACCGAAATTAATGCCGAGCATGTGCACAGCTTGATCCAGCGCGGCATCGAATACGTCCATGTCTTACAGGAAGAAACCCGCGACGCAGCGCAAATCGAGCACGATGTGGCGTTAGCGGCAGAGCGCGTTGCCCATCTGTTTCGCGGCGACAGCGGTGATGCGCGCAACGAACTGGCCGCAGCGATTACCGCTTACCGACGCAGGTCTGCATCATGACGCCACCCTACACCATGGAACACGTGCTGGCGCAAGCCAAAACCTTGCCGGCGCTGCCGCAAATTGTGGCACGCATTCTGGAAATGCTCGGCAACGAGGAAACCAATGCAGCGACCCTGAGCAAGCACATCATCAGCGACCCGGCGGTAGTGGTGCGTCTGCTCGCCGCGGCCAATGCCGGGGCGATTGGTGCCGCAGGCCGCGTTGATTCGGTGCAACAGGCCATCATGCTGCTGGGGGTCAGCCGGGTGCGCGACATTACGCTGGCCACCGCGATCATTGACCGCTTCACCGCCAAGCCCCCCTTCAATGCCCGCCGGCTGTGGTTGCACAGCGTGGGGGTCGCCATTTGCGCGCAAGAAGTTGCCAGAATCGCCCATATTGATGCTGACGTCGCCTATACCGCAGGTTTGCTGCACGACGTCGGCCAGTTGCTGCTGTTTTCAGTCGATCCCGATACCTACGCACGCGTACTCACGCTACGCGCTGAAAGCGATGGTGACATTGTCGATATCGAACGCCAGGTGCTGGGGGTCGATCATGCGCACGTTGGCGGCGAGTTGGCGCGCTTATGGAAACTACCCGAAGCCGTTGCCGACGCCATCGCCGCACACCACGTCACCGCCGAAAGTGAGCCGGAAAACGAAATGGCGGATGCCGTGCATGTCGCCGAAGTAATGAGCCACGCCCTCAATCTGGGTGGCGGCGAAGGCGCGCGCGTGCCCCGGCTATCGGATTTGTCCTGCGCCCGCATGGGCGTTGAGTGGCACCGTTTTGCCGAAGGCTTTCAACTGATCGAAGCCCGCTTCATCGGTGCCCGGATCACCCTCGGCCTGTAGTGCTGACTGACGACGCTTACTGACGGCGCATTCAGGTCCGGCCTTTCATGGAACACATAGACGCAGTCGTCATCGGCGCCGGCGTGGTCGGCTTGGCCTGCGCGCGGGCGCTATCGCAGCGCGGCATTGAAACCCTGATCCTCGAACGTCACGATGCCTTCGGCACCGAAACCAGTGCGCGCAACAGCGAGGTGATTCACGCCGGCCTGTACTACCCCGCCGGCTCGCTCAAGGCGCAACTCTGCGTCGAGGGCAATCGCTTGCTCTATGCGTTCTGCGCCACGCACGGCGTGAGCCACCGCCGCTGCGGAAAACTGATTGTCGCCACGACGACCGCACAACAACTGCGGCTCGATGCCTTGCTCGCGCAGGCGCAAGCCAACGGCGTACACACCGTGCGGCAGCTTTCCGCCGACGCGGCGCGGGCGCTGGAACCTGAGCTCGAATGCACCGCAGCCCTGCTTTCCGAATCAACGGGCATCATCGACAGCCACGGCCTGATGCTCGCGCTGTTGGGCGACGCCGAGCGCAACGGCGCAGTGCTGGCGCTGCAAAGCCCGCTGCAATCCGGCCGCATCGAATCGGATGGCATCGTGCTGGAGACCGGCGGAGAGGGTGCGATGCGCCTCAAAACACGCATCGTCATCAACGCCGCCGGACTCTCCGCGCAGCGCGTCGCGGCAACGCTGACCGGCTTCCCCGTCGCGCATGTGCCACCGACGCATTATGCCAAGGGCAACTACTACGCGCTGGCGGGGCGGGCACCGTTTTCGCACCTCGTCTACCCGCTACCGGAACCCGGCGGTCTGGGCGTGCACCTGACGCTTGATCTGGGCGGGCAGGCGCGCTTCGGCCCGGATGTGGAATGGATCGACGCCATCGACTACCGTGTCGACCCGGCCCGCGCTGATGCGTTTTATGCCGAAGTGCGGCGCTACTGGCCGGGGCTGCAAGATGGCGCGCTGCACCCCGCCTACGCCGGCATTCGCCCCAAGATCACCGCGCCGGGCGAAGCCGCAGCCGATTTCCTGATTCAGGGGCCGGCGGAGCATGGCGTCAAGGGGCTGGTCAATCTATTCGGCATCGAATCGCCGGGGCTGACGTCGTGTCTGGCGTTAAGCGAGCAAGTGGCAAGCCTGTTGCAGGCAAGTTCCAGATAGCCACAAATTGATGCGAAATGGTGATTGACTAGAAACAGAAAATCCAGCGATACTCAAATTGAAGTCTGCCCTCTCACCATCCTCACTCACGCAAGGAGATCCCTAATGAAAACCTGCATACCCTTAATTCTTGCGACAGCCCTACTCTGCCCCCTTGCCACGCTGGCCGCTGAGGACGCTGCCAAGCAGAAGGAGTATTTTGAGCGGCACAAGGCGGAGCGCCTGAAACACATCAAAGCCCGGCAGGATTTACTCAGTCAGGAATCGTCGTGCCTGCAAAGCGCCTCGTCCGTGGACGCGATGAAAGCCTGTGATGAAAAGACCAAGGCAGCGCATCAGGCAATGGAAGAACAACACAAGAAAGACCGCATGCAAAAGATGCAGGAACAGGAATCCAAGCGACGCGCCGAGTACGATCAGAAGATGAAGGAAATGCAGACGTCCGCGGGGAAGAAATAGCGGGGTGCGCAAATGCTTCAGGGATCGCAGATGAACCGGATTGAAGAAGTCAGCGCAAAGTACTCGCTGACCTATCACATCTCGTACCTGAAGTACTTTCTGAAACATTTTGATCCCTGCGGGAAAGATATTCTGGAAGTGGGCGGCGCCTTACCGCGTGAACTCGTGATTGACTGCCTGGGCTGCAATAACTGGACATGCACAGAGTCTCCCGACTACGACGACGAGTTGGGCGAAGCCAACCAGCAGACGATACTCAGCCCACAGAAAGTCGACCACCGCTATTCAGCGGTGATGTCGAATATCGAATGCTTTGACGACAGCCATATCGGCCGCTACGACTGTATTTTCAGCATCGCCTGTTTTGAGCATATTGCACGTTTGCCGGAGGCGCTGGAGGCAATGTATCGCTTCCTGAAGCCTGGCGGCCTGCTGTTTTCCGCGTTTGCTCCGGTCTGGTCATCGTACGCCGGGCATCATCTGATGCATTGCAAAACCGCCGAGCAGTGCGGGCTCTCCAGCTATAAAGAGATACTTGCTCCCTGGGAGCATCTACTCAAACCAAGATATCAGTTGCACAAGGAGTTGACGCAGCGATTTGACAACGCATTCGCCGACGAAATCATCTACAACACATACAACTCTCCGCATATCAACCGATACTTTACCGAAGACTATATGGAGGTCATTTATCGCACGAGATTCCGTGTGGAAGAGTTCTCCGGAACTTTCATCGATGAAGTGCCAGACAATATGCGGCAAGCACTTGAAGTGGCCAATCCCGGCTACAAGATGTTCGCGAATCAAGGAATTACATTAAGGCTGCTGAAAACTTGATGACGCCACATCGGAGCTATGGCAGTTAAGTCGTAAGGTGCAATTTTTGTCACTCCGTCCGCAGCGCATCCACCGGATTCAACCGCGCGGCATTGCGTGCCGGCAATACGCCGGCGACAAGACCGATGGTCATCGCCAGCACTTCGGCCATCACCGCGAATGACAGCGGCGTGTGCACGGGCAAGGCCGGCACCGCCAGCCGGATCAGTTGCGCCAGACCCATACCAAGCACCAAGCCCATCAAGCCGCCGATTGCCGCCAGTGCCACGGCTTCGCCGAGAAACAGACCGAGGATAGTGCGTCGCCGCGCGCCCAGCGCCACCAGCAAGCCAATCTCGTTGGTGCGTTCGGTGACGGCAATGGTCATGATGGTGACAATACCCACCGCGCCGACCAACAAGGAAATCCCGCCCAAAGCCCCCACCGCCATGGTGAGCACACCGAGGATGGAGGACAGCGTGGACAACATTTCTTCCTGACTGACAATGGTGAAATCTTCGCGGCCGTGACGCGCTTTCATCACCGCGCGAATCGATTCGATCACCGTCGCGACCGGCACATTTTCGGCTGCCGCGACATTGATTTCGTTCAGCCCGTCACGGTTGAATAATTCGAGCGCACGTGCTGTCGGGATGAAGGCCGAATCATCCAGATCAATACCCAAAAACTGCCCCTTGGGCGCCATCACACCGATCACCCGGAACTGCAATGTGCCGATGCGCACCCGTGCGCCCAAGGCACTTTCGCTGCCGAACAGTTCCTGCTTCAGCGTCGCACCCAGCACCACCAGTGCACGGGCATTGGTGGCATCGTCTGGCGGCAAAAACTGACCACTGCGCACGCGCCCATTGAACACCAGCGGCATCGCCGCCCCGACGCCAAAAATTGAAACACGGCGTATATGCCCATTGCCTTTGACCTCGGCGTTGCCAGTCACACCGGGCGTCACCCCAATCACATTGGGCAGACGCACCAGCGCATCGGCATCCTCCAGCGTCAGCGGTCGTGCGCTGCTGGGAAAGGCTGAAAGCGATCCGCCGCCCGTTTTCGTTTTGCCCGGACGCACGCTCACCACATGGGTGCCAAACTGGCTGAATTCGGCCAGCACATAACGGTGTATGCCTTCACCAATGGAGGTCAGCAGAATCACCGAGGCAATGCCGACGGCAATGCCCAGCAGCGTCAGAAAACTGCGCAAGCGTTGCGCGGTAATCGCACGAAGCGCAAGTTGCAAGGCGTCGGAAATCAACATGGAGGCGTCATCGAGGTTTCATCAACCGGGCGACTTCATTCCGCATCGGCCACGGCTCGTTGCACGTGAACTAAAAGGCGGTCGGTCGCGGCAAGCAGGTCAGCCAGCAAGACTTCGTCTACGTCCATGTAGCCCTCGTATTCCGCCAGATTGCGGCGCTCATGGCACAGTGCGAACAGGCGAACCTGCGCTTTATCCACATCAAGGGTATGCACCAAGCACTGAAACACCAGATAGCGCTTGTCCGATCGATAGCCTTGCCGGCGCAAAGCCGTCAGCCCCAAGGCATGGGCGGCGTTATAGGCAAGATCGAAGCGACTGGCGAAAGACAGCGCCGGGTTGTGGGCATCCTTCAGGCGATCAATGGCGGAACGCAGCAAACCTTCGCACTCCTTGCGATCCGGCGGCTCTGTCTTGAGGCCGCCGCTGCGCACCAGATTGTCCAAATTGCCCTTACTGCTCATTCGCAGGCTCCTCTGGTGGCGGGCCGCCGATCAGGTTGATCTTGTCCTGCGCTGACACCCGCAGGACAAAGCTATTGCCAGCAGCCTTCTTCGCCAGCCAGTCTGTCGGCGTATACAGCGTCGGATTGATGGTTCTGCCCACCCGCTCCTCCACGGGCAATACGCACTCCACCACGTCTCCATAATCAAAATTTTCGCCAATCAGCATCAGGTCGATATCGCTTCCGGCATGATCAGCGCTCTTGGCGATGGAACCATAGACGAAAGCCCAAACCAACCGGCCAGCCAGCGGTGCCAACGCGGTACGCAAAGCCTCACCGATACCGAAAGTCTTGCGCACGATACCCAGCAGTTCCCCGTAAATCGGACAATCCGCGTTGGCCTGATAGTGAATCTGGTTGCCCTGCCGGTGCAGAGTCAACACGCCGGCTCGATGCAGGCGATCCAGTTCGCGCATCAGGCTACCTTTGCCGACCTCTGCCCAGCGGGCGATCTCGTTGGTATAGAAACTCTGATCCGGCTTGTTAAACAGCAGACCCAACACCCTCTGCTGGGTCACCGTAAATAAGGCATCACTGAGCGGCAAGTTCTGCATGATGTGATCAATAAGTCCCAAAAAGGGAATGATAAGTCCCTTTTTGGGACTTATCAAGCGGACGTGAATGCATTTTCATCAATACTTCATCAAGGCCTGCACCGGGTCCATCCGTGCCGCACGCCGCGCCGGCATGATGCCGAACAGCAGGCCGGTGGTGAGCGCGGTCGCCAGCGCGGCGATCACCGCCCAGTCGGGCGGATAGGCAGGGAAGACCGGGAAGGCCTTGCGCAGCATAAAGGCACCGAGTTGCCCCAGCAGGTAGCCGGCAAAAGCGCCGACTACGGAAATCATCGCGGCCTCGGCCAAAAATGCCTGACGGATGGTGCGCCCCCTGGCCCCGTGCGCCTTCAACAGGCCGATCTCGGCGGTGCGCTGCGTCACCGCCACCAGCATCACATTCATCACCAGTATGCCGGCCACCGCCAGACTGATGGCGGCAATGCCGGCCACCGCGGCCGTTAGTGCCCGCAGCAGTTTGTCGAAGGTCGCCAGCACGGCGTCCTGCGTAATCACCGTGACATCTTCTTCGCCCCCGTGCCGCGCTTTCAGCAGCGTCAGCACCTCGCGCTTGGCGTCTTCGATCTGATTGCGGCCACGCGCTTCGACCAGTATGCGAAACAAGGTGCTGGAATTAAACATCGACTGCGCCAGCGCCACGGGTACGAAAACCACTTCGTCGGTATTCATGCCCAAGCCCTGCCCGGTCGGCTTCAGCACGCCGATCACACGCACGCGGCGATCACCGAGACGCACAAACTGGCCGACAGCGGGCTGATTGCCGAAGACTTCCTCCTGAATCTTGCGGCCGATCACGGCAACCGGAATGACCCGATTCCAGTCCTCGTCGGGCAACACCTTGCCCTGTGCGATTTCAAAATTACGAATATCAAAGTACGAGGCCGTAGTGCCCGCCACCACGGCTTCGCGCAAGCGGCCGCCAACGCTGATTTCTGAATTGCCGACAAACAGCGGGGCAACACGCTGCACCGGCACCAGACGCAGCAAACCCGCCGCATCGTCATTGGTCAGATCGCGCGGCGTCTTGGTGATGGCATTGGCGGGATTGAAGCCCCCGGTGGCCGAACGCCCCGGCAGGACAATCACAAGATTGCTGCCCAGCGAAGAAAACTGCCCCACCACATAGCGCCGCGCGCCGTCGCCCAGCGCGGTGAGCACCACCACGGCGGCTACCCCGATCGCCATGGCCAGCACCGATAAAAACGTGCGCAGCGGATAACCGGCGGCGGCATCACGGGCGAAGCGCAAGATGTCAGCGAAACGCATCACTAGCCCACCGGGGCATCCGGCAAGCGGGCACTGTCATGTTTCAGCGCCCCATCTTCCATCACCAGCTGACGCCTGGCGCGCACACCGAGCTTGGGATCATGAGTCACGATAATCAACGTGACGCCGCCGGCATTCAGGGTTTCCAGCAAATGAATCACCTCATCGCCCGTGGTGCGATCGAGGTTGCCTGTTGGCTCATCGGCCAGCAACACCGCCGGCTGCATGATGGTGGCACGGGCAATCGCCACGCGCTGGCGCTGGCCGCCGGAAAGCTGGTCAGGGCGATGATCGGCGCGCTGATTCAAACCAAAATCCTTCAGCGCCTGATCCACCCTGCGCGTCCGCTCTGACGCGGCAATACCGGCCAGCATCATCGGCAGGGCAATGTTCTCGGCAGCCGTCAGGCGCGGCACCAGATGAAAGCTCTGAAACACAAAACCAATGCGCCGGCTGCGCACGGCGGCCTGCTCGTCCGGCGACAGCGTAGTGACGTCGCGACCTTCGAGCCGGTAAGTGCCGGCATCCGGGCGATCAAGCAAGCCCAGCAGATTGAGCAGCGTGGATTTTCCCGAGCCGGAAGGCCCCATGATGGCGACGTATTCGCCACTGTCGATGCTGACATCGATCCGCGCCAGCGCATTGACTGTGCTGTCGCCCAGATGAAAGACGCGCTCGACGCCGCACAACTCGATCAGCGCCATCGTCTATTTTGCTTTTGCGTCAGTCGGCGTTTTCGCATCAAGCACCGTAGCGTGGGCGTCGACTTTTACACCCTCGCGTTCCAGCGAGGTGACGATGTGCTCGCCATCGGTCAGCCCCTCAATAATTTCGCTGTATTCCCAGTTTGCGGTACCCACCTTGACGCGGCGCTCCTCGAGCTTACCGGTCGTCGCATTCAGCATCAGCACCTTGCGGCCGTCGATCAGCGCCGCCGTCGGGATGCGCAACACATTGGGCCGGCTGTCGAGCACCACCTCGACGTCGGCGCTGTAGCCCACCAAAATACGCCCTGTCGCCGGCAGCTCAAAATCGACCTCGACATCGACCGTGCGCGCCTGTTTCTCAACGGCAGAGACATAGGGTGCGATGCGCTTGACGCGGCCTTTCAACGGCTGCTTCGGCAGCGCGTCGAGCGACACGCGCACCGGCATGCCGACCTTGATTTTGGGAGCATCCACCTCGTCCATCGGCGCATTGACGTAGAGACAGGATTCGTCGATCAGATCAATCGCCGGGGGCGTCTGCACACCCGGCGGCGAAGGCGTCGAATACTCGCCCAGCTCACCCACGATCTTTGCCACCGTGCCATCGAACGGCGCGTAAAGCACGGTGCGTCCCTGCTCGGCGCGCGTCACCTGAATGCGCGCATCGGCCTGCCCCACATCGCTCTTGGCCGTATCGCACGCCGCGCGGCGCACCTGCGCATCGGTGCGTGCGGCATCCTCGCGGGCTTCAGAAATGTAACCCTTGGCGCGCAAATCGGTCTGGCGCCGCGCTTCACGTTCGGCGCTCTCGGCAGCGGCACACACCTCGGTCACACGCTGTATGGACGATGCGCGCTGTTTTTCGGCAAGAAACTGCTGCGCCTTCTGGTCGTCGTTCCAGAGTTTCATCAGCAACTGTCCCTTCTTGACCCGGTCGCCCTCCTTCACCGCCAGCACTTCGATGCGGCCGCCGAGGATGGTCGACAGTTTGGTACGCTGGCAAGCCTCAACCGTTCCGGCGCGGGTATTCACCACCGTCGACTCGACCACGCCGCGCTCGACCGGCTTCAGCACCACGGCGACCGGCTTGGGGCGCGTCAGCCACCACACCCCGCCAGCCGCCAGTGCCAGCAACAACAGCACCAGCAAAACCCGGCGCACCACAGATGATGTATTCATGGGGAGGGATTATCGCCTGATTGCCGCAGATGGAATAAACAATGCAAACGGAAGCCATCTTGCCGCGTTTGCTATCATTCGCCGCACGTCGGATTCCGCGCCGCCCCCTCCATTCAGACCTTCAGGAAACCGTCCATGGTCAAGATTTACGGTATCAAAAACTGCGACACCATGAAAAAGGCCTTCACCTGGTGCGAAAGCAACCACATCGCCTATGAATTCCACGACTACAAAAAACTCGGCGTACCGCGTGAGCGGCTGGTCGAATGGTGCCGCACGCTGGGCTGGAAAACGCTCATTAACACCAAGGGCGTCACCTGGCGCAAGCTGAGCCCGGCGCAGCAGGCCGTCAGCACGCAAAGTCAGGCGGTCGCACTGATGATGGAGTTCCCCAGCGTGATCCGCCGGCCGGTGGTCGAATCAGCCAGCGGGCAATTTCTGGTGGGATTCGATCCGACCATGTTTGATAGTTTCGTGCGCTGATGGATACCATCCATCGCTTTTTGTTTGAAGACCTCGATATTCGCGGTGCGCTGATTCAACTCGGCCCGATCTGGAACGCCATGCATGCGCACCGCAACTATGCGCCGACAGTGCGTGATCTGCTCGGCGAACTGACGGCCGTCACCGCACTGCTGGGCAGCAACCTCAAGTCGCCCGGACGCATCAGTTTTCAGATGCAGGGCCAGGGGGCGGTTTCACTGCTGCTGGTGGAGTGCGACGAGCAGTTGCGCCTGCGTGGCATGGCACGTTATGCACCAACGGATGAAACCTGCCCTGAGACAGCCACCGGGCTCACCGAACTGCTCGGGGACGGCCAACTGGTACTGACCCTACAAGCCAGTGCCGACGCCCAAGCCTACCAAAGCTATGTACCACTGACCGGCAACAGCATGGCGACGGTGTTTGAACACTATTTGGCGCAATCCGAACAGCAGCCGGCACGGCTCTGGCTCGTCGCCGACGCGCACAATGCCTGCGGCCTGTTCCTGCAAAAGCTGCCAGAGGCTGACCTGCGTGATGCCGACGGCTGGAACCGCATCGAACAACTGGCCGCCACCCTGCGCAGCGCCGAACTGGTATTGCCCCCGAAAACCCTGCTGACACGCCTGTTCGCCGACGAAACCATCCGCCTGTTCGAGCCCCGCGACGTCACCTGGCACTGCCCGCGTGACGAAGAAAAAGTGCGCGACATGCTGCGCTCGCTCGGTCGTGAAGAAGTCGAAGCCATGCTGGCCGAAGGCGGCCAGATTGCCATCGAGGACGAAATCTGCGGCCACGAATATCGCTTTGGTGCCGAGATACTGAACCTCTTTCGCACCCTGCACTAAGGTATCCGGCCATCGCCTTCGAAATCAACACCTCGGAAGAAGCCGGTGTGCGCTATCTGCATTTCGGCTCAAGCTGGGTGCAGGGCGCCATGCGCATTGCCCGCCCCTATGCGCTGGAACTCGACTACACGCGTGAAATGCTGACCCCGCTGCTGCTGCACCCCGACCACTGGCCGAAACGGGTGCTGCTAGTTGGCCTCGGTGCCGGGTCACTGGTCAAGTTTCTCTGGCGCAACCGTCCGGACGCAAAGCTCACCGTGGTGGAAATCGAACCGCGCATGGTGGCCGTGGCGCAGCAGTTCTTCAAACTGCCGGACGACCCGGAACGCATCGATATCCAGATTGCCGACGGTGCCGATTTCATGATCGCCAGCAAACGCCGCTACGATCTAATTCTGGTTGACGGCTTCGATGCTGAAGCCCGCACTGGCCGCCTGGATACCGTCGCGTTCTACCTGAACTGCCGAGCGCGCCTGGCGGATGAGGGCATTCTCAGCATCAACCTGCTGTCACGACGCAAGGATTTCACCCACAGCGTCGCCCGGCTTGAAGAAGCCTTTGACGGCCGCGCCATCGCCTTCCCCTCGTGCGACAGCGGCAACGCGATTGCCTTGGCGGTATCGCCAGACACCGTGTGTTCACAGCGCCCCGCAGGAAGTACCCTTGGGGTATCGACTTTTGAAGATCTCGCCCTCTCGGCGCAATCCTTGCGCAAAGCCACCGGGCTCAATCTGCTGCCCACGCTGGCACGCCTGACCGGAACGCGTCACGCGGCAGGCGGCGTGCTGCGTCTGTAACACATTCAGCACATGACACCCTCCGCCCGCGACCAGCGTCACGGCACGCTCTACATGCTGGCGATCATCGTCATCTGGGGCGCATTTTTGCCCGTCGGCAAATCAGCACTGGCGGTCATCGACCCCTACTGGCTCACCGCCCTGCGCTTTGGTACGGCGGCCTGCGCCTTTCTCATTATGCTGCTGGTGCGGGAAGGTCGTAGCGCCTTGCGATTCGACGGGCAGGGCATGAAGATATCCCTGTTCGGCACCCTGGGTTTCGCCGGCTTCGGCATCTGCCTGTTCGAAGGGCTGCGCCTGACCCGACCGGAAACCAGCGCCATGATTCTTGCGCTCGGCCCCATCCTCACCGCGCTATTCCAGTGGTGGCAAAGCGGGCGCCGGCCGAATAACTTCACCCTCGCCGCCATCGCGCTGGCGCTCACGGGCGAACTGCTGGTCATCACCGCCGGCGATATGTCACGCCTGTTCAGCGGCGACGCGCTGGGCAACGGTCTGGTGTTTCTTGCCACGCTGTTCTGGCTGGCCTATACGCTGGGCGGCCAGCAGTTTCCAAACTGGTCGCCGATACGCTACTCGGCGCTGTCTTGCGCCCCGGGCACCATCGCCATCGCCATCGTGCTGTGCATCGCCACCGCCAGCGGCCACAGCCGACCACCACACGTGGCACAATTGTTCGACATCTGGCCGCAATTGGCATTCATCATTTTGTGTGTTTCAATTTTTGGGATTCTGTTCTGGAATCTGGCAGTCGCCAAAATAGGCCCGCTTTCGGCGGGACTATTCGCCAATTTTGTACCGGTGGTGACCTATCTGATCGCACTTGCCCAGGGACGAACACCAGAGCCACTCGAACTCGCCGGCGCGGCGATCGTGGTGATCGCGCTGGTAGCCAACAACCGGCAACAGCGGCGCAAAACGACTCCTGGCTAATGCCGTGACTAATCGGCCAGACGCTCATAGATATTGGTCGTCGTATCGGCGAGCCGCAGCAGCCGGTCACCCGCAGTGAGTACAGCGCGCGCCTGACTGCTACTGCTCGTCTGCTCGCGGATCGTATCAATCACACTCAAGAACTGCCGCCATTGTTCGTCGACGGCATCCAACTGTGCGGCAAGTTCAGGAACCGTCGCCACAACGACGCTCAATTCATCAAGATTCGCTGCGAACTCGCGGCGGGAATGTTCCACCTGCGCCACCATCTCATCAATACAAAGACCCCAGCCGCCAAACATGAACAGCTTGGTCATACGCTGAGACAGCATACGGTTACGACCCGCAATGTTGGTGCGGTGAGCCGCCGGCGTGCCCGAATGCGCCGCAGCCGCCTGCGTAAGCTGATCGGCAGCATAGAGCACCGTCTCGCTCAAACCAAACACGCGACTGGCGCGCGGCAGTGTGGGCTTCTCATCGGTCAATGCCTTGCGGTAGGGATGCCAGGCCTTTTGCAACTGCTCCAGCTTCTTCTCCAAATCGCCATCAAAACCAAGACCTTGGAGACGGATGAGATTTTTTTCGAATTGATTGCTGGTCTGCCCCAGCACGCGCTCAGCGGTGCGTGGTGAAATATTGCGACAAAACCTTGCCCATGCCGTTGCTGAGCGCTCTGCCAGCATGCGCTGCCGCCCACAAAGGTTAATCAAAGCCGCCGGTAGCGGACGATCTACCACAAGCCGAGCCGCCTCCTTTGACTTGCGCGGAAAACGCAAGGGCTGAGTGCCACGCGGGCTACCGCTTTGCGATAGTGCCGCAATCTGGATATGCACATTGCGCCCATCAACGACAATTGCCCCTGATTCGGAGAGTTTGCGCAGCGTCCGCGAAAAGGTTTCCGGTGTAAGGCCCATACGCGAGGCCACCACCCGCTTGCTGGGGCCAATTTTTACCGTGGTTTCACCTGCGGTGGCCAACCGGTCACCGGCAATCTCAATCAGATAATCGAGCACGCGCTGCGTACCGGTATGGGCGTGCCGGCTAACCACTTCAAACTCGATGGCACACTGCCGCCGCGCCATGATTTCAAGCATGCGCGCCGATAACGTAAGATCATCTCGCACCACGCTACAGAAGGCATCGGCCGCAATGTCGATGACCACACAGGCCGTCACTGTTGCCGCAAACGTTCCATAAACTTTGGCGCTAAACAACTCGCCCAGGCCGAAAACCTGTTGCGACGACAGCAGTTCAACAACTTCCTCGCCGCCGCCCTCAAGAATTCGCATTCGCTTGATCGTGCCTGAGATGAGAACATAGGCCTTACGGATAGTGTCACCCGTATGAAACAAGGTGTGATTCGCCGGCAGGTCATGCACGCGGCTCGCAGCAGCAAGCCGCGCCAGATGTTCCGGCGAAACTTTGTCGAAAAGCGCAACGCGCTCCAGTAACTGGAGGCTATCGCCCTTGTAATGGTACCGGGCTGGCATTCACAAATCCCCTCACTCCCGCACGCAGTCTGGGCAAAGCCAGCTACCCACCACGGATGCGTCGAACACGCGGATCAACTCTTCAGAGCCGCCCAACGTTTAGTATTTATTGTTGATGTTCCTGCTTTATGCCCTACACAATCAACCCTACACAATCAGTACCATAGCACGTTATGAACACGGGGCGACCTCAATCAAACCCGCATTCCGCAAGCCGCACCCAATAGCGGATGCCCGTGGCGATAATTTCGTCATTGAAGTCGTAATGCGGGCTGTGCAGCATGCAGCCGCCCTTGCCTTGGTCGTTGCCAGAATCATTACCCGAATCATTGCCGAGCCACACATAACAACCGGGCACCACCTGCGATAAATACGCAAAATCCTCGGCACCCATGCTGGGTTGCAGTTGCGTCAGCACATGCTCGACACCCACCACCTGCCGCGCAACTTCGCGCGCGATGGCCGTCGGTGCGGCCGCGTTCACCGTCGGCGGATAACCGCGCGCGTAGTTCAGGCTGATGCTTACGCCATACGTTGTCTCGATCCCCACGCAGATGCGACGCAGCCCCGCCTCCATCGCGTCTTGCAGTGCTGTATTCAGCGTGCGTACCGTACCGCCAAGCACGGCAGATTCGGGCAACACGTTGTCGGCATGCCCGGCGTGAAAGCGCGTGACGCTGAGCACCACCGGATCAAGCGGATCGGTCGTGCGCGAGACCAGCGTTTGCAAGGCCTGCACCAGCGCACTGCCGGCGACCACCACATCGACCGCCTGATGCGGCATCGCAGCGTGCCCGCCGCGCCCGGTGATGGTCAACTCGAAGCGATCAGTGCCGGCCATCACCGGGCCTTCGGTGACGCCCATGGTGCCCGCCGGCATCCCCGGCCAGTTGTGCAAACCGAACACCCTCTGCATCGGAAAGCGCTCAAACAGCCCCTCCTCCACCATGACACGACCACCGCCTTCGTGTTCTTCGGCGGGCTGAAAGATGAAGTAGACGGTACCGTCGAAATTGCGCGTCTTGCTCAATACTTCAGCAGCACCCAGCAACATGGCGGTGTGCCCGTCGTGACCGCAGGCGTGCATTTTCCCTGCGTAGCGCGAATGGTGCGGAAAACGGTTGAGTTCCGTGAGCGGCAGCGCATCCATATCGGCCCGCAGACCGATGGCGCGGCCACCATTACCGACCGTCAACGTCGCCACCACACCGGTTTGCGCCAAACCGCGATGGACTTCGAGGCCGAGCCCGTCGAGATAGCCGGCTACCTTGTCGGCGGTACGGTTCTCATCAAAAGCAAGTTCCGGATGGGCGTGAAGATCGCGCCGGAACGCGGCGATGCGCGGAACGATATCGGGTAACAGATCGGACAGCAGATCGGTGAGCATGAAATATTCTCCAGCAACAATGCGACTGCAATCCTAACGCAATCGAGAACCGGCTGCGTTTTCGGTAACATGGCGGCCAGCTTCGATCCGCAAGCCCAGCCCCAAACCGGAATCCATGCACACCCAACCCAGCGCACTAGTCATCAAAGCATTTTTCGCCACCCTTGCGACGACACTGATGTTGCTGTCAGCCCCCGCAGCACATGCCGGCAAGACACTGGAACAAGTGCGCCAGCGCGGGCAACTCATCTGCGGTGTCAGCACCGGCGTGGTGGGGTTTTCCGCCGCCGACAGCAAGGGCCACTGGAGCGGCCTTGATGTCGATATTTGCCGCGCGCTGGCAGCAGCCGTGCTGGGCGATGCCGGCAAGATCAAATGGGTGCCGCTCAACGCACAGCAGCG
>CAJAWW010000049.1 GCA_903946745.1 uncultured beta proteobacterium
TAACCACACCGCACCGGCACGCGCATCAGGCGCGGCACCCTGCCCATGCATCAGGCAATAACCAAGGCTGTACATGGCATAAGCATCACCATGAACCGTGGCCGCCTGCTGATACCAGTGCAAGGCCTCGCACAGATTGCCAGGAATGCCCTGACCAAAATGATAGAGGTCGCCCAGAATGATTTTGGCATCGGCCAGCGCCGCCGCCTTGCGATACCAGAGCACCGCCTGCGGCACATCGATGGCTACCCCCGTGCCATGACGCAGGCACTCGGCCAACATAAAAGCAGCACGACGATGACCGAGTTCGGCAGCGTGACGAAAACTGGCCACCGCATCCGTCAGCGCTACATCCGCGGCATCCGTGGCCGAACGCAGACTCCGTTCGCCGCGCACAAACCAGTAACGCTCAAGTTCGCCAGTCGCCTGCGGCCAGCCCGCTGTCGCCGCAGCGCGCAACAAGGTCTCACCGCGCTGCGGGTCGGCGGCCACGCCGATGCCGTGCAGCAGGCAACGACCAAACTCGGCCAGACCGTGCGCGTCACCCGAATCCGCCGCCGTGCGATACAAATCGACGGCCTGACGCAGATCGACCCGCATACCCTCACCATGCTCACAGCATTCACCCAGCCACACCCGCGCCGAGGCGTCGCCTTGTTCCACGGCGCGACGATACCAGGCCACGGCAAGCGCCTTGTTCTCCTCAACCCCATCACCCCAGCGATAGGCGTGGGCAATTTTGATCCGCGCCCGGACATGACCGCGACGCGCCGCAGCACGCCACCAGCGCAGCGCCTCATCAAGATCGCGTTGCACCGGCCCAAAGCCATGGGCGTGCGCTTCGCCCAATTCAAACTCGGCATCCCGGCTGCCTTTTTCGGCAGCACGGCGATACCACGCCAGCCCCGCCTCGGGGTCGCGCGTAACACCAATGCCAAAGCTGACGCACTGCCCCATCAAAAACATCGCGCCGGCCAGCCCCTTGCGTGCGGCTACCCGAAAATGCGTTACGGCACCCGCCGCGTCTGCTGCCCGCCCTTCACCCGCATAAAAACACATGCCAAGACAAAAACTCGCGCTGGCGATGCCACTTTCCGCGGCAGATTCCCATAGATCAGCCGCAGCCTGACGATCCTCGCCGACACCGCGCCCAAAAAAGTAAGAACGCGCCAGCAGATCCTGCGCCCTGGCCTGCCCGTGATCGGTCGCACGCCGCAGCCATTTGGCCGCCGCCGTAAAATCACGCGCCCGACCAATGCCGAAATACAAAACACGACCGAGCCAGTATTCGGCCATCGGCGCGCCACTGTGTGCAGCGCGATCAAGAAGATCGGCCGCGCGCACCGGGTCAGCCACCACGCCGTGTCCGCGCAACAAGCACAGCGCAAACCATGTAAGACCCCGACTGTCGCCCTTGGCAGCCGCCGAATCAAAAAGCCGTGCCGCCTCGTGATGATCGCGCGGTAGCCCCAGCCCCTGATACAACAACCACCCCAGCACGGCCTCCCCTGCCGCACAACCGGTTTCAGCGCTCTGGGTCGCCCAGTGCACCGCTTCCGCGTGTGATCGGGTCACACCTTCGCCGTCGGCATAGCGCCAGGCCAACTCAGCCTGTGCGTTATGGTTGCCGCCACGGGCCATGCGCTGCAACTCGGGCAGCAGCAAACCGCTCCAGAAACCCTCGGCATGCCCGAGCAGTTCAAGCCCCTGCGCCGCACCGCGCTCAACCAGCGTGCTTTCAAGCGCCTCGCGGAACAAACCAATCAGGGTTCCGGCCGGCAGCGGATTCAATCGGATCAGCGCACCGCTCATGCGTTTCTCAGTGTCTTTATCATCGCTCTACGGTAGCCGAGACGGACGCAAAGCAAGACGGAGAATAGGGCACCGCTTATCCACAAAATCTGTGGATAACTCTGTGCATGATGACCGGCGAACGCAGCTAAGTTCCCACTGCGTAAAGGGTTTTTCTACGGCGAGCAAATTCAGTACAAAAATTAACATCTATATAAATCAATTAGTTACAAAGATGCACCGCGGCCGGCGCGGGTGCTGCGGAGAGCAAACACTCACAATGCCACGGCATGGATCAGGTAAAATTTTAATGCTCGTCCCCACACCTTTGCCCTCCATGACTGATTCCGATGCGATATTGAGTGTCAGCGCCCTGA
>CAJAWW010000050.1 GCA_903946745.1 uncultured beta proteobacterium
GGTTCGACACCCAGCAAGCGCATGGTGATGGAAAGCACCAGCATGATGGCCAGATTGGTGGCGAGAAAAAGAATAATGCGTTTCATGGTGTGATGTTCCTTGCGATCAATGAATCAGTGTTGGCTTGCAATATCGCCCACGTCTTCGGTTGCGGGCGATGAGTCTGGTTGCAGGCGGTTGCCACGGGTTTCTCCACGGTGTTCGCGCTGGCGGTGCAGGCGTCGTGCCAGGGTTCGGTCGGTACGTTCGGCGGCGCGCGAGATGGCGACGTAAATATCGGATTCGGTATCTTCGATCACCACGTCTTGCTTGCCGGCAATCGGTATCTGGATCAGGCAGCGCTTGTCGTGGCCGCCGCGTGGCCCGTTGATGTCGGAGAGCCGCACGGTGACGCTGCGCACTTCGTGGCTCGCCCAGTGCAGCGCAAACTGCAAGCGCCGCTCGGTGTGTTGGCGCAATCCTTCGGTCAAAGCAAAACCTTTTGTCTGGATGTCGATACGCATGATAGGTCTCCGTTTGGGTGAGAGGAATCTGTATCGTAAGGGCGTCTATCGCATCGAACAAGTCGATTATAATTTCACAAAACATCGAAAAAGTAGATCAATTGCGGGTGAGGAGTGCTCTTATAAATGGCCAGCTTGAATTTTAAACATCTGCGATATTTCTGGATGGTCGCCAAGACCGGCAGTATCGCCCGGGCAGCAGCGCAATTGCATCTGGCACCGCAGTCGATCAGCGGCCAGTTGAGTGAATTTGAGCATGTGCTGGGTGTCGATTTGTTCCGCCGCGTCGGCCGCAATGTGGAACTGACCGATGCCGGACGACGCATTGTCAGTTATGCCGAAGAAATTTTCAGTATCGGCGATGAGTTGCTCGACGTCTTGCGCGATCAGACCGCCATCAAGTCGGTGCCTTTTCGGGTCGGCATTGCCGATTCGGTGCCGAAATGGGTGGCCTACCAGTTGGTGGAGCCAGCGTTGCAACTTGAAGAACCAGTACGGCTGATCTGCCGTGAAGGCCGCCTGGCCGCGCTGCTGGCCGAGTTGGCGGTGCATCGCCTCGATATGATTATTGCCGACCGGCCGATGCCGACCAATCTCAATGTGCGGGGTTACAGTCATTTGCTGGGAGAGAGCGGACAGGCGGTCTTTGCCACGGGGGCATTGGCGAAAAAACTCAAGGGAGACTTTCCGGCCATGCTCGACAAGCAGCCATTTTTGCTGCCCGGCGAAGACGCCGCGATACGCCCCAAGCTGATCAACTGGCTGGATGCCAATGGACTGCGCCCGCATATTGTGGGCGAGTTTGACGACAGCGCTCTGATGAAAGCCTTTGGTCAGGCGGGTGCCGGGTTGTTTGTTTCTCCCCGTGCCATTGCCGCACGGATTTGTGACCAATATCAAGTGGTGGAAGTCGGCCGCATCGACATGGTGGTCGAGCAAATTTACGCCATCACCACTGAGCGCCGCATCACGCATCCGGCGATTGTGGCGATCCGTGATGTGGCGCACACCTCGGTGTTTGGCGGGGCAGCAGGTTCTGCATGAGCTGAAACAACGTTACTCAAATAATAGTTGACTGTTTTATTCGGGTACTTTAATTTCACCGTAGGGCGTTGGTGGCGCTGCAAAACCGGCCTGACAGGGAGCAAGACAATGGAATCAATTGGAACATGGTGGATGTGGGCAGGATTTTTTGTGACCGTTCTTGTCATGTTGGCGATCGACCTGTTCGTGGTCGGTGGCGGCAAAGAGCACAAGGTTTCATTCAAGGAAGCGGCAACCTGGTCGTGCATCTGGATTGGCGTGTCGCTGGGCTTTGCCGGTCTGCTCTGGTGGTATCTCGACGGCACCTTGGGGCGCGAGATCGCCAACCAGAAAACACTGGAATACGTCACCGGCTATTTGATCGAAAAATCGCTGGCGGTCGATAACGTTTTCATCTGGCTGATGCTCTTCAGTTTCTTTGCCATTCCGCTGGAATTGCAAAAGCGGGTGCTGGTGCTCGGCGTGCTCGGTGCCATTGTCATGCGTACGGTGATGATTTTCGCCGGCGTCTGGCTGATCGCGCAGTTTCACTGGTTGCTGTATGTGTTTGGTGCGTTCCTGCTGGTCACCGGCATCAAGATGTGGTGGTTCGCCGACGAAAAGCCTGATCTGGCCAACAATCCGGTCATCAAGTGGATCAAGGGTCACATGAAAGTCACCGATGCGCTGGATGGCGAGCGATTTTTTGTCATGCGCGAAGAGGCCGGAAAAATGGTGCGCTACGCCACACCGCTGTTTTTGGTGCTGGTGCTGGTTGAACTGTCCGACCTTATTTTTGCCGTCGATTCGATTCCGGCCATTTTCGCCATCACCACTGATCCTTTCATTGTGCTCACTTCCAATGTGTTCGCCATTCTCGGCTTGCGCGCCATGTATTTTCTGCTCGCCGACATGGCAGACCGCTTCTCGCTGCTCAAATACGGCCTTGCGCTGGTGTTGATGTTTATCGGCGTGAAGATGCTGCTGATCGATCTTTACAAGATTCCGGTGACATTCTCGCTGGGTGTGGTGGCTGCGATCATTGCCACGTCGATTGTGTTGTCGTTGCGCAAAGAGGCGCGTAAGCGCAGCGCGGTTGATGCTGACATATCATGAAACTTGCGACCGTTGCTTCTGCCACTTTGCGCCCTCAGTTAGGCCGCTGGCTTGATTCATCGCTCGTTCAGCGTGGTCTGATTGCACTGATTATTATCAATGCAGTGATTCTCGGCATGGAAACCAGTGCGTCGCTGATGACGCATTGGGGTCAGTGGCTGCTGATGATTGATCGTGTAATTCTCACGGTGTTTGTGATCGAGATCGGCTTGCGGCTTGTCGCGCAACGACTGGGTTATTTTCGCGATCCATGGAATGTTTTTGATTTTGTCGTTGTGGCGATTGCATTGGTGCCAGCATCGGGACCGCTGGCGGTGTTGCGTGCGCTGCGCGTGCTGCGGGTGTTGCGTCTGATTACGCTGATACCGAGCATGCGGCGCGTGGTCGGGGGCTTGCTTTCTGCCCTGCCCGGACTGGGCTCGGTGGGTGCAATCATCAGCATCATCTTCTATGTCTCGGCGGTGATGACCACCAAACTGTTCGGTGCAGATTTCCCGCACTTGTTTGGCAATATGGGGTTGAGCGCCTTCACGCTGTTTCAGGTTATGACGCTGGAAGGATGGGCGATGGAAGTGGTGCGACCGGTCATGGCTGTATATCCGCAAGCGTGGATATTTTTCCTGCTGTTCATTCTTGCCTCGACGTTTACCATGCTCAATCTGTTTATTGCTGTCATTGTCAATGCCATCCAGCAGGAACATCTGGTGGATGCCCCTGCGCATTCTGCGCACCCGATTAACGCTGCTCAGATTCAGGCTGAGACCGTCGGCCTGCGGCGCGATTTGGCGGCGTTACGGCAGCAATTACGCCGTTCATCTGGTCGCCTGCACCTGCGCCGGCGCTGGTCTTAAAGGAATGAGCGTGAATTCTTTTGCGCTACCTTTTGCGTTTGCTGCCGTCGCCGCATTGGTGTTGGCGGGAGGTGGTTATCTGGTGTGTCCTGACGGCCAGTGTCGCTTGCTTGTTGGCGATGCGTCCGGCCTGATGTGGTTTGAAGCGTGGCGAACACCCTGGCTTGATCGCATTTTCTGGCTGCTGACCTGGGGCGGATCAATTTTCGTGTTGCTGCCTGTGTCGGCGCTGGTGGCATGGCATGGCTATCGACGTGAGGGCGCGTCATGGAGCGTCGCTGCCTTTGTGCCCGCTGCGCTCACAAGCGCTGCGCTACTGGCATATCTGACCAAGCTGGTGGTGGCAAGACCACGGCCGGAAATCTTTCCAGCGCTGATTGCCATGCCAGCCGATGCCAGTTTTCCCAGCGCGCACAGCATGCAGGTGACGGCTTTTGCCACCGCCTGTTTGTTGCGGCCGACGGGGTGCATGCGCCCGGATATTGCACTGTCTTTGCTGACGGTGGTGGCAGCGGTTGCTTTTTCACGGGTATATCTGCAAGTACATTTTCCCAGTGATGTCGTGTTTGGTGTGCTGGCTGCGGTGTTCTGGGTATTGGCCTTGCGCCACCTGCCGCCGTGGTGGGAGTCGCGGCGATGAGGCACAAATTTCTCGGCACCGGTGATCCTGGCTACCACCCACTGCGCAAGATTGCGACTGTATTTTCCGGCTTGCGCTATGCCGTACTCTATGACTGGTCGGTGACGTACAAGTTGGTGCTCTCGGCACTGGTATTGCTGACTGCTTTCGGTTTGCGTGCCTGGGTCGACTTCCTGCTGATTCTGGTCGTCACCGCCTTTGTGCTGGTGGCAGAAGTCTTCAACAGTGCCATTGAAGCCCTGTGTGACTTTGTCGAGACGCAGCACAACGAAAAGATCAAGGTCATCAAGGATATCGCCGCCGCTGGTGTCGGTATCTCTATTTTTGTCTGGGTGGTCGTGCTGTGCGTCGAATTGAGCCGGTTTCTGGGCTGAAGTGATTGGCGTTTTTCGCCGAAAAAGTGCTGTCCCTGTCTCGTTAATGGCGTAGCGTCAGCGTCGACTTTTGTCACTGCAAAGCTCAGGCAGCCGGCGCAGTTTGGTTTCTCTGCCGGCTGCCTGCCTTTCCTTACTTCACATCGAAACGATCCAGGTTCATCACCTTGTGCCAGGCGGCGACAAAGTCGCGCACGAAGGCGGCTTTTGCGTCGTCTTGTGCATACACCTCGGCCAGTGCGCGCAACTGGGCGTTGGCGGCGAACACCAGATCGACGCGCGTTGCTGTCCATTTGGCTTTGCCGGTAGCGCGGTCTTTGCCCGCGAAGGTTTCTCTGGCGTCTGACGTTGGTGTCCACACCGTGCTCATGTCGAGCAGATTTACGAACCAGTCGTTGCTCAGGGTGTCGGGGCGGTGAGTGAATACGCCGTGGGCGGATTGGCCGACGTTGGCATTGAGCACGCGCAAGCCGCCGATGAGCACGGTCATTTCGGGGGCGGACAGCGTCAGCAGTTGCGCCTTGTCGAGCAGCCGTTCTTCGGCCGGCACAGCGGGGTTGCCACGGTTGTGATTGCGAAAACCATCAGCGACGGGTTCGAGTACGGCGAAGCTTTCAACATCGGTTTGCGCTTGCGACGCATCGGTGCGGCCGGGCGTGAAGGGCACGGTGATGGCATGGCCGGCGGCTTGGGCGGCTTGCTCGATGGCGGCGCAACCGCCCAGCACGATGAGATCGGCGAGCGAAACCTTTTTGCCACCGGCATTGAATGCGCGCTGCACGCCTTCGAGTGCGGCCAGCACCTTGGCCAGTTGCGCGGGTTGGTTGGCTTCCCAGTCTTTTTGCGGGGCGAGACGAATGCGCGCGCCGTTCGCACCGCCGCGCTTGTCTGAGCCACGGAAGGTGGCGGCGGAAGCCCAGGCGGTGGCGACCAGTTCGGCGGTCGATAAGCCGGTGGCGAGAATTTTTGCTTTCAGGCCGGCAATGTCTTTGGCATCCACCAACGGGTGGTTGGCTGCCGGCACCGGGTCTTGCCAGATCAGTTCTTCGGCTGGTACTTCAGCGCCGAGGTAGCGCGAACGCGGCCCCAGATCGCGGTGCGTGAGCTTGAACCAGGCGCGTGCAAAGGCATCGGCGAACTGCTCCGGGTTTTGATGAAAACGGCGCGAGATGGGTGCATAGGCGGCATCCATGCGCAGCGAGAGATCGGCCGTAGTCATGATGGTGGTGACTTTTTTCGAGGCATCATGCGCGGCGGGGGCGAGGTCTTTTTCGGCTGGATTCACCGGCACCCACTGCCAGGCACCGGCGGGGCTTTTCACCAGATTCCAGTCGTAGCCGAACAGCATATCGAAGTAACCACTCTGTTCACTCTGCCATTGCGTGGGATTCGGCGTCCAGGCACCTTCAATACCGCTGCTGATGGTGTCGCCGCCGTGGCCAGAGCCCATCGTGTTGTGCCAGCCCAGCCCGGCGGCTTCAAGCGGCGCGGCTTCGGGTTCGGCACCGACCTGTGCTGAATCCCCCGCGCCGTGGCACTTCCCGAAGGTGTGGCCGCCGGCGACCAGCGCGACGGTTTCTTCGTCATTCATGGCCATGCGGCGGAAGGTTTCGCGCACGTCACGCCCTGAGGCCACAGCATCCGGCTCGCCATTGGGGCCTTGGGGATTGACATAAATCAGCCCCATCTGCACGGCGGCCAGCGGGTTTTCCAACTCGCGTTCACCCTGATAACGCTTGTCGCCCAGCCATTCGGCTTCGCTGCCCCAGTAGATGTCTTCTTCTGGTTCCCAGAGGTCTTCACGCCCGCCGGCAAAGCCGAAGGTTTTGAAACCCATGGATTCGAGTGCGACGTTGCCGGTGAGAATCAGCAGATCGGCCCATGAAATTTTGTTGCCATATTTTTGCTTGATCGGCCAGAGCAGACGGCGCGCCTTGTCGAGGTTCACGTTGTCCGGCCAGCTATTGAGCGGGGCGAAACGCTGGTTGCCGTGACCGGCACCGCCGCGTCCGTCGGCAATGCGATAAGTGCCGGCGCTGTGCCAGGCCATGCGGATGAACAGGCCGCCGTAGTGTCCCCAGTCAGCCGGCCACCAGTCTTGCGAATCGGTCATCAGCGCGGTGAGATCTTGCTTCAGCGCGGCAAGATCGAGCTTTTTGAATTCTGCGGCATAGTTGAAGTCCGCACCCAGCGGGTTGGATTGGGTGGAGTGCTGATGCAGGATGCCAAGATTGAGCTGATGCGGCCACCAGTTGGCATTCGAGCGGGCGGCAGGGGTGGTGCGGGCACCGGGTGCTGCGGCTGCGGGGGCGCTGAACGGGCATTTGCTGGCGTTGCTCATGATGGTTTCCTCGGTGTAAAAGTGGGGTGGCGCTGCATGAGGTCAACTTACTGGCGATGCACGCTGATAGCCAGTGAATAAATTCTATGTTTGCGATAGGGGTTGCTTATCGGTGTGCGTATGTGCCGTATGCACTACCGTATCCCCAGCGTCGACTTTTACAAATAAAAACGCCGCACCCTGGTAAGGATACGGCGTCGCTGTATCGCCCCGGTAAGGGCGAAACCTTGGTGCTTAGTGGAACTGTTCTTCTTCGGTCGAACCCGTCAGCGCCTTGACGCTGGAGGTACCGCCCTGAATCACGGTGGTGACATCGTCAAAGTAACCGACGCCGACTTCCTGCTGGTGCGACACGAAGGTGTAACCCTTGTCGCGGGCGGCGAATTCCGGCTCTTGCACCATCTCGGTGTAATGCTTCATGCCTTCGCCGCGGGCATAGGCGTGGGCGAACTGGAAGGTGTTGAACCAGTTGATATGAATGCCGGCCAGGGTGATGAACTGATACTTGTAGCCCAGTGCCGACAGGTCTTCCTGGAACGAGGCGATTTGCTTGTCGTTGAGGTTTTTCTTCCAGTTGAACGAGGGCGAGCAGTTGTAGGCCAGCAGTTTGCCGGGGCTGGCTGCTTGCACGGCTTGCGCAAACTCACGGGCGAAGCCGATATCCGGCACGCCGGTTTCGCACCACACCAGATCGGCGTAGGGGGCGTAGGCGACGCCACGGCTGATGGATTGCTCCAGACCGTTCTTGACGCGGTAGAAACCTTCTTGCGTGCGCTCGCCGGTGATGAAGGGCTTGTCGTTGGCGTCATGGTCGCTGGTAATCAGGTTGGCGGCTTCGGCATCGGTACGCGCCAGAATCAGGGTGGAGACGCCCATGGTGTCGGCGGCAAAGCGTGCGGAGATCAGTTTCTCAAAGGCTTCCTGTGTCGACACCAGCACTTTGCCACCCATGTGGCCACACTTCTTGACGGCAGCCAGTTGGTCTTCAAAATGCACGGCGGCAGCGCCGGCGCTAATCATGTTCTTCATCAGCTCGAAGGCGTTCAACACGCCGCCAAAACCGGCTTCGGCATCGGCCACGATGGGCAGGAAGAAGTCGATATATTCTTTGTCGCCCGGGTTGATGCCGCGCCCCCACTGAATTTCGTCAGCGCGCTTGAAGGTGTTGTTGATGCGGCGAACCATGGTCGGCACCGAGTCGTAAGCGTACAGCGACTGATCCGGGTACATGGTTTCGGACGTATTGCCGTCGGCGGCGACCTGCCAGCCCGACAGATACACGGCCTCAAGGCCGGCCTTGGCTTGCTGCATGGCTTGCCCGGCGCTGATGGCACCGAAGGCATTGACGTAACCTTTTTTGGCACCGCCATTGACCTTGTTCCAGAGGATTTCCGCGCCACGCTTGGCCAGCGTGTACTCGATGGGCAGCGAACCGCGCAGACGGACGACGTCCTCGGCAGAATAGCCGCGCTTGATGGCTTTCCAGCGGGGGTTGGTGGCCCAGTCTTTTTCGAGGGCGGCGACTTGTGCTTTACGGTCGGTCATGGCGAAGTCCTTTTCTGTAATGTTTCCGGAGGAGGCGTGCTTTATTGTTAAAGCCGTGACCGAAGTATAGAGAGGATTCCGCAGGGCAGCAATAGTCTTATATAAGACTTAATAATTTATTTTACTTTTAATAATCAATTTGCTGTATTAAATTTTCCGTATTGTGAAACGTATTTCAGGCTTGTGAAACGAATTTTGTGTGCGCTGCAACCTTTGTCATATAGAAGAGTCAAGCATGTAGCGGGGTGCTGCTGACAATCACGCCATCCTCATCGGCATACAGCCATTCACCCGGAACGAAGGTAACGCCGCCGAAGGTGACGGGGATGTCGGCATCGCCGGTATTTTTCTTCAGGGTCTTCATCGGGTGCGTGTCGAGGGCGAAGACGCCAATAGCCATGTCGCCAATGGCGCGTGAGTCGCGGATGCAGCCATATACCACGACGCCCGCCCAGCCGTTCTTGACGCCCAGTGCCGCCAGTTGGTCGCCTACCAGTGCGCGGCGCAGGCTGCCACCGCCGTCGATGACCAGCACGCGGCCATTGCCCGGCGATTCCAGCGCCTTGCGTACCAGCGCGTTGTCTTCAAACAGTTTGAGCGTGGCGATCTGGCCGAAAAAGGCATCGCGGCCGCCAAAGCTGTTGAACATAGGTTCAACGACGCGCACTTTGTCTTCGTGGGCATCGCACAGGTCGGTGGTGAGGAGGTCTGTGGTCATGGGTGGGGCTTTCCAATAAAAAAGTCGACGCTCAGGGAGCGCCGACTTATGGGGGAATAAAAAAACGAATAACTACACGGCGGGGGCAGGTGAGGCCGGTACCGCGACATCTTCAAAAGTGAGCAGGACTTTTTCGTTGTCGTCCAGATCCACGGTGACGCGCCCGCCATGCACCAGGCGGCCGAACAGCAGTTCATCGGCGAGTGCGGCGCGAATGGTGTCCTGAATCAGGCGCGACATGGGGCGCGCGCCCATGAGCGGGTCGAAGCCTTTTTCGCCGAGCCAGGCGCGCAGTGCGTCGGTGAAGATGATGTCGACTTTCTTCTCGTGCAACTGGCCTTCTAGCTGCATCAGGAACTTGTCCACCACCCGCAGGATGATGCTGGCATCGAGCGCAGCGAAGGAGATGATGGCATCCAGGCGATTGCGAAATTCTGGCGTGAACATGCGCTTGATGTCGGCCATTTCGTCACCCGCTGCCTTGTTGCTGGTGAAGCCGATGCTGGTTTTTTGCAGCGACTCTGCCCCGGCATTGGTGGTCATGATGATGACCACATTGCGGAAATCGGCCTTGCGCCCGTTGTTGTCGGTCAGGGTGCCGTGATCCATCACTTGCAGCAGAATGTTGAACACATCCGGGTGGGCTTTTTCAATTTCGTCGAGCAGCAGCACGGCATGCGGTTTTTTGCTCACCGCTTCGGTGAGCAGGCCGCCCTGATCGAAGCCCACATAGCCCGGCGGTGCGCCAATCAGCCGCGAGACGGCGTGGCGCTCCATGTATTCGGACATATCGAAGCGAATCAGCTCGATGCCCATGCAATAGGCAAGTTGGCGTGCCACCTCGGTTTTGCCGACGCCGGTGGGGCCGGAAAATAAAAAACTGCCGATGGGTTTTAGCGGGCTACCTAGCCCGGAGCGCGACATCTTGATGGCCTTGGCCAGTGCGTCGATGGCGGGGTCTTGGCCGAACACCATGTTCTTCAGATCGCGATCGAGGTTCTTGAGTGCGGAGCGATCATCCGACGACACATGCTGCGGCGGAATGCGCGCGATTTTGGCAACAATGTCTTCGATCTCCAGTTTGCCGATGGTCTTTTTCTGTTTCGATTTCGGCAAAATGCGCTGCGCGGCACCGGCTTCGTCGATCACGTCGATGGCTTTGTCGGGCAGGTGGCGGTCGTTGATGTACTTGGCGGATAACTCGGCGGCGCAGGAGATGGCGGCCGATGAATACTTGACGCCGTGGTGTTCTTCAAAGCGCGATTTGAGACCGCGCAGGATGGATACGGTTTCGTCCACCGAGGGCTCATTTACCTCGACTTTCTGAAAGCGCCGCGACAGGGCGTGATCTTTTTCAAAGACCCCGCGATATTCGTTGTAGGTCGTGGCACCGATACATTTCAGCACGCCGGACGACAGCGCGGGTTTCAGCAGGTTGGAAGCATCCAGCGTGCCGCCGGAGGCCGCGCCGGCACCGATCAGGGTGTGAATTTCGTCGATGAACAAAATGGCGTTGGGATTTTCAGCCAGTTGTTTGAGCACGCCCTTGAGGCGCTGCTCGAAGTCACCCCGATATTTGGTGCCGGCCAGCAAAGCGCCCATGTCGAGTGAATAGACCGTGGCGTTGGCGAGAATGTCTGGCACGCGGTTTTCGATGATGCGTCGTGCCAGACCTTCGGCAATCGCGGTTTTGCCAACGCCGGCCTCGCCCACCAGCAGCGGGTTGTTTTTGCGCCGACGGCAGAGTGTTTGAATGACGCGTTCCAGCTCTTTCTCGCGCCCGATCAGCGGGTCGATCTTACCGGTCAGTGCCTGCTGGTTGAGGTTCAGCGTGTAACTTTCAAGCGCGCCGCCTTTCTCTTGTGCTTCGGCCTCGGTTTCGGCCGGTTCTTCCTTGTGCGCAGGTGTTGGCGTTTTGGTGATGCCGTGCGAAATGTAGTTCACCACATCCAGCCGCGTGATGCTCTGGCGCTGGAGGAAATAGACCGCGTGCGAATCTTTTTCGCCAAAAATCGCCACCAGCACATTGGCACCGGTGACCTCTTTTTTGCCGGAGGACTGCACATGCAAAATGGCGCGCTGAATCACCCGCTGAAAACCCAGGGTGGGCTGCGTGTCGATTTCATCATGGCCGGCGACCATGGGCGTGTGTTCATTGATGAAGGTGATGAGTTCCTTGCGCAGACCTTCAACGTCAGCGGCGCAGGCGCGCAACACCTCGGCGGCCGAGGGGTTGTCGAGCAGCGTGAGCAGCAAGTGTTCGACGGTGATGAACTCATGACGCTTTTGACGGGCCTCAACAAAGGCCATGTGCAAGCTGACTTCCAGTTCCTGGGCGATCATCAGTTTTCCTCCATCACGCATGCCAGCGGGTGCTGGTGCCGACGTGAAAATTCACTTACCTGTTCAACTTTTGTCGCAGCTACATCGCGGGGGTAGAGGCCACATGCGCCTTTGCCTTCACGATGCACCTTGAGCATCACTTGTGTTGATTGCTCACGCGACAATCCAAAAAACTTTTCCAGTACCACGACAACAAAATCCATCGGTGTGAAATCATCATTCAACAATAGCACCTTGTACATTGGCGGTGGCTTGGTCCGACTTTTCTCTGGTGCTAGTGCGGCACCACTATCGCCTCCGGCGTGCTTGCGTGTTCCCATGCGTCGATTGTAATGCGATTCGTCACAGGTTCAACCCCACGAAGAAAGGGGAGAAAACCGTGTTCCAGATTTTTCAGATGGGATCGATCGGGCCGACTGCAAGGTGCAGGTAGTGCTTGTGTCTGTGTGCAATGCAGCATCGAAAGTTCTTGACGCTCATGTGCAATATGCGTAAAACGCGAAACGTGTTTGACTCACTTTTTTGATTCAAACATGCCCCGGCCGGGGTGCGGTGTTTTGCAGCCCGCAGCGGTGGCCGATTCGTTCGTTTTTGATTAAGGAATAAGCAATATGGCAACTGGTACTGTTAAGTGGTTCAACGATGCTAAGGGCTTCGGCTTCATTACGCCCGATGACGGCAGTGAAGATCTGTTCGCGCATTTTTCCGCCATCAACATGGCCGGCTTCAAGTCACTCAAGGAAGGCGAAAAAGTGACCTTTGATGTGGTGCAGGGCCCCAAGGGCAAGCAGGCATCGAACATTCAGAAGCCTTAATACAGCACAATCTGCCGCCAGAATCAGCTCAGACAGTGTTCTCGGACATTGTTTTGGGTTTCTGAGGTTGGCGGCAAAAATTAAAAGCCCGTCCGGCATTGCCAGACGGGCTTTTTTTCGCTGCAAGGTGAATGGATCAACGCTTTACATGCAATCGATCATGGTCTGCCCCAATCCACTTTATGGCTTACCCCTGTACCGCTTTCAGCAAGGCATTGAAGGTGGCGCTGGGACGCATGACCGCTGCGGTTTTCTCGGGGTCGGCCATGTAATAGCCACCGATATCGGCGGGTTGCCCCTGCACGGCTTTGAGTTCAGCAACGATTTTCTGCTCGTTTTCCGCCATGGCTTTTGCCAGTGGCGCAAAATAGGCGCTCAGTGCCGGATCGTCGGTTTGTTCGGCCAATGCTTGCGCCCAGTACATGGCCAGATAGAAATGGCTGCCACGGTTATCCAGTTCGCCAGTGCGCGTTGAGGGGCCTTTGTTGTTGTCGAGCAATTTTCCGGTGGCCGTGTCGAGTGTCTTGGCCAGCACCGTTGCCTTGCTGTTACCGGTTTTGATGCCGATGTCTTCCAACGAAACCGCCAGCGCGAGAAACTCACCCAGTGAATCCCAGCGCAGGTGATTTTCTTCCACCAGTTGCTTGACGTGCTTGGGTGCCGAGCCGCCAGCACCGGTTTCAAACATGCCCCCGCCGGCCATCAGCGGAACGATGGATAGCATCTTTGCGCTGGTGCCCAGTTCCATAATCGGGAACAGGTCGGTCAGATAGTCGCGCAGGATGTTGCCGGTGACCGATATGGTGTCAAAACCGCGAATCACCCGTTCCAGCGTGTAGCGCATGGCACGCACCTGCGACATGATCTGGATGTCGAGTCCCTTTGTATCGTGATCCTTGAGATAGGTGTGCACCTTCTTGATCAGTTCAGCCTCGTGCGGGCGATAGGCGTCGAGCCAGAACACGGCGGGCATGCCCGAGTTGCGGGCACGCGTTACGGCCAGCTTGACCCAGTCGCGGATCGGTGCATCCTTGACCTGACACATGCGCCAGATATCACCTTCTTCGACATTTTGTGTCAGCAAGACTTCGCCGGTGGCAAGGTCGGTGATGTTGGCGATACCGTCTTCGGGGATTTCGAAAGTTTTGTCGTGCGAGCCGTATTCTTCGGCTTGTTGCGCCATCAGGCCGACGTTGGGCACGGTGCCCATGGTCTTGGGGTCGAAGTTGCCATGCCACTTGCAGAAGTTGATCATCTCCTGATAGATGCGGGCAAAGGTACTTTCCGGCATCACCGCCTTGCAATCCTTTGGCCTGCCATCGGCTCCCCACATCTTGCCGCCGATGCGGATCATGGCCGGCATTGAGGCATCGACGATCACGTCATTCGGCGAGTGAAAGTTGGTGATGCCTTTGGCCGAGTCGACCATCGCCAGTTCCGGACGGTGCTCGTGGCAGGCATGCAGATCCTTGCGGATTTCCTCTTGCTTGGATTCCGGTAGCGTGGCGATCTTGTCGTAGAGATTGACCATGCCGTTGTTCACGTTGACGCCCAGTTCCTCGAACAGTTTAGCGTGCTTTTCAAAGGCGTCCTTGTAGAAAATCCTGACGCAATGGCCGAAAACGATGGGATGCGACACCTTCATCATGGTCGCCTTGACGTGCAGCGAGAACATCACGTGGGTCTTGTAGGCGTCCTCGATTTCTTTTTCATAGAACTCGCACAGCGCTTTCTTGCTCATGAACATGCTGTCGATGATCTCGCCGGCCAGCAGCGAAGTCTTGGGCTTCAGCACGATGGTCTTGCCGCTCTTGCCGATGAATTCCATCTTCACGTCGCGCGCTTTGTCCAGCGTCATTGACTTTTCGCCGTGGTAGAAGTCGCCGTGGTGCATGTGCGAGACGTGGGTGCGTGAGGCCTGGCTCCATTCGCCCATTGAATGCGGATTTTTGCGAACGTTGTTTTTGACGGCATTGGGTGCGCGGCGGTCTGAATTGCCCTCGCGCAACACCGGGTTCACCGAGCTACCAATACATTTTGAGTAGCGAACCTTGATGGCTTTCTCTGCATCACTTTTAGGGTCTTCCGGGAAATCAGGAATTTTGTAGCCCTTGGCCTGCAGTTCGCGCACGCAGGAGATCAACTGGCCAACCGAGGCACTGATGTTCGGCAGCTTGATGATGTTGGTGTCGGGCAGCAAGGTGCGGCGACCGAGATCGGCGAGAACGTCGGGTAGTTTCTGGGCATCGGTCAGGTAGTCGGGGAACTCGGCCAGCACCCGGGAGGCCACCGAAATGTCGGCCTCTTCAATTTCGATGTCGGCGGGTGCCGTAAATGTGCGAATGACCGGCAGCAGGGAGCAGGTCGCCAGTAGCGGTGCTTCGTCAGTCAGGGTATAAATGATCTTAGATTTTTCAGTTGCCATCAGTTCGCCTCTTTTATGGTTATGTGTCGTTGTTGTCTGTTGTCTGAAAATTACTGCTGCGCTAAATTTATCGGAGAAACCTGTCGTCATTCTGACGATGATGTTTTTTTGACCCGATTGACCCGATTGACCCGCTGCTAGAATCCACCTCTGTGCATCTGTACTTCTGTACCTTTGTGCCTCCCTGCCATTTTGACATCATGACGCCCGTTTCAGTCAACGACCTGACCCGCTGCCAGTATTACGATGATCGCGTCAATGAGACCGTCCTGCGTCATATGGGATCGTGTATGGGATCATTTCACCGATTGATGTGAGCCGGCTGATATTGCTCAACAAGCCTTATGGCGTTCTGACCCAGTTCACGGACGCGGCCGGTCGCCCAACCCTCGCCGATTTCGTGCCGTTTCAGGGCGTGTACCCTGCCGGGCGGCTGGATGCTGATTCTGAAGGCTTGGTTGTGTTGACCGACGATGGCGCCTTGCAAGCCCGCATTGCCGACCCCCGATTCAAACTGCCCAAGACTTATTACGCACAGGTGGAAGGCAATCCCGACGCGGCGGCACTCCGCGAATTGGCGTCCGGCATTTCCTTGGGCGATTTCGTTACGCAGCCGTGCTCGGCGCGCGTGATCGCTGAACCCGCCAGTCTTTGGCCGCGGCAGCCCCCCATTCGTTTCCGTGCCGCCATTCCCACCGCTTGGGTGGAACTCGTACTGCGGGAAGGAAAAAACCGTCAGGTTCGGCGTATGACCGCCGCGGTGGGGTTGCCGACCTTACGGTTGATTCGCTGGTCAA
>CAJAWW010000051.1 GCA_903946745.1 uncultured beta proteobacterium
CGGCCGACACGAACTACATCCCAAAAAATGCAGATGGCGGTGCGCTCGGGATTGCATCAAATAGCAATACGACTCCCTACATTGCCGGCATGACGGGAACTTACTTGGCCTGCTCCACCAGCATCTTGGGGAAATACGCTAAGCAACTTGATACCATGATTGACGACGGTTGCCCCAACACAGGCTCAGTCAGAGCGGTACCCGCCCACCCAGCAGGAACGACAACTGCTAACGTAGCCGCCGGCTTAGTCCCAATAGCTGCTGGGGCCGTTTGCCCGATCACAGCTGCCGGACCAACCATGGATGACTCCACCTCGTACACCGTATGTATGACCATGTAAAACTGCTACGGCTATAATTTTCAAAAGCCCGCCTCGGCGGGCTTTTTTATTTCCATCTGCCGCACCGCAAACCGATTCAGATTGCCGTATCACCAGCGTCGACTTTTCCGACGCGGTATCCATCCACAAAGACGAACAATCAGTTTTGTCCCACTGATGACCAGTTGCTCAGCAGGACGATCTGCCCTGCACCGCACGCCTTGTCGTAATAGCGTCGGTCGGCAGTGACGAGCGCAGCGCCGGGGGTATGCAGCGCCACGGCATGATAAAGGGTGTCGAACAGGTGCTGCCGAAAGCGGATGGAAAGCTCGAGTGCCGTGGCATAAATATCGGACGTGTCCATCGTCCGGCGCTCCACGTTTTGCAAGTCCAGCAGGTCATCCTGCGCTTCGCCCGGCTTTTCCCGAGCCAGTACGGCGGCAACCTCTGCCAGGAAGTGGGGTGGCTGAATCAGTTGAATGCGCGCATCGTCGATGCCTGTCAGGATGCTCAGTGCGCGGTCGGTATCGTGCTCGGCGTCGCACGGTTTCAAGAACCATTTCAGTGCAACGCTGGCGTCCACCGTCAGAATCATCCGCGCCCTTCCTCCCGTGCTGCCTGCAATTGTTTTTCGGTGAGGGCGGGGGCGTGCTTGCGCCGTTCAAGTATTCGCGCGATGGCTTCGTGCTGACGCTGCCGGCTCTCGGCGCGATCTACAGCTTCACGCATCAAATCAGCGATGATGGCGCTTTTGTTGCAGCCCTGAAATGCCGCGTTGAAGGCCTGCTTCACATCTTCCGGAACACTGAAATTGACTGTACTCATGCGTCGCCCCCGTATTGTTGAAGATTTCAACAATACAATTCTGTGGGGGGCTGCGAAAATTGTCAAATCATGTGCTTGCTTTTGCCTTCTTTTGCCTGCCGCGCAGCAGCATATCCTCGCCTGCCACTATCGCCGCAGCCGTTCCCAGCAACACCACCACATCGCCTTCGATGAGCTCCAGTTCCGGGGTTAGCCGCAGCGCGCGTTGCGTTCGCCGCCGGATTGCCGTGACCCCAGCGTCGACTTTTGCCAGATCAAGCGCGCCAACCTGTTGCCCGATTGCCCAAGCCCCCGGCGTTAGCGTCACCGCGAGCAGACGGGGCTGATCGGCATCAGCCAGATGCGCGCCCACATCGGTGCCACCATGAAAAAATCCGCGCAGTAAAGCGTAGTGTTGTTCGCGCATTTCACGCAGACGTTTGATGACCCGATGCATCGGGATGCCCGACAACGCCAGCGCGTGGGTTGCCAGCATCACACTGGATTCGAGTGCTTCCGGCACGACTTCGGCGGCACCTGCGGCATAGAGTTTTTCGATATCGTCCTGCTCGCGCGCGCGCGAAACGATGGCGACATCGGGGCGCAATTCGCGCACGCGATGAATCACTCGCAACGCCGCATCAATATCCGAAAATGTCACCACCACGACGCTTGCGCGCGCCAAGCCCGCGGCCAGCAGTGTTTCCTTGCGCGCGGCATCGCCATAAGCCACCGCTTCGGCGGCGGCGCTGGCCTCGCGGACGCGCTCCGGGTCCAGATCCAGCGCCATGAAAGACACGCCTTCGGCTTCCAGAAAGCGCGCCAGATGCTGGCCGGTGCGCCCGTAGCCACACAAGATGGCGTGTTTATTCGAGGCCAGCGATTGTGCCGCCAATTGCGTCAATTGCATTGAGCGCAGCATCCATTCGGAGGCGACGAAACGAAACACGATGCGATCTGAGAAATGCACGATCAGGGGTGCCAGCATCAGCGACAGCAACATCGCCGCCAGCACCGGTTGTAACTCACCCGCCGACAAAAGATGGACATCACTGCTGCGTGCCAAAATGACAAAGCCGAATTCGCCGCCGGCGCACAACCATAAGCCGCTGCGTAGCGCCGTGCCGGGCGCGCTCCCCAACAGCCGCGAAAAGCCGCCCACAATCGACAGCTTGATGACCAGCAGCGCGATCAAAATGCTTGCAACCTGCACCCATTGCGCCAGCAATTGTGGGACATCCAGACGCATGCCGATGGAAACAAAAAACAGCCCGAGCAGCACATCACGAAATGGCTTGATGTCTTCTTCCACCTGATAGCGATACTGCGTTTCACCGATCAGCATGCCGGCGAGAAATGCGCCCAGCGCTAACGACAAACCGGCCAGATCGGTGAGCCAGGCCAGCCCCAGCGTAATCAGCAACACATTGAGCATGAAAAGCTCGCCCGATTTTCGCCGTGCCACCAGATAAAACCAGCCCGACAAGGCACGCTGGCCGATGAACAGCACCAGTACCAGCAGCGCAGCGGCCTTCAAGCCCGCCACCAGCAGCGCCGAGGCCATGGCTTCAACCGGTTGCGACAGCGCCGGAATCAACACCAAGAGCGGCACCACGGCAATATCCTGAAACAGCAGCACACCGATCACTTCGCGCCCGTGGGTCGCATCGAGTTCGCCACGCTCGGTCAGCAGTTTGGAAAGAATCGCAGTCGATGACATCGCCAGCGCACCACCGAAAGCAATGCCGGCCAGCCACGACAACCCGGCCAGACGCACCAGCAACATGGTCGCCAGCAGGGTCACCATGACCTGCGCCAGCCCCAGCCCAAAGACGATGCGCTTCATGCTGAACAGGCGCGCCAGCGAAAACTCAAGCCCGATGCTGAACATCAGAAAGACCACGCCAAATTCAGCCAGATGACGTGTCTGCTCGGTATCGGGAACCCAACCTAACGCATGCGGACCGAACACCGCGCCCACCAACAGATAGCCCATGATTGGCGGCAGTCCCAGCGTGCGGAACAGGGCAACCACGACCACGGCGGCACCCAGCAGCAAAATAATGAGAGAAAGCGTATCGGTCATGGATTACGAAAATGCGCGCGGCACGGTTGCTATACTTCCGTCTCAATCATAACCGTCGCGCATCAATGAACCAAGCGATGCAAGCATGCTGACTTCACGATGAATCCATCCAGCCACCCAGCCACGCACCCACTCAGCCAGCCAGTTGCGCCACAATCCGGCCGCACCGGCGCCGCGCACATCGAAGCGATGGGGCGTCAGGTGCTCGAGATCGAGGCGGCCGCAGTTGCCGCGCTGGCGCGCCGACTCGGTGCCGAGTTTTCGGCAGCGGTGGCTTTGATCCTTGCCAGCCGCGGCCGCGTCATCGTCAGCGGCATCGGTAAATCCGGCCACATCGGTCGCAAGCTCGCGGCGACCTTCGCTAGCACCGGCACTCCAGCGTATTTTGTGCATGCGGCCGAAGCGATTCATGGCGATCTGGGCATGATTACGCGCGACGACGTGATGATTGCCATTTCCAACTCCGGTGAGAACGACGAACTGCTGACCATCGTTCCGCTGGTCAAGCGTCTGGGCGGCAAGCTCATCGCCATCACCGGTAACGAAACCTCCTCGCTGGCACAGGAAGCTGACATTCACCTTGATGCTCGCGTCGATCAGGAGGCCTGCCCGCTGAATCTCGCACCCACGGCCAGCACCACGGCCGCACTGGCGCTGGGCGATGCGCTGGCCGTGGCGCTGCTCGATGCACGCGGTTTTGGTGCCGACGAC
>CAJAWW010000052.1 GCA_903946745.1 uncultured beta proteobacterium
GCGATGCTTTACGGCGGCATTTTCAGGGGCAGCAGTGTGCTGGTCAGTGGCACCAGTGGTACTGGCAAGAGCAGCATTGCGGCACACCTGGTCGACGCGGCGTGTCGTCGCGGAGAGCGCAGCCTTTATCTTGCGCTGGAGGAATCCCCAGATCAGATCGAGCGCAACATGGCCTCCATCGGTTTCAATCTCGCCCAATGGCGCGAGGCGGGATTGCTGGAATTTCATGCGGCGCGCCCGACCTCCAGCGGGTTGGAAACCCATCTCGCCACACTGACTGCGCTGGTCAGGGAATTCAAGCCGCAGGTGGTGGTCATCGACCCGATTACGGCTTTCAGCGCGGCTGCGGACGATGAGCGGGTCAAGTTAATGCTGGTTCGCGCCGTCGATCTATTTAAGTCGCACGGCATCACCTCGTTGTTTACAGCCCTCACCTATGGCGGTGACGCTCCGGAAGCGACGACCGTGGCCATATCGTCTCTGGTGGATGTCTGGCTGCTGTTGCGCAATCTTGAGTCGGCCGGGGAGCGCACCCGTGGCCTGTATGTCTGCAAGGCACGCGGTACCGTGCATTCGAACCAGATACGGGAGTTTTTGTTGACGGACTCGGGCGTCAAGCTGATTGAAGTGCTGCTCGACGCTGACGGAACAATTTTGACCGGTTCGGCACGCCAGTTGCATCAGCGACTGAAGGAGAGTGACATCGCGATGCGCAAGGATGACGCTATCCGTCGTCGCGCCATGCTGGAAAAGAAGCGCCTTGAACTGGAAGCAAAAATTGCCGCTACCCGTGCGGAATATGAGGAAGAACTCCAGATCCTTGAAGCAGAACTGGAGCGGGAAGGGGCGGACGCTCGCTTGGCCGACAGTACGCTGACCGGGTTGGCAGCCCGCCGCGGCATGGTGGCGTGGGATGACACTCTTTCCATGGGCTATGAGCCTGTCGATGTAGATCACATGAGGCTGCTCGAATATGTGAATGAGTTTTTCATCAATATCGTTGAGCAGGGTGAAATACCCTTGGCGCTTTCCCAGCTTGATTCGCTGGTGCAGCACATCTTGTCTCACTTCAAGGTTGAAGAGCGGTTGATGGACAAGTTCGGCTATCCGGAAACCGTGAGCCACGTTGCGGTTCACAATCTTTTGGAAGCGCAACTTCGCGATTTGCGTCAGCGCATCGCGACGGGCGAGAGCGTTCTTTCGACGCAAATCATGGATTTCCTCAAGGAATGGCTGGTCACCCATATCCAGACTTTTGACAAGAACTTGAGCGACTATCTGGCTAAGCAACCCGACAAGCCTACGGACGATGATTCGGAGAGCACGCAATGAATAAAACCAATACCGTGGTGGCTGCGGATGAGAAACCGCATGCCGAATGGGTACTGCGTCTTTATATTGCGGGTCAAACGCCGAAATCGCTGGCGGCGATCTCAAATTTGCACCGCATCTGCGAGGAGCATCTGGCCGGCCGGTACGATGTTGAAGTCATCGATCTGCTGGAGAGGCCGCAACTCGCCGAAGGGGACAAGATCATCGCCGTGCCGACGCTGGTGCGCAAGCTTCCGGCGCCGCTGCGCAAAATCATCGGTGATCTTTCCGATACCGAAAAGGCGCTGGTGGGCTTGCAGTTGAAGCCGCTGCTGGGTTAGTCGCACATGGAAGCGCCGGCAATCGACATGCACGAAGTCGCCGAACTACGCGTTCGGCTTGCAGAAGCCGAGGCGGCACTGGACGCGCTGCGTGGCGGGACGGCTGATGCCATCATGGGGCCGGCCGGTGTGGTCGGCCTGCGCGGCGCTGATAAACCCTATCACGCGTTTTTCAATGCGATGAACGAGGGCGGGCTGACGCTCGATAGTGCCGGGCGCATTCTCTTTTGCAATCCGCGCTTCGCAGCGATGGTTGCTGCGCCGATCAATCAGTTGCGCAATCGCTCGCTGCTTGACTGGGTGGTGCCGGACGACCGGCTCGCGGTGGCTGACGGGCTGTCGTGCGGCAGTGCTTGTACCCGGGGAATTCGTTTGCTGCCGGCTACCGGCGCGGCCCGTCCCGTGCTGCTGTCGCTGACGCCACTTGATGTGGACGGACTGCGCATGACCTGTGCCGTGGTCACCGATCTGACAGAACGCGTTGCCGCAGAAGCGGCTTTGCGCAAAAGCCACGAAGTGCTGACCAACATTCTGGATACTTCGCTCGATGGTTATTGGCGTACGGACACCAAAGGCTATCTGCTTGACGTCCATCCGACCTACTGCCGCCAGTCCGGTTTCACGCGGGAAGAATTGCTGGGGATGCGAATTTCTGATCTGGAAGCGAAAGAAAGTGTTGCAGAGGTTGCAAGCCGTCTCCGGAACATTATTGCGACAGGTCGGGATCAGTTTGAATCGCTGCATCGACGCAAGGACGGTTCGCTGTGGCCTGTTGAAGTCAGCGTCACCTATCAAAACACCGGGGGTGGCCGGTTTCAGATGTTTCTGCGCGACATTACCGGGCGCAAGCAGGCCGAGGCCGAACTCGAACAATACCGCCTCCATCTTGAAGAACGGGTCGCTGCCCGCACGGTCGAACTGGCGCAAGCGCGCGACGAAGCCGAGGCCGCCAACGTGGCCAAGAGCAGTTTTCTCGCCCACATGAGCCACGAAATCCGCACGCCGATGAACGGCATTGTGGGCATGGCCAATATTCTGCGTCGGGAAGGTGTTTCGCCCAGTCAGGCGAAACGACTCGACACCATCGACACCTCCGCTCAGCATCTGCTGGATGTCATCAATAATGTTCTGGATATTTCAAAGATCGAAGCCGGGAAGTTTGATCTCGAAGCGGTGCCGGTGGTGATCAGCAGCCTGCTGAGCAATATCAGTTCGATCCTGTCTGAGCGCGCCGAGGCCAAGGGTATTCGCCTGCTGATCGAAACCGGACATGTTCCACACAATCTGGTGGGCGACCCCACGCGCTTGCAACAGGCATTGCTCAACTATGCAACCAACGCCCTCAAATTCACGGAAACGGGAACCGTCACGCTGCGCACTTTCAAACAGGGCGAAACCGATGATTCGGTGCGGGTGCGCTTTGAAGTTCAGGATACCGGTATCGGCATCCCGCCCGAAGCCGTCTCCAGGCTCTTCAATGTCTTCGAGCAGGCCGATAATTCGACCACGCGCAAATATGGTGGCACGGGTCTCGGACTCGCGATTACCCGGCGTCTGGCCGAGTTGATGGGGGGCGCGGCGGGCGTAACGAGCACGCCGGGGGTGGGTAGTGTCTTCTGGTTTGTGGTGCTGCTGAAGAAGAGCGTCAACACGGTCGAGGCGATGCCGGTCAAGCTTGCCAATGCAGAGTTATTGATCCGGCAGCACTATGCGGGTGTGCGTATTCTGATTGCCGATGACGAGCCGATCAACCGGGAGGTTGCCCAGACGTTGCTGGAAGACCTTGGCCTGCTGGCCGATACCGCAGAGGATGGCGCCGAGGCAATCGCTTTGGCGCAGCAGGCGAGTTATACGGCCGTCTTCATGGACATGCAGATGCCGAATGTGGACGGCCTTGAGGCGACAAGACGGATACGGCAACTTCCCGGATACAGCCAAACGCCGATCATCGCCATGACCGCGAATGCTTTTGCCGAAGACAAGGCGCAGTGCCTCAATGCCGGGATGAACGACTTCCTGATCAAGCCTTTCAACCCGGACGATATGTATGGCACCCTGTTACGGTTGTTGAATCAGCGGGGCGCTTAGTGGCGTGATATAGCCGCGCCGATTTGCGCTTCTGTGCATTTGTCAGGCGTCCTCCCGACAACTTTTCGGTGATCGTTTTTTGGTGATCGCTTCAAAGAGCACCGCCGGCAACACCGGGACACGGGCTGCGGCACCGCTCTGTTATGATGCCGCGCCCCGCACTTCAACCCGTCCATGCCTCTTTCTCTCACTGATTTCGATTACATCCTGCCGCCCGAACGGGTTGCGCAGGTGCCGTTGCCGCAGCGTTCGGCCAGCCGGATGCTGGTGGTCGAGGATGCGCGTCTGACGGACGATCGGATCGCCAATTTGTTGGGCTGGCTGCGCCCTGGCGATCTCTTGGTGATGAATGACACGCGTGTGCTGCATGCCCGGTTGCTGGGGCGCAAGGCGAGCGGCGGGCAGATCGAGGTGCTGGTCGAACGTGTGTTAGATGATGGCGCGGTGCTGGCGCAGGTGCGTGCCAGCAAGCCGCCACAGCCCGGTAGCCGCCTGTTGCTAGAGGATATGCTGGACGTCGAAGTGCTCGGCCGTAGCGGTGAGTTTTACCGGCTGCGTTTCGAAGGCGATGCGGCGGCGCTGATCGAGCGTCATGGGCGTTTGCCGTTGCCGCCTTACATTGCCCGCGCTGCCGAGGCACCGGATGAGACCCGTTACCAGACGGTGTATGCCCGCGCACCGGGTTCTGTCGCCGCGCCCACCGCCGGGCTGCATTTTGATAAAACCATGCTGCAGGCTTTGCAGCAGGCCGGTGTCGACATCGCCTATGTGACCTTGCATGTGGGTGCTGGCACCTTTCAGCCGGTGCGGGTTGAGGATCTTTCATTGCACCGTATGCATGCGGAAGTATTTGATGTTCCCGTCGCGACCGTGGCGGCCATCGAAGCGACGCGTGCGCGCGGTGGGCGTGTGGTGGCGGTGGGCACAACCTCGCTGCGTGCGCTTGAATCGGCGGCGGTGAGTGGCATGCTAAAAGTCGACGCTGGGGAGACGGTGCTGTTCATCACGCCGGGCTTTCGTTTTCGCGTGGTGGATGTGTTGCTGACCAATTTTCATTTGCCGAAATCGACTTTGCTGATGTTGGTGTCGGCATTCGGCGGCTTGACGTCGTTGCGGGCGGCCTATGCCCACGCGATTGCCGAGCGATACCGGTTTTTCAGTTATGGTGATGCCATGTTGCTGCATCGGAGCACGCTGCCATGAAGTTCGATCTGCTGACCACCGACGGCCCGGCACGCCGGGGTACCGTGCATCTGGTCCATGGCGAGGTACAGACGCCGACCTTCATGCCAGTCGGCACCTACGGCACGGTGAAGGCCATGTCGCCCGCAGAACTGGTGGATATTGGCGCCGCCGTCGTTTTGGGAAATACCTTCCACCTGTGGCTGCGCCCCGGTCTCGACGCCATTGCGGCGCATGGCGGACTGCATCGCTTCATGGGCTGGGAGGGACCGATCCTGACTGATTCGGGTGGCTTTCAGGTGTTTTCGCTTGGCGACTTGCGCAAGATCTCCGAGGAGGGTGTGAAGTTTGCGTCGCCGATCAATGGCGACCGGCTGTTTCTGACCCCGGAAGAATCCATGCGCATCCAGCATGTGCTGAATTCTGATGTGGCGATGATTTTTGACGAATGCACGCCCTATCCGGCTGATCTGAAAACAGCAGGCGAATCGATGCGACTCAGTTTGCGCTGGGCGCGCCGCTCGCGCGATGCGCATGATGCGCTGGGCAACAGCAACGCCCTGTTCGGTATTGTGCAGGGCGGCATGTACGAGGATTTGCGCGACGAGTCGTTGGCGGGTCTGAACGAAATCGGCTTTGACGGTATGGCGATTGGCGGGTTGTCGGTGGGTGAGCCGAAAGAAGATTTTGCCCGCATCCTCGCGCACACCGCGCCGCGCCTACCCGCGCACAAGCCGCGTTACCTGATGGGTGTGGGCACGCCGGAAGATCTGGTGTTTGCAGTGGGGCAGGGGATTGACATGTTCGATTGCGTGATGCCGACGCGCAACGCCCGCAAC
The DNA here is from genome assembly GCA_903946745.1 of uncultured beta proteobacterium. Taxonomy (GTDB): domain Bacteria; phylum Pseudomonadota; class Gammaproteobacteria; order Burkholderiales; family Rhodocyclaceae; genus CAJAWW01. The sequence continues at coordinate 5,762 of CAJAWW010000052.1, forward strand.
GGCTGGCTGTTTACCCGTCATGGCGATGTCAAAATCAAGAATGCCCGGCACAAGACCGACACGCAGCCGCTCGACGCCAGTTGCGGCTGTTATACCTGTCGCCATTTCAGCCGTGCCTATCTGCATCATCTGCATCGTGTCGGCGAGATTCTGGGCGCGCGGCTGAACACCATCCACAACCTGTTTTACTACCAGACGCTGATGGCGGAAATGCGTGTTGCGATCGAACAAGGTAAATTCAGTGCGTTCCGTGATGCGTTTCAGCGAGGGCGGGCAGGTGAGCAGGTATAATCTCGCGGTTTTGTCTCAACTTTTCAGGAGTCTTTTGTGCTGATTTCAAATGCGTATGCGCAGGCCGCCGGTGCTGCGGCTGATCCAACGGGTGGTTTGATGGGGCTGCTGCCCATCGTGATGATGTTCATCGTGCTGTGGTTCATCATGATCCGGCCGCAGATGAAGAAGGCCAAGGAGCACCAGAAAATGGTGGGCGAACTGGCAAAGGGCGATGAGGTGATCTTGTCTTCCGGGATTGCTGGCCGCATTACCAAGATTGGCGAAAATTATCTGACCGTGGAGATTTCTTTGGTCAAGGACACGCCGGTCGAAGTCTTCGTCCAGAAAAATGCCATTGGCGCGTTGCTGCCCAAAGGCAGCTTGAAAAATCTGTAAGCCGGTTTCGTTTTTCGCCGCACTGCTGCACCCCTGCCTCCCGTAATTTTCCCGTTCCGCTTATGAACCGCTATCCGCTGTGGAAGAACATTGTCGTCCTGATTGCCGTTGTGCTGGGACTGCTCTACACCCTGCCAAACTTTTTTGGCGAGGCACCCGCCGTGCAGGTCGCCAGCGTCAAGGCGACGCTCAAGATCGACGTCAAGACATTGGCGCGGGTTGAAGAAGCACTCACTGCGGCGGCGGTTACCACGCAGGGCGTGGCACTCGAAGGCACCAGCGTGCGTGTGCGGCTGGCCGATACCGACATGCAGTTGCGCGCGCGCGATGCGATCGAGAAGGCGCTGAATCCGGTGCCGGCCGAGGCGGGCTACAGCGTGGCGCTGAATCTGGTGTCGAACTCGCCCAACTGGCTGCGCAGTATCGGCGCGCAGCCGATGTATCTTGGTCTTGATCTGCGCGGTGGCGTACACTTTTTGCTGCAAGTGGACATGAAGGGCGCGCTGACCAAGCGGCTGGATTCCATCGGTGCTGATCTGCGCAGCCTGTTGCGTGACAAGAACATCCGCCACGGCGGCATCGGCCGCGAAACCCAAACCGTGGTGATCCGCTTCCGCGACGTTGAAACGCGCGAAAAGGCGCGCGGTGTGCTGCTCGACAATCAGCCCGATCTGACGCTCACCGAGGGGCAGGATGGTGCCGATTTCAAACTGGTGGCGACGCTCAAGCCGGAAGCGCAAAAGCGCATTCAGGAATACGCGATCAAGCAAAATATCACCACGCTGCATAACCGCATCAACGAGCTGGGCGTGGCCGAGCCGGTGATCCAGCAACAGGGCGCGGATCGCATCGTGGTGCAGTTGCCGGGCGTGCAGGATACCGCCAAGGCCAAGGATATTCTCGGCCGCACGGCAACGCTGGAAGTGCGCATGGTGGATGACGAAGCCAGCGCTAACCCGGGCATCATGGAACAGGCCGAGCGCGGCCAGCCGCCCGCCGGCACCGAGTATTTTGTCGAACGCGGCGGCCGTCCGCTGTTGCTGAAAAAGCAGGTGGTGCTGACCGGCGAACGACTCACCGACGCCCAGCCCGGCTTTGACAACCAGACCAATGAAGCGGCGGTGCATCTCACGCTCGATTCCGCTGGCGCACGGATTTTCAAGGACGTGACGCGTGAGAGCGTGGGCAAGCGCATGGCGATTCTGCTGATCGAAAAAGGCAAGGGTGAAGTGGTTACCGCGCCGGTGATCCGCAGCGAAATCGGCGGCGGAAGGGTACAGATTTCCGGTCGCATGACCACCATGGAAGCCAACGACACGGCGCTGCTGCTGCGTGCCGGCAGTCTGGCCGCGCCGATGGACATCATCGAAGAACGCACCATCGGCCCCAGCCTCGGTGCCGACAACATCTCCAAGGGCTTCCATTCAACGCTGTGGGGTTTTCTTGCCATCGCCGCGTTCATGATGTTTTATTACTTGCTGTTTGGGGCCGTATCGGTGCTGGCGCTCTCGGCCAACCTGCTGTTTCTGGTGGCGCTGCTTTCATTGCTGCAAGCGACGCTGACCCTGCCGGGCATTGCCGCCATCGCCCTGACGCTAGGCATGGCGATTGACGCCAACGTGCTCATCAACGAACGGGTGCGCGAAGAGTTGCGCGTCGGCAACAGCCCGCAAATGGCGATCACCACCGGCTACGAGCGCGCCTGGGCGACCATTCTGGATTCCAACGTCACCACGCTGATCGCCGGCATTGCGCTGCTGATCTTCGGTTCCGGCCCGGTGCGCGGCTTTGCCGTGGTGCATTGTCTGGGAATCCTGACCTCAATTTTCAGCTCGGTGGTGGTGTCACGCGCATTGGTGAATCTGATTTACGGGCGACGTCGCAAACTTGATGCGGTCAGCATCGGACAAGTCTGGAAGCCGGGGGTTTAAGCTCATGGAATTTTTCCGCATCAAAAAAGATATTCCCTTCATGCGCCATGCGCTGGTGTTCAACATCATTTCGTTGGTCACTTTTTTGCTGGCGGTGTTTTTTCTGGTCAATCGCGGGCTGCACTTTTCGATTGAATTCACCGGCGGCACGCTGCTGGAACTCAGCTATACGCAAGCCCCCGATCTCGAAAAATTGCGCAAGCAGATGCAGACCGATGGCTTCGCCGATGCACAGGTGCTGAATTTTGGTTCCTCGCGCGATGTGCTGGTGCGTGTGCCCTTGTCGAAAGACAGCGAAACCGCCAAGGTGGGCGAGCGCGTGCTGGCTTCCTTATCAAAAGTCGACGCTGGGGATACGGCAAAAAATGTAGCACCGGTGCTGAAACGGGTTGAGTTCGTCGGCCCGCAGGTGGGCAAGGAACTGGCGACCGACGGCGCGCTGGCCTTGCTGCTGGTGGTGTTGGGCATCATGATCTATCTCGCGGCGCGCTTCGAGTGGCGCTTTGCGGTGTCGGCGATCATCGCCAACCTGCACGATGTCATCATCATTCTGGGTTTCTTCGCACTGTTCCAGTGGGAATTTTCGCTCCCGGTGCTGGCGGCGGTGCTGGCCGTACTGGGTTATTCGGTGAATGAGTCGGTTGTGGTGTTCGACCGCGTGCGCGAAACCTTCAAGAAAAAGCGTGGCATGACCACGGCCGAGGTGCTCGACCACGCCATTACCAGCACCATTTCGCGCACCATCATCACCCACGGCAGCACCCAGATGATGGTGACTTCAATGCTGATTTTCGGTGGCGCGGCACTGCACTACTTTGCGCTGGCGCTCACCATCGGCATTTTGTTCGGTATTTATTCGTCGGTGCTGGTCGCCAGCCCGCTGGTGATGTGGCTCGGCGTATCGCGCGAGCAGTTCATCAAGGTCAAGGTCGAGAAACAGGAAGTCGTTGTTTGATGATCGGCTACCTATTCTTCGCCGGTGGCGAAGATGTGCTTGATGCGCAGGGTGCCGGCACCCTCGGCACATAGCGCCAGAAGTCGGTCGATGTTGGCGTGCTTGCCGGGATTTTGCCGCGCATCGGCGGTGTGCTCGGCGTAGATTTCCAGCCCTTTTTTCGCCGCATCGGGCGTGATGGCACCGAAAATCTGCCCCAGATGGTTATACACGGCGACCGAGCCGGCTTGCCCCGGTTTGTTTTCGATCAGTGCCACTACCGCACCCGTGGCATCGATCAGCTGAATACCGGCAAGATGTGAAATTTTTGGCAGTTGCTTGAGGTTTTCTGCAAAGGCCATGTCAGATTCCCCGCGCCAGTTCGGCGGCTTTGCCGATGTAGCTGGAGGGTGTCATGGCCAATAAACGCTGACGGTCGGCTTCAGGTATCGCCAGCTGAGCGATGAATGCGCGTAACGCGTCCTGTTCAATGCCCTTGCCGCGCGTCAGTTCCTTGAGTTGTTCGTAGGGGTTGGGCACGCCGAAACGACGCATCACCGTTTGCACCGGTTCGGCCAGCACTTCCCAGGCGTTGTCGAGGTCTTCGGCCAGTCGTTTCGGGTTAGCTTCCAGCTTGTTGAGCCCGCGCAAGGTCGAATCGAATGCCAGCAGGGTGTAGCCGAAGGCCACACCCATGTTGCGCAGCACCGTGGAATCGGTGAGATCGCGTTGCAGTCGTGAGATTGGCAGTTTTTCGGCCAGATGGCGCAGCACCGCGTTGGCCAGCCCCAGATTGCCTTCGGAGTTCTCAAAGTCGATGGGGTTAACTTTGTGCGGCATGGTTGAGGAGCCGATTTCGCCCGCCTTCAGCTTCTGCTTGAAATAGCCGAGCGAAATGTATTGCCAGAGGTCGCGGTCGGCATCGATCAGAATCGTGTTGGCGCGTGCCATGGCATCAAACAATTCCGCCATGGCATCGTGCGGTTCGATCTGGATGGTGTAGGGATTGAATTCGAGACCGAGGGCTTCGATGAAGGCGCGGTTAAAGCTTTCCCAATCGAGCTGCGGATAAGCCGATAAATGGGCGTTGTAGTTGCCAACGGCACCATTGAACTTGGCGGTCAGCGAAACCGCCGCGATCTGCTTGCGCGTGCGGATGAGGCGCGCGGCAATGTTGGCCATTTCCTTGCCCAGCGTGGTTGGTGTTGCTGGTTGGCCGTGGGTGTGGGCGAGCATTGGCAAATCGGCCAGCTGGTGGGCGAGTTCGCGCAGCCGGGCGATCAGCCCATCAATACCGGGCAGCAGGTTCGCGCTGATGGCATCTTTCAACATCAGGGCGTGCGAGACATTGTTGATGTCTTCCGAGGTGCAGCCAAAATGAATGAACTCACTGACCCGCATCACTTCGGCGTTGCCGGCAAGACGCTCTTTCAGCCAGTATTCCATGGCCTTGACGTCGTGGTTGGTGGTGGCCTCGATAGCCTTGATGGCTTCGGCATCGGTGAGCGAAAACTGCGCCATCACGGTGTCGAGTTCGGCAATCGTGGCGGCAGAAAAGCCGGCACACTCGGCGATTTCGTCAGCCGCAGCCAGCGCCTTGAGCCATTCGATCTCAACCCGGACACGGTTGCGAATCAGGCCATATTCGGAAAAGTGGTCGCGCAGTGGTTCAAGTTTGGCGGCATAACGGCCGTCCAGTGGCGACAGCGCAGTGAGTGCGGAAGGTGTCATGATCGATCAGTGTGTGCAGGACGATGGAGGGCAGGTCGGGGGGGCAGGGCGCGAATGTTATCACGCTGATCCGGGTGCTCTGCCGTGCTATAGTTTTCATGTTGAATTGATTGCCATAATGAAATGAAACTGATCGCATCGCTCACCAGCCCGTATGCCCGCAAGATTCGTATTGTGCTGGCAGAAAAGAAGATTGATTACGAATTGGTGCTCGATTCGCCTTGGGTCGAGGGCAATCAGATCGCAAGCGCCAACCCGCTGGGGAAAATCCCGGTGCTGGTGCTCGACGATGACAGCACCGTGTTCGATTCCCGCGTGATTGCCGAGTATCTGGATACCGTTGCACCCAATAATCGTTTGATTCCCGCATCCGGGCGCGAGCGTATCGCTGTCAAGCGCTGGGAAGCGCTGGCTGATGGCGTACTGGATGCAGCGGTGGCGATGTTTCTTGAAGCCAAGCGGCCTGATGGCGAGCGAAGCCCCTCTTGGATCGAACGCCAGCGCGGCAAAATCGATACGGCGCTGGCGGCTATCTCGCATGATCTTGGCGAACAAGCCTGGTGCCACGGCAATAATCTGACGCTGGCCGATATTGCTGTGGGTTGTTCGCTTGGCTATCTTTCGTTTCGCTTGGGCGACATCCCGTGGGCGGAACGTCATGCCAATCTTGATCGTCTCTACGAAAAACTGATGCTGCGCCCGGCATTCGCCGAGTCGGTGCCGCGCGTTTAAGCGTCCTTCTCGGGGCTTCCTGCGGGGCTCTCTGCGGTGGATTGCAGGAGGGCGGTGCCATCCAGTCGAGCGATCAGGCGCGGTAGTAGCTTCTGTTCGGCCTGATGCGTGAGTTCTGCCATTAATTGGTCGGCGAGCCCATCAGTGACCTTGAGCACGGTCTGTGGCAGTTCATTGTTGAGCCAGCGAGTCAATTCCTCGCGCAGGGCATCCAGATGTTGCTGCACGTGCACCGGGGCGGTTGCAAATGAATTTTCCAACTGATTTACGAATCCGTTTTTCAGTTGTGCGTCGTTGACAATTTCGGTGAGTACCGGAATGTCGTCATCAGGAATGGGCGACGCGGCATCACCGGACGCAAATACCCGATGGCGGCGTATCAGCGCGTCGGCCTGGCCGAGTATTTCGTCTGTATCGTCTTCCTGCATGGCTTAGAGGCCGCCCGAAATGTCACGGTTTTCCAGCGTATAGCCGCGCTCGCGATAGACGCGGAACCGTTCGCGTCCGGGTAGGCGATCACGGTCATCGATGCTGATGATTTCAATCAGATCGGCAAAGCGGCTAAAGTCGGATGGCATCTGATTCGAAAAATTGAGTAGACATTGGTCATGCGGCGGAGAATCCGGCGTCGATGAAATCACAAGCGGCGTCTCTGATTCCAGCGCGTCCCCGGCGCGGCAATGCGCAATGAATCCGGTCGCTGGATGCGTCCAGAGCAGCTGGTCAAGTTTGTCGGCCTGTTCGGCGTCCGGTGCGAATACCAAGATCGGTTTGCCGCGCTGCTCTGGCTGGGTCAGCCAGTCTGCGATGGTTTGCAGGCGATCCTGTGCGCCATGGAAGAAGGTGATGCGGGTCATTTCCGCTTGCGTTTTCCGGTAGTTTTTTGCGCATCCGTTGCGTTGTCAGCGCGGGCAATCAGAAATTGCGACAGCAAAGGCACCGGCCGGCCGGTTGCACCTTTCTCTTTGCCGGATCGCCATGCGGTACCGGCAATGTCCAGATGCGCCCACGGATATTTGTGGGTGTATCGTCCCAGAAAGCAGGCGGCAGTGATGGTGCCGGCCGCTTTGCCACCAATATTTGCCATGTCGGCAAAGTTGCTCTTTAACTGTTCGTCGTATTCATCCCACAACGGCAGTTGCCAGGCGCGGTCGTAAGCCTCTTGGCCGGCATCGAGAAGTTCCGTCGCCAAGCTGTCGTTGTTGGCGAGCAGGCCAGACGCGACATTCCCCAGCGCAACCACGCAGGCACCGGTCAGGGTCGCAATATCGACCACGCAGTCGGGCGTGAAGCGTTCGGCGTAGGTGAGTGCATCACATAAAACAAGGCGGCCTTCGGCATCGGTATTCAGAATTTCAATGGTCTGTCCAGACATTGAAGTGACGATGTCACCGGGTTTCGTGGCGGCGCCCCCGGGCATGTTCTCTGACGCGGGGATAATTCCGACGACATTCAGCGGTAATTTCATCAGCGCCAGCGCCTTGAAGGTGCCGAGCACGCTGGCGGCTCCGCACATGTCATATTTCATTTCGTCCATCTCGGCACCCGGCTTTAACGAAATGCCACCACTATCAAAGGTGATTCCCTTGCCGACCAGTACAACGGGTTTGTCGCCGGGGGTGCCGCCAGTGTGGCGCAAGATGATGAATTTTGGAGCCTGATGCGACCCGCGTGCGACGGAAAGCAGGGAATGCATGCCTAGCTTTTCCATCTCCTGGCGTTCCAGTATCTGCGCGTCAAGGCCGAGTGTTTTTGCCAGATCCTTCGCCTGGTCGGCGAGGTAGCTTGGTGTGCAAATATTGCCCGGCAGATTGCCTAGCGTTTTGGTCAGATCGATGCCTGCGGCAATTGCAACACCTTGTGCAAGCGCCGTCTCGGCAGCGGGTAGTTCGTTGCGGCGTGCTACGCAGAAGCTTAGTTTGCGCAATGGACGCGTCGACTCATCCTTCTTCGACTTGAGGCAATCCGAGCGATACAGTGTTTCGGATACCATTATTGCCGCCTGCCGGATATTCCAGCTGGTGTCACGTTTTTTGACATTCAGTTCGGTGAGGCAGAGCGTAGCGTCGGCACTGCCGGTTTGATTAAGCTGCCTTAACGCAGCAGAAATAGCGGCCAGATACTCTTTTTCACGGAATTCCTTTTCCTTGCCCAGACCAATCAGCAGCACGCGGTCGGCCGCAACGCCGGGAACTTTGTGCAAGAGCAGGCTGGTCCCCGCTTTGCCTTCCATGTCGCCGCGTTGGAGGATTTCACTGAGAAACTTGTTTGCTGCCCGATCGATGCATTCCGCCGCAGCAGAGAACTTTCTTGCCTCGAATACACCGACCACGACACAGGCGCTACGCTGCTTTTCCGGGCTTCCGCTTTTTATGCTAAATTCCAAAATCCACTCCTTGACGGCTGGTTCGTTGATGGGGCAAAGCACAAGAATAATGCGCTTTTGTGCCCGTTGTTCACTTATGTTGATAATTTACAACCTTCCCGTCAACAGCTCACGACGCACTACCGCTCCCGAATGATTTTTCAGCGCGCAGCACTCAGGGAATTCGCTCATGCGGCGGCGGGCGTTTTTGTCGCGCTGTTCGCAATTCTGGTGACGACTCAACTCATTCGCCTGCTCAACCAGGCGGCAGGGGGGAAACTCGCGTCTGAAGCAGTGATTGCACTGCTGGGCTTTCGCGCGATCGGTTATCTCCCGGTATTGCTATCGCTGACCCTGTATATCGCGGTGCTCATGACGCTATCGCGTTGGTATCGGGATTCTGAAATGGTGATCTGGTTGTCGTCCGGAATGCCGCTCACCGCATGGGTATGGCCGGTGCTGAAATTTGCCGGGCCTCTGGTGGTGGGTATTGCTGCAATTTCACTGTTCTTGGCACCATGGGCGATGCAACGTAGCGAGGAATATCAGCAGCAGATGGAGCAGCGAGACGATTTGTCGCGCGTGTCGCCCGGCGCGTTTAACGAATCCGGTAACGCGGATCGTGTTTTTTTTGTCGAGAGCGCCGGCGGAAGCGAAGAAAAAGTGAAGAACGTCTTCATTAGCTCGATGCAAAATGGACGACAGGGCATCATGGCGACGGCCAATGGCCACACTGAAATTATGCCAAACGGTGACCAGTTTCTCGTGTTGGAACGCGGGCACCGCTACGAAGGCACTGCGGGCACTGCGGAATACCGGGTGATGGATTTTGAGCGTTATGCTTTGCGCGTGCAAACCAAGGAGGCGCGCGGTTTCGAAGCCTCTCCGCGCACGCTCCCGGTTTCGGCGTTGCTGCGCAATCCGCAGCCGGATTATCTGGCCGAGTTGTTGTGGCGCATTGGCCTGCCGCTGGCGGCCTTGAATCTGGCTATTTTGGCGATCCCTTTGTCCTTCGTGAATCCGCGTGCCGGGCGTACAAACAATCTGATTTTCGCCCTGCTGACTTACATGATCTACAACAATCTTCTCAGCGTGAGTCAGGCATGGGTCGCACAAGGGAAGCTCCGCTTCGAGATTGGCGTATTGGCGATTCATATCGTCATGTTCCTGCTGCTTGTCATTCTTTTTCACCGGCGTCAGAATCCTCTGGCCTGGGGTAAGCTGAAATGGCGCTGAAGATCTATGAGCGGCATCTGGCGCGTGAAGTCTTTAGTTCCACGGCGCTTGTCCTTGCTGCTTTTTTGATGCTTTTTGCATTTTTTGATCTGATCCATGAATTGGAAAGTATCGGCAAGGGCGGCTACCAGCTGCGCCATGCGCTGGGCTACGTGACGCTGACCGTTCCCGGGCGCTTATACGAGATTTTCCCCATTGGTGTGCTGATCGGCACCCTGTATGCGTTGACGATATTGGCGCGTCATTCTGAAATTACGGTGTTGCGCGCATCGGGTTTGGCAACGCGGGAGTTTCTTGTTTCACTGGGGAAGATAGGCGGAATTTTTGTCGCCTTGACGTTTATTGTCGGTGAATTTGTTGCGCCTCCGGCGGAAAAGGCCGCGCAGCAACTGAAGTTACAGACACAAGGCGCGCTGGTCGCTCAGGAATTCAGGTCGGGGCTTTGGGTCAAGGATGAACGGGCATTCATCAATGTGCGCGAGGTGTTGCCGGATGCGTCGCTGCGAAGTTTGCGCATATTTGAATTCAACGACAAGTTTGAACTTGTATCCATTAGTCATGCCGAGCGGGGGCGCTATGTTTCAGCCGGTAACTGGTCGCTTGAAGGTGTATCGCGCACCCGCCTTGGCGGCGACAAGGTTCGCGTCGAACACGAAGCGCAAGTAAGCTGGAAATCTGCGTTGAACCCTGATCTGCTGTCGGTTCTGATGGTGATACCTGAGCGCATGTCGCTGGTAAATCTGTATTTGTACATTCAGCATTTGAGCGGGAACCAGCAAAAAACTGACCGCTACGACATTGCGCTCTGGAAAAAACTGGTTTATCCGTTGGCGGCATTGGTCATGATGGCGCTTGCGCTACCGTTTGCTTACATGCAGGACCGGATGGGCGCGGTGAGTGTTCGTGTATTTACCGGCATCATGCTCGGCATTGGTTTTCACATGCTTAACGGCTTGTTTTCAAATCTTGGCGCAATCAACAGTTGGACCCCGTTTATTTCGGCCATCACGCCGAGCTTTTTGTTCTTTATCGCTGCCGGGGGCATGCTGTGGTGGATTGAGCGACGATGAGCAGAGTCAGGCCTTTTTATTTCCGTGGTTTTTCGGTGAAGACAATGGTTGTGCCGGCCAGGCGGTCGTGAAGAAACTGCCGATTGCGGTCAAATAGCGCCCAGAGCAGGCCGGCGCCCAGATAGATGATGCTTGGCCAGGCGAGTAGATAACGCACGAGCAATTGCTTTAACGAAGGAGGCGTTCCGTTTGGCGTTGAGATACGGAGTTTCCATGTCTGCATGGCGAGCGTTTGGCCGCCGTGATGCCAATACCACACGAAGTACACGCCGAGAACAAGAGCTATATGGAGCACCAGCAACCAGCCTGGCAGCGTGATGGCAAATGCCATCCCCAGCGCCATATTGGGCAGCAAGAAAGTGACCGACAGCACGCCGAGCAGCAGCAGCGCCTCGTAAGTCATGCTGGCGAGTCTGCGCCGCAGTCCGGGTGTTGGGTTGGGGCTGTCCGCCACGACGACGAGGCTCAGTACGACGGCGCTGAGCTGGAGCTGGGTGCGGGTGAAGGAACTGCTTCAGGTGCGGCGGACGCGGGGGGAGGGCTTCCGGGTATTGCCGCTGTCGGAGGAGAGCCGGACTCACGCTGACCCGGTAGCGGTTTACCGATTGCACCTGCTCCGGTAAGTGGGACAGCACGGGCGGCTCCCGGCCGTACTATTGGCTTGCGCGCCGCTTCTGCCTTCAGGCGCGCTTTCTCGCTATCCGGAAGTTGTTTGTATTCCTGCCACTTTTGCTTGATCGATTCTTTTGTTTCGGGAGGCGATTTTTGCAGGGATTTATATTTCTCGCGCGCCTGTTTGCGCTCTTCCGGAGTCAGTTTCGCCCAGCTGGTCATTCTGCGCTGGATGCGCGTCTGTTCGTCGCTACTCAGGCTGGGGTAACGCTTGGCGATGCCAAGCCATTTGCTGCGGCGAAAACGATCCATGCGATCCCACTCTGAAGCGAGCGGTGCAAGAATCTGTTTTTGTTCGGCAGTCAGTTCAACCCATGCCGGTTGCGCCAACGTCGGAACAGCAGCGTAACCCGTCAGCGAAGCCAGGCAAAGACCTGCCGCGAGACTTATTGTGCGGAGGAGTGAGAAGCGTGCTCTAGCCATGCCTGAAAGCCTCGGTCAAGATAAGCGGACGGGGACAGTTCATCGGCAAGCAAGGCGCTATCGATTTCCTCGAATTCCTTGGAATCCTGAAATGCATTCCAGTAGTAGGTGCCAACGGATCCCGTTACCAGCGCAAGGACGGCTATCCCATTGCGTAACCAAGAAAATGCTTCCTGACCGACAACCTGACTGAAACCCGCAAGTCGCAGTCCTGCAATCTTCACGCGTTGATGCCCGATTGCCATTTGCCTGATTTCCTGAAGGTGCCGGGACGTCTTGTTGTCAAGCTGGTCGATTCCGTCATTCAGGATTTGCCGTGCCTTATATCCAAACTCGGTATTTTCGTTCATAGCTCGATACCTTTTATTTTCAGTGCTGCTGCCAGCGTATGTGTCGCCCGCGAGCAGTGAGTTTTTACGCTGCCTTCCGAACATCCCATTGCAAAAGCGGTTTCTGCAATGTCCATTTCCTCCCAGTAACGCATGAGGAAGGCTTCGCGTTGACGTGGAGGCAATCTGGCGATCTCATTTTCAAGTATAACAAGCAGTTGCGCCCTTTCAAGTTGCCGGTGAGGGGTGTCCAGTCCCTCCGATGGGTTTTCTGCGGCGATGGATTCCAGCGGATCCAATTCATCGTCTTCACCCGATGAAAATGAGGATAACAGGGTTGTCCACAGTGATCGCACTTTCGTTCGGCGATAGTAATCGCGAATTGCGTTCTGAAGAATGCGCTGGAACAGCATCGGTAGTTCAGCCAGCGGGCGATCACCGTATTTTTCGGCGAGTCGCATCATCGCGTCCTGCACGATATCCAGCGCCGATTCTTCGTTGCGAACGGCGAACATTGCCTGTTTGAAGGCGCGCCGTTCAACACCGGCGAGAAAATCGGACAGCTCGTTTCGGGAACTCAGGACATCACTCCGTTCGACGGTAGGGTCTTTATTTTCAATGCAAAAGCCCCATAAAACCTTGACCATTTGCTGGCAAGTCAGTAAGGTTATAGGTTTGATCCGAAAAGTCTAACAGGTGTGATGAAATGCAGCTAACCGGCGCGGAAATTCTAATCAGATGTCTGCACGAGGAAAAAGTCGAGTATGTCTTCGGCTATCCCGGCGGCTCGGTTTTATATATTTATGATGAGATGTTCAAGCAAGACAAGTTCAAGCATGTATTGGTGCGCCATGAACAGGCCGCCGTCCATGCTGCGGATGCGTATTCGCGTTCGTCGAACAAAATCGGTGTGTGTCTTGTCACCTCGGGCCCCGGGGCGACCAATGCCGTCACTGGCATTGCCACGGCCCATATGGACTCCATTCCGATGGTCATCATCAGTGGGCAGGTTCCGACCGCCTACATTGGTCAGGATGCCTTTCAGGAATGCGATACGGTGGGAATCACCCGTCCATGCGTGAAGCACAACTTCCTCGTCAAAGACGTCAAGGATTTGGCGCTGACGCTTAAAAAAGCGTTCTACATTGCCAAAACCGGCCGCCCTGGCCCGGTGCTGGTCGATATTCCCAAGGATGTTTCAAACCAGAAGTGCGAGTTCGAGTATCCGAAGACCGTCACGATGCGTTCCTACGATCCTGTCGTCAAGGGGCATAGCGGCCAGATCAAAAAAGCCGTGCAACTGTTGCTGGATGCCAAGCGGCCGATGATCTATGCCGGTGGCGGTGTGATTTTGTCTGACGCCTCCGCGCATCTCATCAAGCTGGCGCATACGCTCAATTACCCCGTCACCAATACCCTGATGGGGTTGGGTGGATTCCCCAGTTCCGACAAGCGGTTTCTCGGCATGCTGGGCATGCATGGCACTTACGAAGCCAACATGGCCATGCAGCATTGCGACGTGCTGATTGCCATCGGCGCACGTTTCGATGACCGTGTGATTGGAAACCCCACGCATTTTGGTGAGGTTGCGCGCAAGATTATCCATATCGACATTGATCCGTCGTCAATTTCAAAACGCGTCAAGGTTGATGTGCCGATTGTCGGCAATTTGCCTGATGTTCTCGACGATCTGCAAAAAATGCTGGAGTCATCCTCTGGCACGCCCGACGCCAAAGCGCTGGCCTTGTGGTGGAAGCAGATCGAAGAGTGGCGGAGCAAAAAATCGCTCAAGTACAAACAGGGCAAAGAAATCATCATGCCCCAGTATGTTGTCGAAAAACTTTTTGAAGTCACCGGTGGCGACGCCTTTGTGACCTCCGACGTTGGTCAGCATCAGATGTGGGCTGCGCAATATTATCAATTTGACAAGCCGCGGCGCTGGATCAATTCCGGCGGGCTTGGCACCATGGGCGTTGGTCTGCCGTATGCCATGGGCGTGCGTTTTGCCAACCCCAAGGCGACGGTTGCCTGCATTACCGGTGAGGGTTCGATTCAGATGAACATTCAGGAACTGTCGACCGCAAAACAGTTCCGACTGCCGATCAAGATCATCAATCTGAACAACCGCTATCTGGGCATGGTGCGGCAGTGGCAACAAATGTTCCATGGCAATCGCTATGCTGAATCCTATGTCGATGCGTTGCCGGACTTTGTCAAACTGGCCGAAGCGTATGGTCACGTCGGCATGAAAATCGAACGTCCTGCGGATGTTGAGCCGGCATTGCGCGAAGCCTTCACCAAGCACAAGAACGATTTAGTCTTTATGGACTTTCTCACAGACCAGACGGCCAATGTCTACCCGATGGTGGCTGCCGGCAAGGGGCTGTCTGAAATGATCCTGGCCGAGGATCTGTAATCATGCGACATATCATTTCCATACTGATAGAAAACGAAGCTGGTGCGCTGTCGCGTGTATCCGGGCTTTTTTCTGCCCGCGCATTCAATATCGAATCGCTGACTGTCGCGCCCACCGAGGATGGCTCGCTGTCGCGCATGACCATCGTCAGTTCCGGGTCTGACGACGTGATCGAACAGATCACCAAACAGTTGAATAAACTGATCGATGTCGTCAAGGTTGTAGATTTGTCCGAGGCACCGCACATTGAGCGTGAACTGATGCTCATCAAGGTCCGGGCGACCGGCAAAGACCGTGAAGAGATGAAACGCGTGGCCGACATTTTCCGTGGCCGCATCATTGATGTCACGGATTCCACCTACGTCATTGAGCTGACCGGCAACGGCGCCAAACTGGATGCCTTCCTCGGCGCCATTAGCCCCGGGCTGATTCTCGAAACCGTGCGCACCGGTGTCTGTGGCATCGGTCGTGGCGACCGCATTCTCAAGGTCTGATTTAAATCCTGATTTAATGCCTGATTATCTGCAACCAAGGAAAGAAAACGCATGAAAGTTTATTACGACAAAGACGCCGACCTCTCCCTCATCAAGGGCAAGAAAGTCACCATCGTGGGTTACGGCTCGCAAGGCCATGCCCATGCCCAGAATCTTAAAGACTCGGGTGTGAAAGTTACCGTCGGCCTGCGCAAGGGCGGTGCCTCATGGGACAAGGCCAAAAAGGCGGGTCTCAAGGTGGAAGAAATCGCCAAGGCCGTCAAGGACGCAGACGTTGTGATGATTCTGCTGCCTGATGAAAATATTCCCGGTGTGTATTACGCCGAAATCGAACCGAACATGAAGAAAGGCACCACGCTCGCCTTCGCGCATGGTTTCAACGTGCACTACAACCAGGTTGTGCCACGCGCTGATCTGGATGTCATCATGATTGCACCCAAAGGCCCTGGCCATACCGTGCGTTCTGAATACCTGCGCGGCGGCGGCGTGCCTTCATTGATCGCGATCTATCAAGATCAGTCGGGCAAGGCCAAAGATCTGGCGCTCTCTTATGCAGCAGCCAACGGTGGCACCAAGGGTGGCGTAATCGAGACCAATTTCCGTGAAGAAACTGAAACCGACCTGTTCGGTGAGCAGGCTGTTTTGTGTGGTGGCTTGATCGAACTCATCAAGGCCGGCTACGAAACCCTGACCGAGGCGGGTTACGCACCGGAGATGGCTTATTTCGAATGTCTGCACGAGGTCAAGCTCATTGTCGACCTGATCTTCGAAGGCGGCATTGCCAACATGAACTACTCGATTTCGAATAATGCCGAATATGGCGAGTACGTCACTGGCCCGAAGGTGATTGGTGCCGAAGCGCGTGCCGCCATGAAAGAAGCACTGAAGTCGATTCAGGAAGGCGAATACGCCAAGAAGTTCATTCTTGAAGGCCGCACCAACTACCCTGAAATGACCGCGCGTCGTCGTTTGACTGCTGCCCACCCGATTGAAATCGTGGGTGAGCAACTGCGTGCAATGATGCCGTGGATCAAGAAAAACAAGCTGGTCGATCAAACCAAAAACTGATTGGTTTATGCTCGTAGTCAAAAAGGCGCTGCATTGCAGCGCCTTTTTTTTGGCTGATATCGGAGAGCTAACCGGGCTGCGCGGCTTTTTTGCGCAGCACTGGTTGAGCGCCGGATTCGGCCCCATGTTCAGGCGCTGCGGGAATGACTTGCAACGTACTGGCGAAGCACACCATCCATGCGCGACTGCCAACCCTCACCGGTGGACTTGAAGTAGGCAACAACCTCAGGGCTGTAGCGCACCGAGACAAGAAGCTTCTTGTTTTCTGCTTTCGGGCGACCACGTAACGCTGCCATTGGAACCAAGGCCTTTAGTTGCGTTGGCGTAAGCGGCTGTGCATCAGGGTCATTTCTGGCGGCCGCAGTAATGGCTTTGTCTTCTGCGACGGTAGGCATACGGATAGTAGGCTTTTTAGAAACTCTTGACATAGTGCTTTACCTCTCGACGATTGGCGGGGCGCAGGCTGATGACCCTGCGTACTTCGCCATACTCTACAAACGCCACGTAATGCAGGGTTTCTGTTTTAGGCGCGAGAGCAATCATTCGCATCTCGGCATACTCAAACCGGTCATCAATCCACACCAGCGCAGCATCTCAGTCGAGTTCGCTCGCAAGAACCAAGGAAACACCATGCTTTGCTTGGTTTGCGGCATCCTTTGATGGATCGAACTCGATTTTCATACCATTACTGTAGCTACAGTAATGGTGGTTGTCAAACGGTCAGCGAGGCATGCACTTATGGGGTCGAACACCATAGTCGACGCTGGGGAGACGGTGTTATTGGCATGTTGACGGCAATCACCGTCAACAATGATTGTCAATAACTGGCGTTGCAGCATTCACCCGAATTAGCAC
>CAJAWW010000053.1 GCA_903946745.1 uncultured beta proteobacterium
CCAGCGGATTGCGCAACAGATCGGCGGGGTGATAACTAACAATCACCGGAATACCGTTACAGGTGTGCAATTTGCCACGCGCCGCGGTGATCTCTACGTCGTTCTGTAGCACTGCCTGCACCGCCGGCCGTCCCAGCGCAACAATTAATTTCGGTTGCACCAACGCAATCTGCTGCGCGAGAGACGGCCGGGATTTGCCCGCGCTGGCGAGGAATACATCCTGCCCACGCACCAACCCGATAGCGGCCAGCATCGCATCGAGCAAGGTGCTGGCTTGCCCGACAAACGGTTCTTCGCAGTGGTTCGCTGACACATCCAGTTCGTCCGGCTCGTTGCCGATAAAAAGCCAGTCAGCATGCACGTCGCCCGCGCTGGTGACAGCTGGCGCAGCAATATCCACCGGCGGCACGCGCAGCTTCCAGAAGGGTCCAAGCCCCATTTCGTGCAAAGTCTGTTCGCGGTTCATGGATTCATAAGTTCAAAGGTCACGCGCCATCACGATGGCATCCTCACGTTCATGCTCGGCCTGATAATAAGCGCGCCGTTCGCCGATCTGAATAAATTCGTGCCGCAGATAAAGCCGTTGCGCCGACAAATTGCTGCGCCGCACTTCCAGAAACATCCGTGCCGCACCCTGCGCACGTGCCAGACCGAACAGATGCAGCAGCAGCGTCGTCCCGCGTCCGTGCCGCCGCAACTCAGGTGCCACACCGATATTCAGCAAATGGGCTTCATCGAGCACCTGCGAGAGAACCCCATAACCCACCAGATGACTCTCTTCGCGTGCCAGCCAGCAACCATGATTGGCCGTCAACGAATCCATGAAATTTCCGCGCGTCCAGGGAAATTGGCAAATGCGCGCGTCCAGCGCAACCAGCGTATCAATATCGGCTTCCGCCAGCGGCAGGAAAGCAAGCCCCGCATTCATCGTACCGCTCATCGCACCCCGCCCCGAGCCAGCCGTTCGGCAGTGGTCAGCGCCACTTTGTCGCGCACATAAATTGGCTGCGCCAACGCCGCAGCAACACCACCGCCACGCGCGAACACGGGTGCAGAAAGGCAGGCCACGGCAGCGGCCGTGGGGAATATATCGGCGCGCACACCCGCCAGATCCGGCTTGACGGCACGCAAGGCATCACCATAGACGGCAAATCCGTCACCCACGCCAACCCATGCCTGACCCGAAATAGTCGACGCTGAAACACCGGTAGCTGGCGCGCACACAGGTGCCTGACATTGCGTAACACATTCACCCGCGACACGATAAGCCGCGCTATAGACCTCGTTCATGCGCGCATCGAGTACTGTCCATACCTGCGCCTCGCCACTGGCGAGTGCCAGCGCCTGCAAGGTGGAGACAGGCACCACGGGACAATCCAGGCCATAGGCCAACCCTTGCGCCACGCCGCAGGACAGGCGCAAGCCGGTGAAACCACCGGGGCCGGCACCAAAGGCGATGCCGTCAATCAGCTTGAGGCGGATGCCGGCCTCTGCCAGCAGTTGATGCACCCATGGCAACAGGCGGTCAGAGCCGCCGTTGGGAAGTTCTTCGGCACGCTCGATCCATTCGCCATCCTGCCAGAGCGCAACGGAGAGGCGCCGCGTGGCGGTTTCAAAAGCCAGCAGACGCATGTGCTGCTTACCTAGGAACTTTACTGTGGGCTTTACTTGCGGCTACCGAGAATTCCACGCAAGGTTTCCTGAATATCGGCGGGGATCAGCACCGTCTTGGCATTGTCCGATTTTGCAAGATTGCCAATGGCGCTGATGTATTTCTCACCCAGCATATAGCGCATCGGTGCATCTTCGGTGCCGATGGCGGCGGCAACACGTTTGATGGCCTCGGCAGACGCGTCAGCCAAGGTGATCTGCGCCTCGGCCTGCAACCGGGCGGCTTGCAACTGCGCTTCGGCATTCAGGATGGTGGATTGCTTGGTGCCCTCGGCCTTGGTCACCATGGCCTTGCGCTCACGCTCGGCGCTGGCCTGGGCTTCCATGGCCTTCTGCATGGAGTCAGAGGGGTTGATGTCTTGAATCTCGACCGACTTCACCGTCAAACCCCAGTCGATGGCCTCGTCGGCAACGCCTTCGCGCAGGCGCGCCTTGATCTTGTCGCGGTTGGACAGCGCCTCGTCCAGCGTCATCTCACCAATGATCGAACGCAACGTGGTCATAATCATGTTGCGAATGGCCTCGGAGAAATCCGTGACGCCATACACCGCCTTGATCGGGTCGGTGACCTTGATGAAGGCAATGGCGTTGGTGCGAATCACCGCGTTGTCCTTGGTAATCACCTCCTGCTCCTGCACGTCGAGGATGATGTCTTTGGTGACAAGCCGATAGCGCACATGATCCAGATACGGAATGATGATGTTCAGGCCGGGCTTGAGCGTGCCATGATATTTGCCGAGGCGCTCGACAATCCACTCCTCACCCTGCGGCACAATACGCACGCCCTTGCCGATGGTGATGGCCGCAAAAACAAATAACGCAATGACGAAAAAACCAATGCCTTCCATGTGAATCTCCTTATGTTTTTCCGACTTTCAATAACTGCCCATCGACTGCAACGACCCTGACCCGCTCACCCGCCGCAATGGCTTCGTCGGCGAGACATGTCCAGACTTCCGACCCCATCACCGGTTTCTGAAAACGCACTTCACCTTTCTGGAATGGCTCAACGGCACGCACCAGCACGCCAATTTCGCCCAGTGCTTCGTCCGCCTGACCTGATTGCGTCTTGTCAGGATCACGGCGAAACACCTTGAACCACAGCGCCATCAGCGCCACGGAAGCCAGCGTCCACAGCAGTATCTGCACGGTAAAGCCGGTTCCGGGGAATGCCAGCAACACCAGTCCGACCAAAATCGCACCGAGTCCGAACCAGACGACAAAAAATGTCCCGGATGCGAGTTCCGACAGGCCCAAGGCCAGCCCGAGAATCATCCAGTGCCACCAAGTCAGTTCCATGATTATTTCTTGTGCGAAGCCAGACGCAGCCAGGTATCGACCACGGTATCCGGATTCAACGAAATGGTCTGTATGCCCTCATCCATCAGCCACTCGGCAAAATCAGCATGATCCGACGGCCCCTGCCCGCAAATGCCGACGTATTTACCGAGGCGGTTGCAGGTCGAAATTGCCATCGACAGCAGCTTTTTCACCGCCGGATCGCGCTCGTCAAAAGCATGCGCGACCAAGCCAGAATCGCGGTCGAGGCCGAGCGTGAGCTGCGTCAGATCGTTGGAGCCGATCGAGAAGCCATCAAAGTGCTCAAGGAATTCCTCGGCCAGCAGCGCGTTTGAGGGAATCTCGCACATCATGATGAGTTTGAGGTCATTCTCGCCGCGCTTCAGTCCATGCGAGGCGAGCAACTCAACCACGCCACGCCCCTCTTCCACGGTGCGCACAAAGGGCACCATGATCTGCACGTTGGTCAGGCCCATGTCGTTGCGCACCCGCTTCATGGCGCGGCATTCCAGCTCAAAGCAGTCGCGGAAGGAATGGGCGACGTAGCGCGATGCGCCACGGAAGCCGAGCATGGGATTTTCTTCCTCCGGCTCGTAAATCTCACCGCCCAGCAGCTTGCGATATTCATTGGATTTGAAGTCCGACAGCCGCACGATCACCGGCTGCGGATAAAACGCGGCGGCAATGGTCGCCACGCCTTCTGTCAATTTCTCGACAAAGAAAGTCTCCGGCGAAGCATAGCCGCGCGCACGGCGTTTGATTTCGGTGCGCAAACTGTGCGGCACCTGATCGATCTCCAGAATCGCCTTGGGATGAATGCCGATCATGTTGTTGATGACGAACTCCAGACGCGCCAGACCAACGCCACCGTTGGGAATCTGCGCAAACTCGAAGGCGAGCTCCGGATTGCCCACGTTCATCATGATCTTGACCGGAAGCGGTGGCAGATTGCCCACGTCCTGACGTGTCACTTCAAATTCCAGCGCACCACGATAGACATAACCGGTATCACCCTCGGCACAGCTGATGGTAACTTTCTCGCCTTCCTCCAGCGCGGATGTGGCGTTGCCGCAACCGACGATGGCCGGAATGCCGAGCTCACGCGCGATGATGGCAGCATGACAGGTACGACCACCACGGTTGGTCACAATGGCCGAGGCGCGCTTCATGACCGGCTCCCAGTTGGGGTCGGTCATGTCGGCCACCAGCACGTCGCCGGGCTGCACGCGGTGCATTTCAGCGGGGTCTTTGACCACCCGCACCGGGCCTGTCCCAATTTTCTGACCGATGGCACGGCCGCTGGTCAGCACCTTGCCGTGGCTTTTGAGTTTGTATTTTTCCATGATGTTGCCACCATGTGCTTCCTGCGATTTCACCGTTTCAGGGCGCGCCTGCAAGATGTAGAGTTTGCCATCCCCCCCATCCTTGCCCCACTCGATGTCCATCGGCCGCTGGTAGTGTTTTTCGATGGTCACCGCATAGCGCGCCAGCTCAAGAATATCGGCATCGTTCAACGAATAACGGTTGCGCTCGGCTTCGGCAACCTCGACCGTGGCTGTACTGCGACCGGCTTGCCGGGCATCGGTAAAGACCATCTTGATGAGTTTGCTGCCCATGTTGCGGCGGATCACCGAAGGCTTGCCCAGCGCCAGCGTGGCCTTGTGCACATAAAACTCATCCGGATTCACCGCACCCTGCACCACGGTTTCACCGAGGCCGTAACTGGCAGTGATGAATACCACCTGATCGAAACCGGATTCGGTATCCATCGAAAACATCACGCCGGAAGCGCCAGTGTCGGAGCGCACCATGCGCTGCACGCCCGCCGACAAGGCCACTTCGGCATGAGCAAAGCCCTTATGCACGCGATAGGCAATGGCACGGTCGTTGTAGAGCGAGGCAAACACCTCCTTGATCGCGTGCAGGATGTGGTCGTAGCCGTGAATGTTGAGGAAACTTTCCTGCTGACCGGCAAACGAAGCATCGGGTAAATCCTCAGCCGTCGCCGACGAGCGCACGGCAAAGGAAGCGCCCTCCCCGCTGACCGCAATCAGGGCTTCATACTCGCGCTTGATCTCGTCTTCGAGCTTAACGGGGAACGGTGTATCGACCACCCACTGACGAATCTGCGCGCCGGTCTTCGCCAGTTGAACGACGTCATCCACATCCAGCGCATCGAGTGCCGCGTTGATGCGCTCAGCCAAGCCCTGATGCGCCAGAAACTCGCGATAAGCTGCTGCGGTGGTCGCAAAGCCACCGGGAACGCGCACATCGCTGGCGGCCAACTGACTAATCATTTCACCGAGCGAAGCATTTTTGCCGCCGACTTCGCCCACGTCCGTCATGCGGAGATGGTCGAAAGCAACGGCGTAGCGAGTAGCGAGAGCTGACATGGGCGACCTTTCGGTTAGGATGCAAGTTCGAACCTTGCATTTTATCGCCAATATGCAGGCACTCTTCCCGAATTCTTGTACGTAAAAACAGATTCCAATATGACTATTGACAAATCCATTACGCAAACTGTTTTCATCGTCTCCGACGGTACCGGCATCACGGCAGAGACGCTCGCGCACTCGCTACTCTCGCAATTCGAAGGCGTCGCCTACCGGCAGGTCAGGATGCCCTTCATCGACAGCCGCGAAAAGGCTGAGGACTGCGTGGAACGCATTGCCGAGGCGCATGCGCGTGACGGTCGCCGGCCGATTGTTGTGAGTACTCTGGTCAATTCCGATGTCGCCGTGGTGGTGCGCGGTGCCGATGCCCTGATTCTGGATTTCTTTGCCACCTTCATCGCACCGCTGGAAGAGACGCTCGGCATCAAATCCACACATACCATCGGCCGCACCCACAGCAGCGTGAATTCGCTTGAATACACTTCACGCATCGAGGCGATCAACTTCACTCTGGCGCACGACGACGGAGTATCCAACACCGACCTGGAACAAGCCGATGTCATTCTCGTCGGCGTTTCGCGCAGCGGAAAAACACCCACCAGCCTGTATCTGGCGCTACAGTTCGGCATCAAGGCCGCGAACTATCCACTGATCCCCGAAGACTTTGAACGTAATCGGCTTCCGGAAGCATTGCACAAGTTCCGGCACAAACTGTTCGGGCTCACCATCACACCAGAGCGACTGTCTTCCATCCGTCAGGAACGACGACCAGACAGCACCTACGCCGCCATCGACAACTGCCGCTGGGAAATTGGTGAAGCACAGAAAATGATGCGACGCGAGGGCGTGCGCTGGCTGGATTCCACGACCAAATCGATCGAAGAAATTTCGGCCACACTGATGCAGACAATCAAGCTGGATCGCCGCGCGTATTGATCCCCACGGTGATGCCCGCTGTGTCACACGCGGCAATGCCAAATAGTCGACGCTGGCGATACGCCTCGAACAGGCACACCGCAGCCGCAGCCGC
The DNA here is from genome assembly GCA_903946745.1 of uncultured beta proteobacterium. Classification (GTDB taxonomy): domain Bacteria; phylum Pseudomonadota; class Gammaproteobacteria; order Burkholderiales; family Rhodocyclaceae; genus CAJAWW01. Next base: position 6,394 of record CAJAWW010000053.1, read on the forward strand.
CACGTTCAGCGACTCGGTCGCCGCACTCATCGGTATAGTGACCCGTGTCGTTGCCGCTGTAACCAGCGCGGCATTTAATCCAGCGCCCTCATTGCCAAACAGCCAGGCTATGCGCGGTGTCAGCGCGGTGTCATAAAGCGGTTGGCCACCCTGCGCGACAGTCGCAACCGAAATACCACGAAATTTCTCGACATGTTCGAGCAAATCAACCTGCTCAGAAATCCGCAGACTGAAATGCGCCCCCTGCCCCGCGCGTAGCACACGCGGCGTCCAGGCACCGGCGCAGCCGCGCCCCAGCATGACCTCGGCAACACCCGCCGCCGCCGCCGTGCGTAACAATGTGCCGACATTACCGGCATCCTGCACTGCATCGAGCATCAGCACGTCGCCCTGCAATGCCGCAACCGGTACGGGGGGGATGCCGATCACCGCCGCAATGCCAAGTGGCGTCGTGACACCGGTTACGTCACGAAACAAGGCGTCCGTCAGTTCAAGCGGCTCGGCATCGACATGTTTCAGTATTTCGATCACACTCGGATGCAGCGCGCCCGAAGTGCTAACGATGATCTGACGCAACGCCACGCCACGATCAATGCAGGTTTGCAGCAGATGAATACCGTCGATCAGGGTCTCGCCACGGCGACGCGGCTCACGATGATCGTCAACCAGCGCACGCAGCGCCTTGAAGAACGGGTTGTCGCGCGAGCTGATGCGCTTCACGGCGATTTTTTCAGTAATTTTCTGATCGGGGCAAAACTGCGCCGGTGAAACTCCGCCGGGCCATGAATCGCCAGCGCGGCAAGATGCGCGACTGTGCCATAGCCCTTATGCCGATCCAGCGCATAGTGTGGGAATAATTCATGTATGCGCCGCATTTCTGCATCGCGTGCCGTCTTGGCGAGAATCGACGCTGCCGAAATAGCCGGCTCCGACGCATCGCCACCAATAATGGCGCGCGCCGGTATCGATAGCAGCGGGCATCGATTGCCATCAATCAGCGCCTCGGTAGCCGCTAGTGGCAAAGCTTCCACAGCACGACGCATGGCCAGCAGGGTGGCCTGAAGAATGTTCAACCGATCGATTTCCTCAACGCTGGCCGAGGCAACCGCAAATGCCAGCGCCCGTTCGCGAATTTCAATGTTGAGGCGTTCGCGTTTTTTTTCTGACAGTTTTTTGGAATCATCCAGCCCGATAATCGGGCGCGCCGGATCGAGAATCACCGCAGCAGCGAACACCGCGCCGGCCAAGGGGCCACGCCCTGCTTCATCAACCCCGCAAATCATGCAGAGGCCAGATAAGGCAGCACCGCCGCCGCCGCTTTTTCAGCGGTGTTCTGACGCAACAGGCGATGCACGCTCGCAAATACCCGGGTAATTCCCGCACGCACCTGCCGATCAGTCAGAAGATTACCCAACGCCTGCGCCAGATTTTCAGGATTCGCATCGTCTTGTAAAAACTCGGGCACCACGTAGCGCCCGGCGAGAATGTTCGGCAGTCCCACCCACGGCAGATAACGCATGCCACGCATCAAGCGCCAGGACCACGGCGACATCTTGTAGGCAATCACCATGGGACGCCCGACCAGCGCCGTTTCGAGCGTGGCCGTGCCACTGGCGACCAATACCGCATCGCTGGCAGCGATGGCATCGGCAGCGTGGCCGAACATCAACGTAAAGGGCAGTTCGTCGGCCTTCAGTTTCCACAGCGCAGTCTCGAACTGCACCCGGGTTTCACGCGACACCAAAGGCACCAGAAAATGAAGGTTCGGATAGCGTGCCAATAACAATTTGGCCGTTTCGATAAAGGTTTCCGCCATGAAGTGCAGTTCGGACTGCCGGCTACCCGGCAACAAGGCGACCACCGGACGATCCTGCGCAATTCCAAGCCGCTCTCGCATCACGGCCTGATCAATCTCAAGCGGAATGACATCCGCAAGTGGATGACCGACATACGAACATGTAACCGGCGTGCCTTCGTAGAGTTTCGGCTCAAACGGATAAATGGCGAGAATGTGCGTCACGGCGCGAACAATCTTGTTCATCCGGTTCTTGCGCCACGCCCAGATCGACGGGCTGACAAAATGAATGGTCGGAATCCCCTTACGTTTAAGTCGCTTTTCGAGCCAGAGATTGAAATCAGATCCATCGACGCCAATAAATGCCGCCGGCTTGTCTTTAAGAATCCGCTGCAACAGCTTACGGCGTATGCCAGTGATTTCTCGATAGTGCCGCAGCACCTCGGCATAGCCGCGCACAGCCAGTTTCTCTGCCGGCCAGAGCGAATCGAAACCTTCGCGCTGCATCTTTGGGCCACCGATGCCATAGAACTGCACCTGCGGCAAATGGCTTTTGAGGGCAACGATAAGATGCGCGGCCAACTGGTCGCTGGAAGCCTCGCCGGCCACCATGGCAATACGAAGCATCAGCGTATGATTCCTCGTCCGGTTTCAGCAAGGTAACGCGCGAGAACGTCCAGTTCTGGCACGGACTCTACTTCGCCAGCAATGGCCGCACGCGCATCTTCTAGAGTCATGCCGGACTTGTAGAGCGTCTTGTAGGCACGCTTGACGGCCGCCACCGCTGCGGGTGAAAAACCACGTCGCTTGAGACCTTCCGCATTGATGCTGCGTGGCTTTGCCGGATTACCTGCGGCCATCACAAACGGCGGCAGATCCTGCAACAGAATGGCACCCATGGCGGTAATGCTGTGCGCACCGATACGCACGAACTGATGCACTACCGTAAAACCACCAAGAATGGCCCAATCATCGACACGAACATGTCCGGCCAACTGTGCGTTGTTGGCAAAAATGGTCTGGTTGCCGACCTGACAATCATGCGCCAGATGAACGTAAGCCATGATCCAGTTGTCATTACCAAGACGCGTCACGCCAACATCCTGGGCAGTGCCGCAATTGAAGGTACAAAATTCACGAATGGTATTGCGATCCCCAATTTCCAGCCGTGTCGGCTCTCCGGCATATTTTTTGTCCTGCGGCTGCTCGCCAAGGGAGCAAAACTGGAATATGTGATTATCGACACCAATGCGCGTGTGACCGGTAATGACGACATGCGGCCCGATGTGGGTGTTGGCGTCGATTTCGACATGAGGACCAATCATCGAATAGGCACCCACGACCACGCCATGCCCCAAGCGGGCGGCGGGATCAACAATAGCGGTGGGATGAATCTGCGAGAGGGCGGTCAAGGCGTCGGCCGCACGGCACACATGAGATCAGCTTCGGCCGCGATCTGACCATCCACCGTAGCAACGCCGGAAAACTTCCAGAGTCCGCGCTTTCTGGCTGTCAGCTTGACGTCGATCATCAACTGATCGCCGGGGCTAACCGGCTTTTTGAAGCGCGCATTATCGATGCCCACAAAGTAATAAACGGATTGGTCATCCGGCTTGCTGTTCATGGTTTTGAAAGAAAGAATCGCTGCAGTCTGCGCCATGGCTTCAATAATCAACACGCCGGGCATTACTGGATGATGCGGGTAGTGCCCCGGAAAAAAATTCTCATTCACCGAGACGTTTTTTAGACTACGAATACGCTCACCGGCAACGACTTCAAGCACGCGATCAACCAGCAAAATCGGATAGCGATGCGGCAAATAGTTCAGTATTTGATGAATATCCATACTGGTATCTTCTGCGACTGTCGGTGAGAGCTTGGTCTCTGTACTGCCCGTCTCGGTCATTTCTTGGTCTCCAGTGCGGTAAGCCGCTGTTCGAGGGCGCGAATTTTATCGGCCATGGACTCCAGATGGCGCAATCGCGAAAAGTTTTTCAACCAGTGTCCGTGTTCCATGAACGGCACGGTGCCACTGTAGGTGCCGGCCTGCGAAATCGACTTGGCAACCAGCGTTCCGGCCGACACATTGACATCGTCGGCAATCTTGAGATGCCCGAGTATCACGGCACCACCGCCCACCGTGCACCGCGCCCCGATCACGGTGCTTCCGGCAATACCAACGCACCCGGCCAGCGCACTGTGCGCACCAATACGCACGTTATGTGCGATTTGAATCTGATTATCCAACTTGACGCCATCCTCAATCACGGTATCGCCCAATGCACCCCGATCAATGGTGGTATTGGCACCAATTTCAACGTCATCACCCACCAACACACGACCCATCTGGGGGATTTTGACCCATGCGCCATCAGCCTCTCGCGCAAAGCCAAAACCATCGGCACCGATCACCGCACCCGAGTGAACAATGCCCCGGACACCAAGAACGCAATGGTCAGCAATCGCAACATTGGACGCAATACGCGTATCGCTCCCAATCTGCACGCCAGCACCAACACTGCAATTGGCACCAATGACGACACGCTCTGCAACCCGTGCGCCTCGGCCAATCCAAACGTTCGGGCCGATGCTTGCCGACGCGGCCACATCCCCCTCAACTACCGCACTGGAGTGAATTCCTGCCGGCGCACTCGGAGGAGGATTCAGCCACTGCGCCACCTTGGCAAAGTAAAGATAAGGTTGTGACGTAAGAATTGTGGCAGCAACACCCTGCGCGACGGGCGGCGCCATAATCACTGCGCTTGCACGGCACGCGTTGAGCTGCACACGATATTTTGGATTAGCCAAAAAAGCCAGATCGCCAGGCCCGGCGATATCGATGGGCACAATGCGCGAAACGACTGTGTCACCGGCTCCGATCAACTCTCCGCCGAGCCGGGCGACAATCTCATCCAGCCGCAGTTTCACTGCAGCGCGGCTTATTTGGTGCCGTCGCCGAGCGCCTTGATCACTTTTTCCGTGATGTCTATGCGCGGATTGGCGTAGACCGCTTCCTGAAAGATGATGTCGTACTTTTCAGCCTCGGCCAACTGTTTGATGATTTTGTTAATGCGCTCAAAAACCGCTGCTGTTTCTTCATTCTGACGCTGCGTCAAATCCTCGCTGAACTCACGCCGTTTGCGCTGAAAATCGCGGTTCAAGTCAGAAAATTCACGCTCCTTGTTCCGCCGCTCGGTTTCACTCAAGGTCACGGCATTCTTTTCCATGCTTTCCTGCATGGTCTGCAACTGCTTGCCCAGACGCTGCAAATCCTGATCGCGCTTCTCGAAGTCCTTTTCCAGACGTTTTTTCGCCTTGACAGCCTGTGGTGACTCGTTGAGCACCCGCTGACTATTGACGAAACCAATTTTCACATCAGCAATTACCGCTCCGGAAAAAGAAACGGACAGCAGAACAAGACTTGTTGCAATCGTTTTTTTCAACATGACTCTCTCACTAAGAACAACGGCGCAATCAGAAAACGGAGCCCATTGTGAATTGGACTCTCTGCAGTTTATCTTCAGCCTTCTTGCTAAATGGGACACCATACGAGAACTTCAACGGTCCCATCGGGGAGCTCCAAGCAATCGAAAGTCCGGCACTCGATCGCAAACTGCCAAGACTGAACTTATTGTCATAGCCCCACACATTGCCGGCATCAACAAACGCACTGCCACGCAGTGACTTGTCCAATCCAAGACCAGGGATGACGAAAAGCAGTTCGGCATTCCCGACCAAACGTGTCGTACCGCCAAGCCGATCGCTCGTTACAGGGTCAATCGGCCCTAATGAACCAGACTCATAACCACGAACTGAACCGATACCACCTGCGTAGAAATTCTTGAAGAAAGGTAATTCCTTGTTGCCATACGCGTTCGCCTTCCCGAATTCGCCGTTAAATGCCAAAGTAAATGTTTTGTTCAACGGGAAAAAGTGTTGCTCCTGAACCGTAACACGCGCATAAGTCGCTGTACTACCTGGCAAAGACAATTCCAAGTTAGCATTGCGATACACACCTTTGGTCGTCAATATTCGGCTATCGCGATCATCCATTTGCCAGCTAAGCGTAGCGAGTCCCGTATGGCTGCTATTTCCGACGCGATTCACATAATCGATATAGCGTACAGGACTGCCACTCAACATAGTGAGCCGCGTGGAGTCGAAGGACAAACCGAGGTTAATGTAATTATCATCACTGACAGGAAAGCCATAACGCACGCCCCCCCCCGTAGACTTGGAACCAAAAGAGCCAACGGCCAAGCTGCTGGTATTACTATCCCGGTGATATAAGTCAAAACCTTGGCTTACACCATCCACGGTGAAGTAGGGATCCGTGTGTGAGATGGAATACACACGATTAACCTTGCTGGTACTGAACTGAACGCCCAAATGTTTACCACTACCAAACAAATTCTGCTGCTGAACCGAACCTGACACCGTGGCCTTTTCAGAACTCGAAAACCCCGCACCCAGCATCATATTGCCGGTGGGCTTTTCCTTGACCTTGATTTCCATATCCACTTGATCCGTGGTTCCTGGAACGGGTGGAGTTTCAACGGTTACGTCTTCGAAGTAACCCAGACGATCCACGCGCGAACGGGACTTGTTAATTTTTTCGGCGTCATACCACGCCGATTCAAGCTGTCGCATTTCGCGACGAATCACCTCGTCACGCGTGCGGGTGTTGCCGGCCACATCGATGCGTCGCACATACACTCGGCGACCCGGATCGATGAATACCGTGAAAGCGACCTGACGCTTTTCCCGATCCAGTTCAGGCGCTGCATTAACGTTGGCAAAGGCATATCCATCATTCCCAAGGCGATCACTCAATGCCTTGGTAGTTTCGGTCATTTTCTGCCGCGAAAATACGTCACCCGGCTTGATGGTCACCAGCTTGGTCAACTCCGCCTCCGGCAACAACATCTGACCGGCCAGTTTTATCGACGAAACACTGAACTTATCGCCTTCCGTGACATTAATTGTTATATAAATATCCTGCTTATCGGGTGAGATCGACACCTGCGTCGACTCGATATTGAACTCAAGATAGCCGCGATCCATGTAATACGATCGCAATACTTCCAGATCGCCTGAAAGTTTCTGCTTGGAATACTGGTCGTTTTTGGTGTACCAGGAAAGCCAACCCGGGGTGCGTAGCACCATGAGGTCAAGCAACTCACTTTCCTTGATGGCACTGGCACCAATAATATTGATCTTCTTGATCTTGGCAATTTCGCCTTCCGTCACAGCAAAATTGATGCCCACCCGATTGCGTTCCAACGGAGTAATGGTGGTCTTGATTTCGGCCGCGTAATACCCTTGGGCAAGATAAACCCGCTTGATGTCTTGCTCGGCTCGTTCGACATTAGCCCGGTCGAAAATACGCGATTCGGCCAGGCCGGTTTCGCGCAAGCCCTTTTTAAGGTCATCCGCCTTGAGCACCTTGAGCCCAGTGAATTCCAGAGAAGCAATTGCCGGCCGCTCTTCCAGAACCACCACCAGCACCTGTCCATCAATTTCTAGGCGCACGTCCTTGAAAAATCCGGTGGCGAACAAGGTTTTGATGGCAGCGGCGGCCTTCTCGTCAGTCATGGTGTCGCCAACCTTAACGGGAAGGTAGGAAAACACGGTGCCCGCCTCGGTGCGCTGAATACCCTCAACACGGATATCCTTGATCGGAAACGGATCAAATGCCAATACCGAACGGGCAAGCAGGGCAACAACGACACCGGCAAGCAGTTTTTTCTTCATGTTAACTCGACCAAAAAAACAGGGTAGGTTTTGCAAATTGGCGGTGACTCAGCCGGTAAATAGACGATTGATGTCGTTGTAAAAGGCAAACGCCATGAGCAGCGCCATCAAGGCAAGACCAATTTGCTGGCCAATTTCGAAGACGCGCTCGGGTACAGGGCCACCCTTAATGAACTCGACGAGATAATACATCAAATGACCACCATCCAGAACGGGAATAGGCAGCAGATTCAGCACGCCAAGACTGATACTAATCAACGCAAGAAACCGGAGGTAGTAACTTGGTCCAAGTTGCGCCGATTGTCCTGCATAGTCGGCAATCGTGACCGGACCGGACAGGTTTTTCCACGAAAGCTCACCCGTCAGCATGCGCCCCATCATGCGCAAACTCAATGCCGACGTTTCCCAGGTCAAAACCAGCGCCTTGACTGATGCATCGACAGGGCCGTAGCGCACCTCGGTCATCATGTTGAATTCTTCGCCCTCGCCCTCTTTCGCGATCAAACCAAGCCGCCCGACGCGCACGCCGCGATCATCAGCATCACGTGGCACAACGCGGATCTGCAGGCGACGTCCGGTACGTTCAAGCTCCATGAGCAGTTCCCGCCCGGGTGATTGGCGCGCCAAGGTGGACAGCGTTGCCCAATCGTCAATTTTCCGGCCGTCAATCAGCAATATGCGATCCCCCACCTGAAATCCTGCAATCTCAGCCACGGATCCGGGCATCACGCGACCGATCAGCGGTGGAATCTTGGGGCGAAATAACGTCAGCCCCATCGAACGTAGCGGATCCTTGTCCATGTCGTCGAAAACATAGCTGGAAACATCAATTTTGTAGACGGCGATACTTCGGGACGATCCCAGCACTTCCAGTTCCAGTTCCAGAACCTGCCGATCCAAGGCGCGATGCATGACCTCCCAGCGAAAATCCTGCCAGGTGCGTATCGTCTTGCCGTTGATCGCACGCACCGTTCCACCTGTTGCCATCCCTGATATCGCAGCCGGCGTTCCCTGAAGCGGTAGCGCAAGGCGAGGTTTGAGTTCAGTAATGCCGACCATGAACAGCAGCCAGTACAACACCACGGCGAGCAGCAGGTTGGCAGCAGGGCCAGCCACCACAATCAGAGCGCGACGTCCGACCGATTGCCGGTTAAAGGCACGCGGCAACTCTTCAGCAGCCACAGTTCCTTCACGCTCATCAAGCATCTTGACGTAGCCGCCAAGCGGAAAGGCAGCGATCGCCCATTCCGTTCCATCACGCCCCATCTGACGCGACCACAGAACCTTGCCAAAACCCACCGAGAAACGCAACACCTTGACACCACAGGCACGGGCAGCCAAATAGTGACCCATCTCATGGATAACCACCAAAATGCCAAGCGCCAGCAAAAACGCCCCGGCATACCACGCAAACATTCCGGCGCTCATCGGGCGTAGCGCGCGACGGCTATTTCAGCAGCCGCACGTCCCTGACGATCGGCTTCGAGCACGGCGGGAATATCCGGCAAGGGCGCGACAGAGACCTCATCGAGTGCAGCAGCGATCACCTTGGCGATGGCCAGAAATGGTAGACGGCGATCAAGAAACGCGGCAACCGCAACCTCATTGGCGGCATTCAACACCGCCGCCGCATTGCCCTCGGCACGCAGAGCGCGATAGGCTAGATCCAGACAGGGGAAGCGCACCGGATCAGGGCGCTCAAAACCGAGCTGGCCGATGGAACACAAATCCAGCGACGAAACGCCTGAATCGATGCGTTGCGGCCAGGCCAGCGCATGCGCAATTGGCGTCCGCATATCAGGATTGCCCAGTTGAGCGAGCACCGACCCGTCCTCATAATCCACCAGCGAATGAATCACGCTTTGCGGATGGATGACAACCTCGATTTTTTCCGCCGGCGCATTGAATAACCAGTGAGCCTCGATCACCTCAAGCCCCTTATTCATCATGCTCGCCGAATCAACGGATATTTTTCTTCCCATCGACCAGTTGGGATGTGCCACGGCCTGTTCCGGCGTAATCGCGGCCATGTCCGCCAGCGACATGGAACGAAACGGACCGCCGGATGCCGTCAGCAAAATCCGTCGCACACCAGCTTTTGGCAGGTCATACCCAAAATTGTGCGGCATCGATTGAAAGACTGCATTGTGCTCACTATCAATGGGTAGCAGCACGGCACCGGCCTCACGCACCTCGGCCATAAATACTGCACCGGCCATGACCAGCGATTCCTTGTTGGCCAGAAGAATCCGCTTTCCCGCGCGCGCTGCCGCAAGAGTCGGCGACAATCCGGCGGCACCCACAATAGCCGCCATCACTGCATCCACTTCGGGGAGTGCCGCAACGGTTTCAAGAGATTGCGTACCGTAATGCACCTCGGTGGTCACGCCATCGGCACGCAACAATGCGATCAGCCGTTGCGCATCTGCAGCACTACCGACCACGGCATGCAACGGACGGAACTGCCGGCACTGCCCGGCCAGCACTTCAATCTGCCGATGTCCGGTCAACGCAATAATTTGGAACCGGTCCGGATGCCGCGCCACAACGTCGAGTGTGCTGACGCCGATCGATCCGGTCGCACCCAGCACGGTCAGCTTCATGTGCGCGTCCAGTACACAATCAGTGCCACAAGCGGAAGGGTAGACGTCAAACTGTCGATCCTATCGAGCACGCCACCATGTCCGGGCAAGAGTTGGCTGCTGTCCTTGATACCGGCCTGACGCTTAAGCAGTGACTCAAACAGGTCACCAATTACGCTAATGGCAGTCAAGCCGATCAATAATGCGCCCAGCATCACCGCAGAAAAATTCATGTGTAACGCCAACGGCGATAACACCCAGACCATTCCGCCATAAATCAGCACGCCAACCACGGCGCCCGCAACCCCCTCCCAGGTTTTCCCCGGGCTAATGGCAGGAGCCAGCTTATGCCTGCCAAATGCCCGCCCGGAAAAATAGGCAGAAATATCGGCAACCCAAACCAGCGCCATTGCCGCCAACAACAGCCATGGCGTGACCGCATACAGTACCGACATCGCCACCCAGGTTGGAAGAATCACGATCATGCCAGTCAGATAACCAGCAAAATCATTGCCGCGCAGCGCCCATTTGAAGCGAAGCCAGCACGGCATCAACAGTATCCAGAATACCGCCGAAGTGAGTAGCAGCAAGGGCATGGCTTGAGACATTGCGCCCTGTAACTGCCAGCAGAATATGAGTTGCAGCAGTGCGAACAGAACACGCGCAGATCCGCTCTGCCGCATCAGGCCAGCCCACTCCCATGCAGCCAAAGCCGCGACACCCGCAAATGCGGCGCTCGCAAAAACTGGAGGCAGCGCAAAAAAAACGATAGCCAACCCAGCGACCAGCAAAAGTGCTGTGACGACGCGTGCCCTAAGCATACAACTGCGTGCGCAGCATGCGCCTGCCGCAAACGCTAGGCATCATCTTTCGCAGTCGGAGACCGAAAAGTCGACGCTGGGGATACGGTAACGCCCTTGATAACCTGCTCGCTGGTACGGCCAAAACGTCGTTCACGACTTCGATAGGAATCAATTGCCGCATCGAGTGCCGAGTCATCGAAATCAGGCCAGAGTAAATCGGTGAAATAAAACTCGCTGTACGCCAGTTGCCAGAGCAAAAAATTACTGATGCGTTGCTCACCGCCGGTGCGAATGAATAAATCGGGCTCCGGCGCATACGCCATCGACAAATGCGGCGCCAGATCCGCCTCACCGAAATGGCCGACTTTTTCCGGATGCGCCAACGCCAGTTGATTCATGGCCTGAAGAATATCCCAACGCCCGCCGTAGTTGGCTGCAACGGTCAACGTCAGATGGGTGTTGTTGGCAGTCAAGGCCTCACCCTCGCGAATCAGAGCAAGCAGACGTGGTTCAAATGCGGACAAATCACCCACCACCCGCAAGCGCACACCGTTGGCGTGAAGTTTGCCAATTTCGCCTTGCAATGCTGTGACAAAAAGATTCATCAGAAACGACACTTCCTCAACCGGTCGGCGCCAGTTTTCAGAGGAAAATGCAAACAGGGTCAGGTAGCCGATGCCACGAGAAATGCAGGCCTTCACCATGGTTCGCACGGTTTCAACCCCGCGCTTGTGTCCCGCGACACGCGGCATGAAGCGCTTTTTGGCCCAACGCCCGTTACCGTCCATGATGATGGCAACGTGACGCGGAACGTCTCCAACAGCCGGAATTGCTTGGGTCGAACTGGTGAATTTTACCGACATAACGACGACAGAGCGACGAGGGACTCCCTCAGATCGCCATCAGATCCTTTTCCTTGTCCGCCAGCAAACGATCCACCTCGGACACGTAGCGATCGGTCAATTTCTGAATATCATCCTGCGCGCGACGTTCTTCATCTTCCGCGACTTCTTTCTTTTTGAGCGCGTCTTTGAGGTGCGTGTTGGCATCACGACGCAAATTGCGTATGGCAATCTTGGCGTTTTCACCCTCATGTTTGATGAGCTTAATCATATCCCGGCGACGCTCTTCGGTCAGCGCAGGCATCGGTACACGAATCACATCCCCCTGGGAGGCAGGATTGAGACCCAGATCGGAGTCACGAATCGCTTTTTCAACCTTCGCGATCATCGGCTTTTCCCAAGCCTGCACACCGATGGTGCGCGCGTCGATCAAGGTGACATTCGCAACCTGCGTAATCGCCACCATCGATCCATAGTAATCCACCTGAACATGATCGAGAATGCCGGTATGGGCGCGCCCCGTGCGCACCTTGCCAAGATCGGTCTTCAGCGACTCAAGGCTCTTCTGCATTTTTTGTTCAGCGGTCTTTTTCAGTTCGGGAATCATGCCAAGCTCCTGACTTACCGTGCGCGCTCTAGACGTGAACCAGCGTGCCCTCGTCTTCTCCGAGGACAATGCGCTTGAGAGCGCCGCGCTTGAAAATTGAAAAAACGTTGATCGGCAACTTCTGGTCGCGACACAACGCAAATGCGGTAGCGTCGAGCACGGCCAGATTGCGGCTGATCGCCTCGTCAAAACTGATGCGGGCAAAACGCGTGGCGGACGGATCTTTCTTGGGGTCTGCCGTGTAGATACCGTCGACTTTTGTGGCCTTCAACACGATTTCCGCACCGATCTCCGACCCCCTCAGTGCCGCTGCCGTATCCGTGGTGAAAAACGGGTTACCGGTGCCGGCAGCAAAAATCACCACCTTGCCTTCTTCCAGATAGCGGATTGCTTTGCCACGAATATAGGGCTCAACGACCTGTTCGATATTGAGCGCCGACTGCACGCGGGCATTCAGCCCAGCCTGACGCATCGCATCTGACAGCGCCATGGCATTCATCACCGTGGCCAGCATGCCCATGTAGTCTGCTGTAGCGCGATCCATCCCGGTAGCGGTACCCGCCACACCACGAAAAATATTGCCCCCCCCAATAACGACGCCGATCTCGACCCCGAGATCGGCCACCGCCTTGACTTCCCCGACAATGCCGCCGAGCATCGGCGCATTGATGCCATAAGCATCATCACCCATCAGCGCCTCGCCCGATAGCTTGAGCAGAATGCGGCGAAATTTCGGAGGGGTCATACGGACTCCAGCTTACTTGCTGCCCGCGGCTGCGGCAGCGGCCGCTGCCTGTTCCGCAACTTCCGCAGCGAAGTCGGTAACTTTCTTCTCGATACCTTCGCCGACAATGTAGAGGACAAAGCTCGCAATCGAAGCGCCCTTGGCCTTGAGCAACTGCTCAATGGTCTGCTTGCCATCTTCGGCCTTGACAAACACTTGCCCGAGCAGCGTCACATCCTTGAGGTATTTCTGTACCGTGCCTTCGGCGATTTTTTCGAGCATAGCTTCCGGCTTGCCGGCTTCACGCGCTTTTTCAATCGCGATACGGCGCTCGGTGTCGAGCAGTTCTGCAGACACGCCAGACGCATCCAGCGACTTAGGCTTGGACGCCGCGATATGCATCGCCAGATCCTTGGCCAGTTGCTCGTCCCCGCCAACCACATCGACAAGCACGCCGATCTTCGAGCCGCCGTGGATGTAGGAAGCCAACTTGCCTTGCGCGGCGATCCGCTGAAAGCGGCGCAGACTCATGTTCTCGCCGATCTTTCCAACCAATGCCATGCGCGTCGACTCAACCGTCCCCTCACCCAAAGACAAGACAGACAGAGCGGCGACATCGGCGGGATTCTTTGCTGCCACCAGCCCGGCGCAATCAGCACCCAACTTGAGGAAGTCATCGTTCTTGGCAACAAAATCAGTTTCCGAATTGATTTCGATGATGCTGCCAAGCTTGCCGTCCGCACTAATATTGATCGAAACGACGCCTTCAGCCGCCACACGGGTCGCCGCCTTGCTGGCCTTGTTACCCAACTTGACACGCAGAACCTCTTCCGCCTTGTCCATGTCGCCACCGGCTTCGGTCAGCGCCTTCTTGCATTCCATCATCGGCGCGTCGGTCTTCTCGCGCAGTTCTTTCACCATGCTTGCGGTAATTTCCGCCATTTTTCTACTCCAAAATCAAAACCGTCTGGCTACAGAGAGCACAGAAAAAAACATCGTCTCTGCGCTCTCTGCAACGAATAGCATTTCGCCGTTACTCGGCAGCGCTTTCTTCGACCTCGACGAACTCATCGTCACCGGACATCTGCTGCACCACCTCGTTGAGCGACTGGTTCTTGCCATCGAGAATGGCATCCGCCACGCCACGCGCATACAAACGGATTGCCCGTGATGAATCGTCATTCCCGGGAATCACAAACTGAACGCCTTCCGGTGAGTGATTGGTATCCACTACCGCGATCACCGGGATGCCCAGTTTCGCAGCCTCGGTAATGGCGATCTTGTGGTAACCCACGTCAATAATGAAAATCGCGTCCGGCAGGCCGCCCATATCCTTGATGCCGCCGATGGACTTGACCAACTTGTCCATTTCGCGCTGCAAGGTGAGGCCTTCTTTTTTGCTCAGCTTTTCAAAGCCGCCATCCTGAACCAATTGCTCAAGATCCTTCAGACGCTTGACCGACAGCTTGAGGGTCTTGAAATTGGTCATCATGCCGCCGAGCCAACGCTCATCGACAAATGGCATGCCGCAACGCTGCGCTTCTTCGGCAATGATCTCGCGCGCCTGGCGCTTGGTACCCACAAACAGCACGGTACCCTTTTTGGCCGCCATCTTCTTGATGAAGGCCATTGCCTCCTGGTATTTCACCAGGGTCTTTTCGAGGTTGATAATATGGATTTTGTTGCGATGGCCGAAAATATACGGGGCCATTTTGGGGTTCCAGAAACGTGTCTGGTGGCCGAAATGTACACCGGCCTCCAGCATCTGGCGCATGGTAGTGCTCATCGAGTATCTCCGATATGGGTTAAAACCGCCGCTCGGCCGTGCTGCTTTCAACAAATCCGAAAGCCACCCTATCGGCGCCGAGCGTGAGTATTTGTCCGGGACCATCCCAGACAGCCAAACATTATAGCGGCGTTCTCTGGCCATGCACAAGTTGTAGCCATCGTTGCAACGACGACCTGTAGAATGCGGCTTCCAGCACAAACGACACAGACGCAGACGCAAATATCGGACATGGCCATTTCCATAAAATCCCCCGAGGACGTCGCCGAGATGCGCCCCGCATGCCGTCTGGCCGGAGAGGTTCTCGACTATATCGAACCGTTCGTAACGCCGGGAGTAACCACTGCCGAACTGGATCGGCTTTGCCACAACTTCATGGTTGATGTGCAGGGCTGCATTCCGGCCCCGCTGAACTACGCGCCACCGGGATACAAGCCTTACCCGAAATCGATTTGCGCCTCCGTCAACCACCAAGTTTGCCATGGCATCCCGAATGATCGCGCATTGAAAAAAGGCGACATCGTCAACCTTGACATCACCACCATAAAACAAGGCTGGCATGGAGACACCAGCCGGACATTCGTCGTTGGCGATGCCTCGATTCTGGCCAAACGACTGGTCGCCATCACCCATGAATGCCTCTGGGTCGGCATTGCTCAAGTAAAGCCCGGTGTGCGTCTCGGATCAATCGGCGCAGCCATCCAGAAACATGCCGAAAGTGCCGGGTTTTCGGTGGTACGCGAGTTCTGCGGCCATGGCATCGGACGGAATTTCCACGAAGAGCCGCAGGTGCTGCACTACGGAAAGGCCGCCGAGGGCCCGATACTCGAAACGGGAATGGTATTTACCATCGAGCCCATGATTAACGCCGGCAAAGCTGCCATCTCCGAACTACCCGACGGATGGACGATCGTCACCAAAGATCGCAGCTTGTCTGCGCAATGGGAGCACACGGTCACCGTCACGCAAACCGGCGTTGCGGTGTTGACGCTCTCTGCCGGAGCGCCATCCTGCCCACAAGGCATCACAATCACCCCCTGACCCATAGCGACATAAGCGATACAAGCGGCATGAGCGATCTTCCTCAACTCGCGGCTAACGCCCGCGCATCGCTGATATCCGGACAAAAGCAACTCCGCGAAAACTGGCTTGAGAAGCGGGACAGCCTGAGTGTGCTGCGCGCGCGCACCACGCTGGTCGATACGGTTCTTCGCAACTTGTGGAACGCCATCGACCTTCCCGCCGACTATGCGCTGGTCGCCGTTGGCGGCTACGGACGCGGCGAACTGTATCCAGGTTCCGACATCGACCTCTTGATTCTGCTGCCTGAACCGGCGCATACCGAAGCGTCCGCAAAACTGGAAACGCTGGTCGGTCTGCTCTGGGATATTGGTCTTGACATAGGCCACAGCGTTCGCACCGCCGACGAATGTCTCGATGAAGCCGAACACGACATCACCGTCAAAACATCACTACTTGAAGCCCGATTTCTGGCCGGCGCATCACAGACCTTCCAAAACTTCGAACAGAGCTACGACGCAACGCTCGACGCCGCATCATTCCTGCGCGCAAAAATGCTTGAGCAGGCTGAACGCTATGCCAAGTTTAACGACACGCCCTACAGCCTGGAACCGAACTGCAAGGAAAGCCCCGGCGGACTGCGCGACCTTCAGGTCATACGCTGGATCAACCGGGCGGCCGGTATCGGCGATGACTGGAACAGCCTGAGCAAGGCCGGGCTGATTACCGCAGCGGAAGCGCGCCAACTGGAAAAAACCGACCAGCGCCTGCGCGATCTGCGCGTTGAACTGCATTTTCTGACCGGCCGTCGCGAAGAACGCCTGCTCTTCGACCATCAGGAAAAACTGGCACGCGCCATGGGCTTTGAAGCCACGGACAGCAAGCGTGCGTCCGAGATATTGATGCAGCATTACTACCAGAACGCCAAACTGGTCACTCAACTCAATGTACTGGTCATGCAGATTCTGGCCGACCGGCTCTTGCCAGCAAGGCAGGGGGCGCCCATCATCATCAACGCATGCTTCCAGATGGTTCGCGAACAGCTTGACGTACGCGACGAAAATAGTTTTGATCGACAACCACAAGCGCTGCTCGAATGTTTCCTGCTGCTAATGCAGCGCCCGGAACTCAAGGGGCTAACCCCACGCACCCTGCGTGCGCTGTGGCGCGCGCGTGGCCGCATCGACGCCGAATTCAGGCGGGCACCCGCTAATCGGGCGCTGTTCCTGAAGCTGTTTCAGCAAAAACACCTGATCCATGCGCTGCGCCTGATGAATCAGTTCGACATACTCGGACGATATATTCCCGCGTTTGGTCGCATCGTGGGACAGATGCAGCATGACCTGTTTCATGTGTACACGGTCGATCAGCATATTCTGCAGGTGGTGCGCAATCTTCGACGCTTCACCATGCCCGAGTTCGCGCATGAATACCCGTTCTGCTCACGACTGATGACCGGGTTCGAGCGGCACTCGCTCCTCTATATAGCCGCCCTGTTTCACGATATTGCGAAGGGCCGTGGCGGCGACCACTCAAAACTGGGGATGGGCGATACCAAACGCTTTTGCCAGAATCACGACATCATTGGCGAAGATGCGGAACTGGTCGTGTTTCTTGTAGAGCACCATCTGACGATGTCGCACGTTGCGCAGAAGCAAGATCTTTCTGATCCGGATGTCATTTTCAGCTTTGCCGAAAAAGTCGGCACACTCAAAAAACTGACTGCCTTGTATTTACTGACTGTGGCTGACATTCGCGGCACCAGCCCCAAAGTATGGAATGCATGGAAAGGAAAGCTCCTCGAAGACTTGTTTCGCATCACCGCAAAGCATCTTCGCGGTGACGCTTCGCCCCAACTCGCCGGCGTACCTGAACGGCAGGAAGAAACGCGCCGCATTCTCCGCTATCACGGTTTGCGCACCGATGTTGAGCAAACGCTCTGGGGAGAACTGGATACGGGCTATTTCATGCGCCATGATGCCGACGAAGTCGCCTGGCACACGCGCATTCTTTATCATCAGCCAAGCCCGGATACACCAGTGATCCGCGCACGCCCCAATCCGATCGGCGAAGGCTTGCAGATTATGGTGTATGCAAAAGATCAACCCAATCTGTTCGCCCGCCTGTGCGGGTTCTTCGCCCGACAAGGCACCAACATTGCTGATGCCAAGATACATACAACCCGCCACGGCTACGCGCTTGACAGCTTCGTCATCTTTCCTTCAAACGATTCCGGATCATATCGCGATGTCATTCCACTGCTTGAGCACGACCTGACACAACAACTCATCCAGTTGCCACCGTTACCGAGATCAGTCGAGGGCCGGCTATCACGGCAGGTAAAACACTTTCCGATCACCCCAAAAGTTGAAATTCGCGCCGACGAACGTGGCAGCCACTATGTCATGTCCATCATGGCAGCCGACAGACCCGGTCTGCTCTATGCCATCGCCCGCGTGCTCGGCGAGCATGGCGTATCCCTGCATACCGCAAAGGTCGCAACACTGGGGGAGCGGGCTGAAGATGTTTTTTTACTAAGCGGCACAGAACTGGCGCACACCGCGACGCTTGTGCGAATGGAACAAGACTTACTTGCAGCACTGAACATATGAGGATGCCATGAGTTGGATTCGCGAACAATTTACCTTTAATGACCTGCAACGCCTTCTGTTCAGGCTCTCGGAGCACGTCAAAGCATTTCAGGGGCTAACGCCGGCCGAGATCAGCGATTTGCTCGGCAGTTCCGAAAAATGCACCTTTGTGCCCGGCGCGTATATCGTCAAAGAAGGCAATGTTGGCAACCACATGTACATCATCCTCAATGGCGAAGCACGCGTGGTGAAGTCGGGCAGAGGTGGCGAAGTTGAACTGGCCAAACTGGAACCCGCAGACAGCTTCGGTGAAATGGCCTTAGCTGACAACGAGGCGCGCAGCGCCAGCGTGATTGCCGTAACCGACTGCGTTCTGGTGCGAATCAACGATCAGATCATCAACGCGCGCCCGGAAATTGGCCTGAAGGTTTATCGCAACATTACCAAGGTCGTATCGGCACGACTGCGCACCGCCGACGAAGTGCTGGCGTGGCGTCTTTAATGACTTATCGATAAGATTTCTGGAGGCGCGACCCAGAATCGAACTGGGGTACGCGGCTTTGCAGGCCGCTACATAACCACTCTGCCATCGCGCCGAAAGCCGCACCCAGCCAGCGTTTCAGTAAAAAGGGGGAAAGCATTGCGCTTTCCCCCAGATATTCTGGAGCGGGAGAAGAGTCTCGAACTCTCGACCTATACCTTGGCAAGGTATCGCTCTACCAACTGAGCTACTCCCGCAGAACAGGGGCGCATTATAGCGAGCGGATTCGCGCTGTCAACGACTGCGCTCGGAAATTTCCGGCCAGGCTTTTTTGAGGTAATAAATCATCGACCACAGGGTTAACACTACGGCAATCCAAAGCAGCCAGTCACCTATTTTTCGCGTGTCAAACGGCCCCAGGGGCGCATTCCAGAGCAGTAGCGGGATCGCGGTCATCTGTGCCGTGGTTTTCAGTTTACCGACGAATGATACGGCCACGCTTTTTACCGCACCAATCTTCGCCATCCATTCGCGCAACGCAGAAATGGCGATCTCGCGACCGATGATAATGAAGGCCAAAATAGCGTCCGCGCGGCCCAGTTGCACCAGCATGACGAGCGCGGCTGCGACCATCAATTTATCGGCTACCGGATCGAGAAACGCCCCAAATGCGGAGGTCTGATCGAGCTTGCGCGCCAACCAGCCATCGAACCAGTCGGTCACTGCC
>CAJAWW010000054.1 GCA_903946745.1 uncultured beta proteobacterium
GGCAAGCGAAAGATCAGCGCGACCTTGGCTGGGAAACTGGCCAAGTTTTTCAACATCAGTCCGGCGGTATTCGTGCCTGGGTGAGGCAAGGTCTGCGCTCTTCCGGGTCGCTATCGCGTACGGCGGGTGTCGACCGGTTAACTGCCGTTCAAAATAGGGTTGTTTCCCCATCCTCGCTGTCCGCAGATGACCGATTGCTGCCCGATTGCTGCCCGATGTTCGGCCTGGTCAACGCGATGAGATAGTGCGGTCAGATGACAGGAGAGAGGGCGGTCAGGTCAAGGGAGATTTCGCATGCCAACCACGGCTGCCAACCAAATTGGACTGCCAAATCTCCGCGATCCAACCCCGGATTGCAATTAGCCGTTTTCCCTTTGTGTTCTCTGTGCCCTCCGTGGAGAACTGGGTTTCAGGTTAATTCGCGTCGTAGTAATACGCCTTGTTGGGCACTTTTGCGGCGGCGATGATTCGGGCTTCTTCCGCCGTCGGTGCCGGCTTGTCCCACCACAGGGCACGGCCTTGCGCCTGCTCTTCAAGTTCCTGCGGATTCTTTTCCATCCATTCGCGCATGAATTTGGTGTGCTCGGATTCGTAAAGTGCCATGATGTTTCCTTTTCCGGGTAAGTGTGAAATAGCGTGAATCAGTGTGAGGGCTCGGCGTAACGGGTAATGCGCACCACTTCCGGCACGCGCCGCAGTGCGCGCACGATGCGGGCAAGATGAATGCGATCCGCGACCTGCAACGTGAAGTATACCGAGGTGGTGGCGGTGCGATCTTCGTCCATGCGGATGTTGACGATGTTCGATTGCGTTTCAGCAATGCCCGCCGCCAGGCGCGCCAGCACACCCGGCTGGTTGTGTGCCATGACCCGCAGGCTGGCCTCGAACAGTCGACCGTCGGCAGGCTCCCATTCGACATCGACCCAGTTACCGCGCTCGGTGCGCAGCTTGGCGACTGCCGGACAATCATGCGTATGAATTATCAGCCCCTGCCCCTTGCGGATCATGCCAATAATGGGGTCGCCCGGAATCGGCAGGCAACACTTACCCAGTTGCACGACAACACCATCGGCACCACGGATCAGGATCGGATGGCGGGCGGCAGCGGCAGCCTTCGCGTCGCTTGCCGACAGGTCACGCAACATGACGCCGTCGGCGAGACGTCGCGCGACAATCGCCGGCAGGCGCTTGCCCAAACCGATATCCGCCAGCACCACGCGTTTGCTGCGGGTTCCTGATTCGCGGCGAAAGCGTTCCCACGATGCGACTGGAATGTCGTCCGGATCAAAGCCGATCTGACGCAAGGCATGCCCCAGCAGGCGCTCGCCCAGCGCTGCCGACTCGTCGCTCTGCTGGGTTTTTAGAAAATGCCGGATCTTGGAACGAGCGCGAGAACTTCTGACAAAAGAAAGCCAGGCCGGATTCGGCCCGGCATTCGGTGCGGTGATAATTTCAACACGGTCACCGCTGCGCAATTCAGTGCGCAATGGTACGGTTTCGAAATTAACGCGGCAGGCGAAACAGCGATCGCCGATGTCGGTGTGCACGGCGTAGGCAAAGTCGACCGGCGTTGCGCCACGCGGCAGCGGATAAATCTTGCCCTTGGGGCTGAACACGTAAACTTCGCCAGGAAACAAATCCACTTTTACGTGCTCAAGAAACTCCGATGAATCGCCAGACGTCGATTGCAGTTCAACCAGCGACTGCAGCCACTTGTGAGTTTTCTGCTGCAACTGGTCGAACGCGCTTTCGTCCTTGTACAGCCAGTGCGAGGCGACGCCCGACTCGGCAATATGATGCATTTCGGCCGTGCGAATCTGGATTTCCGCTGGTGTGCCAAAGGGGCCGATCAGCGTCGTGTGCAATGACTGGTAGCCGTTAGCCTTGGGGATTGCGATGTAGTCCTTGAACTTGCCGGGCACCGGCTGATACAA